>NZ_JBFULY010000003.1:0-307920 GCF_054049655.1 Cellulomonas sp. P5_C5 | reverse complement strand
GGCGACGTCGCCGCCCCACCGGACCTCTGGGTCGGACCGGTCAGCCGTTGTCCGCGGCGTAGCGCTCGTGGGCGCCGTTGATCAGGTCCAGGTAGCCCTGCAGGTTCTGCGACTCCAGCTCGCCGACGTAGGCGTCCCACTCGCTGAGGGGACGCTCGCCGAGGATGAACCTCAGCGTGTTGGTGTCGACGGTGTCCTTGAGCGGTGTCGCGAGGAGCGAGGCCTGCTCGAGCTCGGCCTCGTCCAGAGGGGCCGGCGGGAACGGGTCACGCGGCGTGCGCGTGGACAGGACCGAGTCGATGTACTCGACGTACTGGGGAGCGTTGTACGACTCCTTCAGCGCGCGGGACTCGGTCGAGCCGGCCAGGACGTCGTTGGAGTAGCCGAGGTCCTTGAGGATGTCGGTCTCGGCGCCCGGGTTGATGCTGAACGCGTCCAGGGAGAAGGCCGGGTTCAGCGTGTACGTGCCGTCGGCCTTCGTGTACGTCTCGCCCTCGACGCCCCAGCGCAGCAGGTCACGAGCCTCGGGGCTGTAGTACAGCCAGTCGAGGAACTGCAGCATCGCGATGAAGTTCGGGTGGTTCTTGGCCTCGGACGTGAGCATGAAGCCGTTCCAGAAGTTGCGCGGCTCGACGACCTGTCCGGCCTCGCCGCCCGGCGGGGCGATCTGCACGACCTCGTAGTTCCCCTTGCCGACGGTGGCGTCGAGCGCTGTGGAGAAGTCGTTGACCGTGCCGTTCGCGCCTGACGCGGCGAAGACCTGCCCGGCGGCGAACTTCTCGGTGACCGTGCCACTGCCGTCGTTCGCGGCGGTGAAGGACTCGGTGTCGAGCAGGCCGTCCTCGACCAGGCCGTGGAAGTACTCGACCATGTCCTTGTAGCCGTCGTTCGTGGCGGCGTAGACGAACTCGCCCTTGTCCTCGTCCCAGAAGGTGCCGTTGCCGAAGCCCCAGCCGGCGACCGTGCCGAACGCGTGCGCGGCGTAGTTGAGCATCGACGCGCCCTCGAAGCCGTCCGCCAGCGGGGTGCTGTCGGGGTACTTCGCCTTGATCTTCACCAGGCCGTCCCGCAGCTCGTCCCACGTCTCGGGGACCTTGGCGCCCACCTCGTCGAAGATGTCCTTGCGGATGAGGACCGTGAAGGTCGGGACGGAGACCTCCTGCAGGCCGGGCGTCATGTAGTACTTGCCGTCCGCCTGACGAAGGTTGTCGACCATGTCGCCCAGGTCCCACTCCTTCACGTACTTCGTGAAGTTGGGCATGTACTTCTCGTAGTCACTGAGGGGGAGGACCGCCCCGGACGCCGCGAACTGCTGCTCGTCACCCGTGTAGATGAGGGGGATGATGTCCGGCGCGTCGCCCGAGCTGATGAGGAGGCTGCGCTTCTCGACCGCGTCGCTGAACGGGATGTTCGTCAGGTCGAGGGAGACGTTGGTGCGCTTCTCGATCTCGTCGAAGACCTCCCACGAGTCCGTGATCGGAGTCTCGGGCCAGTCGGTCCAGAGCATCGAGAAGGTCACGGGCTCGGTCGCCTTGAAGGTCGTGTCGGCGGCGAAGGTGCTCATCGAGGCCGCGTCGTTCTCGCTCGCGTCGTCGTCGCCCGAGCCGCCGGAGCCGCACGCGGCCAGGCTGATCAGGGCCGTGGCCGCGACGAGCGCCGTCGCGCGCTGCCGTGCACGGTGGGTCAGGCGAGGTGCCAGGTCAAGCTTCATGTCTCTCCTTTGAGAACGTCGCGGGCGCCGTCGCCCGAGATCCATGCCGCCTTGAGGTGCGAGGGGGCCACACCGGTCGCGTCGAATTTTAGCGTTAAAATAGGAGCAACCTCCCGCAGAGTCAACCCTTTGCGCGACTGTCGTGAACCTGTGACCGACTCGTGACCGGAGGAGGTGTGGGACCACCGGCGCGCTACGGCGCGCCCGGCCGCGTGGGCAGTCCCCGGGCTTCCGGGATGGTGCGTTTTATCGATATAGTCTGCGAACTCGCGCAGCGGCGGTCAGATGGTCGAGGCCTCGCGGGGTCTCCCGCCTGACACAATCCCCGCAGGAGGATGCCGATGGTGACGATGTCTGACGTCGCGCGCGAGGCGGGCGTCTCGGTCATGACCGTGTCGAACGTGCTCAACGAACGTCTCCCCGTGGGCAGACCGACCCGGGAACGGGTCCTGGCAGCGGTGGAGGCACTCGGGTACGAGGTGAACCTGACCGCCCGCCACCTGCGGGCGGGGCGGACCGACACGGTCGCGCTGATCGTGCCCAGCTTCCACGACTACTTCGGCGAGGTCGCGGACCAGATCGCCCCGCTGGTCGAGGCCCACGGGCGCCACCTCGTCCTGGAACGGACGAGCGCCAGCGCGCAGCACGAGATGGAGGCGGTCAGCGTCGCGCGGCTCCAGCTCTACGACGGCGTCCTGCTCTCCGTGGCCGGGCTCGACCCCGAGCAGCTGAGCCGTGTACGGACGTCGAAGCCGATCGTGCTCCTGGGGGAGCGCGACGTGCCCGACCACTTCGACCACGTGCGCCTCGCGAACGAGGAGGGAGCGCGGCTGGCCACCGCGCACATGATCGAGCGCGGCTCGCGCCGCATCCTGGCCCTGGGCTGCACGCTCGACCAGACCCACATGATGACCTCGGACCGCCGGGTCGGCTGGGAGGTCGCCCACCGCGACGCTGGCCTCCCGGTCGACGAGCGGTACGTCGTGCCGATCGCGACCTACTCCTCGGACGCCGCCCGCACCACCCTCCTCGACGTCATCGCGTCAGGCCTGCCGTTCGACGGCATCTTCGCCGCGACGGACGTCATCGCGCTCGGCGCCGTGGCCGCACTGGCCGACCGAGGGCTGCGCGTGCCGGACGACGTCCAGCTGGCGGGGTTCGACAACCTCGAGGTGTCGAGCTTCGTCCCGCCGGGGATCACCTCCGTGGACCCGAACCACCGGGGGGTCGCCCAGCACGCCGTCGGCCTGCTGCACCGGCGGATGGCGGGCGGCGACGGCCCGGCCGAGCACGTCGTCGCCCCGGTCAGCCTGGTGGTGCGCGGCTCGACCCGTCGCTAGACCGGCCCACCCCGGAGCGACCGCCCGCCGCGGCCGGGCTCCGTCCACGTGTCATCGAGAGGACCACCGTGAGCACCACCCCGACCGCCGTCATCGACCTGGACCTGCCGGGGGCGACGATCTCCCGGCACGTCTACGGGCACTTCGCCGAGCACCTGGGCCGGTGCATCTACGGGGGGTTCTGGGTGGGTGAGGACTCCACGGAGCCCCACGTGCGCGGCATCCGCACCGACGTCGTGGACGCCCTGCGCGCGATCTCGATCCCGAACCTGCGGTGGCCGGGCGGCTGCTTCGCCGACGACTACCACTGGCGCGACGGCATCGGCCCGCGTGCGGACCGACCCCGGATGGTGAACTCGCACTGGGGCGACGTGGTCGAGGACAACGCGTTCGGCACGCACGAGTTCATGGACCTGTGCGAGCTGCTCGGGGCCGACCCGTACGTGTCGGCGAACATCGGTTCGGGCACCGTGCGCGAGATGAGCGAGTGGGTCGAGTACCTGACGCGGGCGGACGACTCGCCGATGGCGGCTCTCCGGCGCACTAACGGGCGCCAGGAGCCGTGGCGGGTGCCGTTCTGGGGTCTCGGGAACGAGGCCTGGGGCTGCGGCGGGAACCTGCGCGTCGAGCAGTTCGCCTCGCTCGCCCGCCAGTACGCGACCTACGCGCGCAACCAGGGCGGCAACACGCTCACGCGGATCGCCGCCGGGGCGAGCGACGCGGACTACCACTGGACCGAGACGCTGATGCGGTCGCTGGGCGATCTCGCCGCCGACCCGGCGACCCCCGCGGGGCCGTTCCAGGCCGTGTCCCTGCACTACTACACGATGAGCGGCCCGTGGGCCGACAAGGGTGACGCGACGGACTTCACCACCGACGAGTGGTACCTGACGATGGCGCGTGCACGCTACATCGACGAGCTGCTCACCCGGCACTCGACGGTCATGGACCGCCACGACCCGCACCGCAAGGTCGGGCTCGTCGTGGACGAGTGGGGCACGTGGTGGAACGTCGAGAAGGGGACCAACCCGGGGTTCCTGTACCAGCAGAACACCCTGCGCGACGCCCTCGTCGCCGCCCTCCACTTCGACGCGTTCCACGCCCACGCCGACCGGGTGGTGATGGCGAACATCGCCCAGACCGTCAACGTGCTGCAGGCGATGATCCTGACGGACCCCGACACCGGCGCGCTGGTCCTCACCCCGACGTACCACGTGTTCGCGATGAACACCGGCCACCACGACGCCGGCGCTCTCACCGTGCACCTGCGCGACGTGCCGACCCGGCAGGTCGAGGGCTCCACCGACCTGCCGCTGGTCTCCGCGTCCGCGTCCGTCAAGGACGGCACCGCGCTGGTGTCGCTGTCGAACCTGGACGCCGACGCCCCGTGCACCCTCGTCCTGGACCTGCGCGGCCGCGACGTCGTCGGGCACACCGCCCGCGTGCTGACCGCGCCGACGCTCGGCGCGCACAACACCCCCGAGCAGACCGACGCCGTCGCGCCGACGTCGCACGCGGGGGTGCGCGCCCATCCGCGTGGCCTGGAGGTCGACCTGCCGGCGCACTCCTACGTCACCGTCGCGCTCGAGCTCGGCTGACCCCACGGCCGGTCAGCGCCGGCCCGGTCGCGGCGCCCCGATCGCGCGGACGAGCGAGCGGGGCATCACCCGGGCGGCGCCGGACCCCAGCCGGTACCGCAGGCTCGGAGTGGAGATGACTGCGCCGCGCCGCACGTCGGCAAGGGCGGTGGCGACGACGCGGTCGGCGTGCAGCCAGGCGACCTCCGGCAGCCACGTCATGTCGATGCCGGCGCGGTCGTGGAACGTGGTGTGGACGAACCCGGGGCACACGACGGTCGCGGTGACCCCGGTGCCCCGCAGCTCGACCGCCAGGCCCTCGGTGAACGTCCGGACCCACGCCTTGTGCGCGGAGTAGGTGCCGAGCGTGATGAGCGCGGCGACGGACGCGACGTTGAGGATGGCGCCGCGGCCGCGGGCGGTCATCTGGCCGACGGCCGCGTGCGACAGCACGAGGACGGCGCCGACCATGAGGTCGAGCACGGCCTCCTCGCGCTCGACGTCGCCGCCCACGAACCGCTGCCCCGGAGCGGCGCCGGCGTTGTTGACGAGCAGCCCGACCGGGCGCTCGGTCGTCCGGAGCCGCTCGGCGACGCGCTCGACGTCGCTGCGTACCGACAGGTCCGCGACGAGGATCTCGACGCGGATGCCCGCAGCGCCCGCCAGCTGAGCGGCCAGCCGCTCGAGCCGCTCGGAGTCCCGGTCGACGAGGACCAGGTCGTGGCGAGCGGTGGCGAGCTGCCAGGCGAACTCGAGCCCCAGGCCGGCGGCCGCGCCGGTGATCAGTGCGGTACCCACGGCACCACCGTAGGGGCGGGAGGGCTCTGCGCGCGGAGGGTGAATTGCCCGCAGAACGTCGGGCCGAGGTATCCGCGTTTCCGGTGGCTGCTCGTTCAGTCAGGCACCTCGGCACGATGCGATTCCACGCGGCACGGAGGTTCTGCTCTCCGTGCCTTCCTGCTTTCCGGTACCCGGACGAGCACGAACGGAGAGACCGATGAGATTTCCGCGGATCACGATCGCCGCCGCCCTCGTCGCCGCCGCCCTGGTGGTCCCGGCCGCCGCTGCACCGCTGGACGCGCGGCCGGTGGGCGTGATCGGCATGGGGCACGAGGGGTACGAGATCACCGGCGTCCATGACGCTCATCTCGGAGCCGACGGCGTCCCGGTGATCACGATCCATCGCGGGGAGCGACTGACGTTCCAGAACGACTCGCGGTGGGTCCACATCATCGGTCCCGGAAAGCGCGGGCTGCTCACCGACCCGGGCCACGGCGCCATGACGCCTCTGAAGATGCTCGAGGAGAACGACGTCTTCAGCACGCACGCGTGGATGGCGGAAGGCACGTTCGACCTCACGTGCACGGTGCACCCCGACATGAACGCGAAGGTCGTCGTCGTGCCGTGACCACGAAGCGTGCCGACCGACCCGGTCGGCCGATCGACATCGACACCCCGGGGGGAGGGGAAAGCCATGAAGTCACTGCTCAAGAGCGCGAAGCACGCGAAGTACGTGCTGGGTTCGCTGTCGGCCGTCATGTTCGCCGTCGGCGCCGGGAACGGTTTCTGACCGTCACCCCAGACTGTCCGCCCGGGCATCGGGTCGGGCGGACAGTCTCCGACCTTCGTCATCAGGACAGGAGCAAGCCGTGCTAGAGACCGGAGTTCGCCAGCTGCGGATGGCGCTGAGCATGGTGTGGGGCCGACCGTTCAACACCGACTCCCTGACCCGGCTCGTGGGCGACGCGGTCGCCACGGTCGCCGAGTTCGGCGAGCTCGGCCTCGAGGCCCGGGAGGTGATCGAGACTCCCTTCGCCGACGAGGCCGACCGGATCGACCACGCGGACCGGTCGCTCCGGCGGACGGCGCGCCGGCTGGCGGAGCTGTCGCCCTTCTACGCCGAGTGGTTCGCCGCCCACGGTTTCGAGGTCCGCACAGCCGACGCGACGACGCTGCTCGACCTGCCGGTCACCACCAAGGACCACCTCATGAGCCGCCCGCGCGACTTCCTCTGCCGCGGCAGCCAGCCGCACCTGGCCACCCGGACGACGGGCACGACCGGTCGTGCCCTGGAGGTCTGGCTCTCCCGGTACGAGCTCGAGGTCGCCGCGGCACTCGGTGCCCTGAGCGCGGTCCTGCACGACGAGCTCCACGGCGGCGACCTGATGCAGGTGCACGTCAGCTCACGGGCGACCGCGGCGGTGCAGCTCTCCGCCATGACGTGCCGCCTGGTGGGTGCGCGCTGCCGGGTCCTGGGCATCATCGCCGTCGAGGACGCGCTCGACGCGCTCGCCGGGAGTGCCACCACGATGTCGGTCAACGCCAGCTATCTGGCCGAGCTGGTCGTCGCCGCCCAGCGCCGAGGTCTCGGCCCCACCGACTTCCGGCTCCGCCGCATCGACTGCGTGAGCGAGATCCTGTCGCCCGCTGTCCGCGCCGCCGCCGAACAGGTCTTCGGTGCTCCGGTGTCGGACAACTTCGGCATGACCGAGGTCATCCCCGTGACCGGCACCAGCTGCTCGGCGGGGCACCTCCATCACGACCTGACCATGGGGCACGTGGAGGTTCTCGGTCTCGGGTCGGGCGCCGCGGCCACGCCGGGGGAGCTCGGCTCCCTCGTGGTCACGCCGTACTTCCCGTACCGGGAGTGCATGCCGGTCCTGCGGTACGACACCCGCGACGTCGTGCGCCAGCTCCCCGGACCGGTCGACTGCGAACAGGCCGGCATCCCTGCCACCAGTGCCGTGCTGGGCAAGGCGAGCCAGCTGATCGAGGTCGCACCGGGACGCGTCGTCACCCCGCGCGAGCTCGTCGAAGCGGTCGAGGACCTGCCCAGCAGGCCCTGGCCGGCCCGCTTCCACGCGGAACCGGAGGACGGTCGGCTGCGCATCGACCTGCCGGCGGGCGCGGTGGCCGGGCTGAGCAGCGCCGGGCTGACCGACCACTTCGCCGAACGCGGCCTGGATGCTCGGGTGCGGGTCCTGGAGGACCATCGGGCACCGGGCCTGCGACGGGTGCGCAGCGACC
Source organism: Cellulomonas sp. P5_C5 (assembly GCF_054049655.1). Taxonomy (NCBI): domain Bacteria; kingdom Bacillati; phylum Actinomycetota; class Actinomycetes; order Micrococcales; family Cellulomonadaceae; genus Cellulomonas; species Cellulomonas sp. P5_C5. The sequence goes on along the minus strand of NZ_JBFULY010000003.1, from coordinate 300,265 downwards.
TGCGCGAGCTCTCCTTCGCCGCTCCCGAGCCGGTGGGAGCCTGAGATGTCGACGCCGACCTCGACCACCCTCCCCACCGTCCTGGCACTGTGCGTGGCCATCACGGCGACGCTCCTCACCGTCGCGCTCTGCGTCCTGTACCTGCGACGCGTCCGGATGGACCGGCCGGCGATCGGCGCGTTCAACGGCTCGGACATCGTCGTCCTCTTCGGCTTCATCGTCGCGCTGCCGCTGCTCTACCTGATCCTGCCGCTCACGCCGCTGCTGGTCGCCCTGGGCCTGACCTTCACCTCGGCCCTGGTGATCGGGCTGCGGCCGATCATCGGGCCCGCCGCCACGTGGATCGTCGTCGGCGTCGTGATCGCCGCCAACATCTGGATGGGCCGGACGATGCTCGGCACCGTGGTGGGCTGGCAGCTCTTCTGGATCGAGAACGACATCCTGGTGGTCTGCGCGGCCGTCACGACCGCGAACCTCTACGTCCAGGGCGGGATGCGGCTGCGGCACGTCGCCTGGTTCGGCCTGATCCTGGCGGTCTACGACGCCATCTTCACGTTCGTCTGGCCCGTCACGAACACCCTCGCCCAACGCTTCATCGGGTGGCCGTTCGACCCGTCCGTGGGATTCCGCATCGGCATCTACAACGCGACCATCGGCCTGGGCGACCTGCTCGTCTACGGCCTGTTCGTGATCGCGGCGCTGAAGGCCTACGGTCCGCGGGCGGCGCGGGGCGCGACGGTCATCGCCGTGCTGTGCGGTGCGGTCGTGCCGGCGCTGCTGCCCGTCCTGACCGACGTGTTCATCGACGCCCGGACCGATGTCATCGTGCCGGCGCAGGCGGCGTTCGGCCCTGCGGCCTTCCTGTACTACCGGTGGCTGCGGCGCACGTACGGACCCGAGCGCACCATGGAGGGCTACCTCCGAGAGCGCGACCTCGTCGACCGCCCGCCGACGCCGGCACTGGTCGGGAGCGTGCCGTGATCGCGGCCGCGGGCCACTGGTGGCAACGGCACTGGGCGACGGTCGTGCTGGCCTGCGTGGCGCTCGGCACCGGGCTGTGGCTCGGGATGTCCGGGCCGCTCACCTCACCCGTGAACCAGCTACCGAGCACGGCACCCGTCGCCGGGCCATGAGCACCGACCGCAGGCCCGGCCGCGTCGCGTGGGTGCTGATCGTGCTCGGGGCCCTGGTCGCCGCGTGGCCGGTCCGGCCGTCGGTCAGCGGAGACATGCTCGTCGCTCACGTCTCCGGGATGCTCGCCGGGTACGGCGCCGTCGTCCTCGTCGCGCTCATGTCGCGGTGGCCCGTGATCGAGCGTGCCGTCGGCGCGGACGAGCTCGCCCGGTGGCACGCGCGCGGCGGCCGGCTGGTCATGGCCCTCATCGTCACCCACGCCTGCGCCGCGGTCGTGGTCTGGGCCAGGGTCCGTGGCCTCGATGCCTGGAGCGCCACGATCGAGGTGGTGCGCATGCCCGGAGTGGCCGCCGCAGTCGTCGCCGTGCTGCTCCTCCTGACCGTCGCCGGCACCTCGATCCGCCGCGCCCGGCGCAGGATCCGCTACGAGACCTGGCACGGCATCCACCTGCTGAGCTACGCCGCGGTCGCCGCCGGGTTCCTCCACCAGCTGGCGGGGCCGGACCTGGCAGGGCGCCGGGCGGTGCAGGTGGGCTGGTCGCTGCTCTACACCGCAGCGTTCGCGCTCGTCGTGCAGTACCGGCTCCTCGTGCCGCTCCGCACGGCGGTGCGGCACCGGTTGCGGGTGGCGGACGTGGTCACGGAAGGCGCCGGCACCGTGTCGATCACCGTGGGCGGGCACCGTCTCGACGAGCTGCGCGCCCAGCCGGGCCAGTACTTCCGCTGGCGGTTCCTCACCCCGGGCACCTGGCGCAGCGCCCACCCGTTCTCGCTGTCCGCGCCGCCGAACCACGACGGGTTCCGTCTCACGGTCTCGGCGCGGGGCGACGCGACCCGCGCGCTGCAGTCGATCGAGCCCGGTACGCGCGTCGTCGCCGAGGGCCCGTACGGGATCCTGACCGAGCGTCGGCGCACCCGACGCGACGTCGTGCTGATCGCCGGCGGTGTGGGGATCGCGCCGATGCGAGCGCTGTTCGAGACGTTGTCCATCCCACCCGGTGGCGACGTGCTCCTGCTGTACCGGACGGCCGACCCCGAGCGCGCGCTGCTCGGCGACGAGCTCGACCGGCTCGCGCTCCGTGCCGGCGCCCGGCTCCACTACCTGACCCAGCCGGGTGGGGGAGAGCTCGCGGCCGCCTCCCTGCTCGGCCGGGTGCCCGACCTGGTGACACGGGACGTCTTCATCTGCGGGCCGCCCGGGATGACCCGCACCCTCATGGCGGACCTGACCCGTGCCGGGCTGCCGCGAGCACACCTGCACGCGGAGGGCTACCACTAGGTCGCCCGTGCCGGCCGGCGTGGCCACTAGGCTCGCGCCTGCCCACGACGGCAGCACAGCGAACGAGGAGTGGTCGATGACCGAGGTCCAGGAGGGGTCCGCGTCGTCCGTCGGCGTCCTCACACTTGCCGGGCCCGTGCCTCGCTTCGCGCCCGCCGAGACGGTGCTGTGGGTCGTGGTCGCGCTTCTCGTCGGCGGCGTGCTCGCGACCGTCGGGGGCGTGGCCGTCACCCCCGCGGTCGGGATCGTGGTGGGGCTGGCCGTGCTCGTGGTCGTGGCCGCCATCCTCCGGGACGCATGGTCGCGGAGGTCGAACCCGACGTTCCGGGCCGTCCGGCCGCGTGACGTCGTCCCGGGCCAGTGGGTCGTCCTGGGCGGCAGCCGCACGCAGGTCGCCCGCGTACGGTCGGTGCACACCGACCGGCTGGTCCTCGAGGTCGGGAACACAGTCCGCTCCGAGCAGGTCGGTCGGGCGAACCACGTCTGGGCGAGCCCCACGCCGCCCCTGGAGGGTTCGTACTCGGCCGTTGCGGAGCGGGCCCCGAGCGCCGGTGACCGCGTGAAGGCTCAGCGCGTCGAGAGCAGACGGGCACGGGCTGCCGAGAGCGACGGCGCCGGTGACGTCTACAACGACGGCGGCAGCGCCGGCGACTGAGTCTGCCTCTGGCCGGCGCGGACCGCCGGAGCGGACGACGAGAGTCGAACCGCATGACCTCTCGGCCCGGACCGCTCAGACCTCGATGTAGCTGAACGGCGCGTACGCGTTCAGCACGTCGGCCGGCATCTCGTAGAGCTGGGAGTCGGGCTCCTGCGTCCACAGGTAGGGCCGGGCGACCTCCTCGGGCATCTCGACGACGACCAGGAAACCCTGCCCGGCGTAGGTCTCCATCTCCGCCCGGCGGCCGGGGTCGTTCCCGAGCAGCATGTGGAACCCGGGGTTGGACGGCGAGCCGGTGTCAGCGGAGAAGCCGTCTCGTTCGATCAGCGCCCGTGAGGCGGGGTCTGCCAGGTGGAAGAACCGCATGGCTCCACCATGCCAGGGCGACAACCCTTGTGGTCCGTCAGGTAGTCCAGGTGCTCGTTCGGCGGCACACCTGCTCTCAGGCCGGGTACTTGCCCTCGGCGCACCGAGTTCGGGGGACTCATGGGCACGTGCCAACGGCTGGGACGGAGAGGCGTCGCTGGAGATGGGTCCTGCGAATGCACCGGGAGCGGACGACGGGAATCGAACCCGCGTAGCCAGTTTGGAAGACTCGGCACGCCAGCCCTCTGACCTGCACTGCAGGTGCTGATTCATCGCCAGTAGGAACTGGTTCGGCACTGAGCGATGAGAAGCGTCCGATGGTCGCGACTCGGAGAGGCGGACTCCACTAGACGATGCCACGCCGGTCACGCGGCACCTTTGCCGGCCCGGTGGTGCCGAACCAAGACTCGGCTCCCTTCCCGCCGTCTGCTCGATCGGAGGTGGCTCAGGTGGCGGGGCAAGGTCCGGGGCTCCTCCTACTCAATCTCTTCCAATTCACTCTTGACGAACGCCGCGTGCGTATCAAGACCCGCGCTGTCAAGGTACGGATCGGGAAACTCGAAGCCGTCGTCGTCAAATTCGGATCTCGCGGTCCACCGGTTGCGGGTACGCCCCGCGAGCTCTGATCCCGACGGTCAGCCAGGCGTTGTCGCCAGGGTGCAGCGTCGCGCCCCACGCTCCCGACGCGATGGTGGCGATCTCCCGTCGGTCCGGTCCGTGTCTGAGTGCGACGCCAAAGTAGAGTCGGCGTGCCTTCTCGTCGGGCGTGATCGCTGCGGCGACGAAGGCGAGCATTGGCCCGGTGAGCTGGTCGCTGGTGCGGTCGTCCGACGCGTGTTGAGCCATGTCCGGATTGTCGAGGGCCGCGGGCGGTGCTGACCAGGGGAGGCGCGGGACCGGCGTCTGTCGTCCCGGGAGCAACCGGTCACCACCGCCGGCGGGAGGGAGTACACCGAGGACCAGATTCCTCGCAAAGTTTCCGGTATGGGTTTCGCACCAGGCTTGCGGGCGGCTGGGCACGCGAGGAGCCTGGTAGGAGCCCAGGGGGAGCGACGATGAGCGCGGATTACGTCCAGGCCGTCCAAACAGCGGCAGGAACACCGCCCCCAGCGGCGTCGCCCTCGAGCGCCAGCCCTCCGATGCTCACAGCACCGGTTGCCGTGGCTGGCCCTGTGGTCGGCCCGGTGGATGACCCCGCCGAGCGCGCCGCGGACGTGCGGGCGGGCGAGGCCCTCGCACGCCTGCGACGGTTCCCCGACAGCGGCACCGTCATCCCTGTGGGTGCACCCGCTGCTGATCCTGGGAGGAACGTGCGTCGCTTTCCAGTGCCCGTCGCGGGCGCGCGGATCGGCGTGGCCGGCATGTATCACCGACGCCGACTGCGTGCTCCTTTCCTGGCGTGTGCATGAGCACACGGAGCGGCCCGGCCCGAGGAGTCAGCGTGGAACCGACGGTGGTGTACGTGCACGGCATCGGCAACAAGCCGAGGCGTGAGGCGCTGGTGGCGACGTGGAACACCGCGCTCGCGCTCCAACCCGCGGTCAGCGCGCAGATGGCGTACTGGGCGGACCTCCGGTACGCGAGCCCGCTGCCCGACGGTGGGCTCGAGGGCTTCACGGACGGCGGTCTCGCGGCGGGCGCCGGCGCCCTGGAGGCCGGTGGGGTCGAGCCCACGGAGGCGTTCGTCGAGAAGACCGCCGTCGAGCTCGGCGGCCTCGACGCCTCGGCCGCCCCGCTCAAGGGCGTACTCGAGCGGATGGCCTATGCCGCCGACGCCGCCGCGTCCGGCTCCGACTCGCTGCCCGACGACTTCGAGGTCATCCCCGGGCCGAAGTTCCTGCGGGTGGCCGCCTTCCGCGCGCTCGTGAAGGCCACGCTGCACGACGCGCACGCCTACTTCTTCGACCAGGCCCAGGCCGAGGCGATTCGCGACCGCCTGCGCGCGGTGCTCGACGACGCCCAGGGGCCTGTCGTCGTCGTCGCGCACAGCCTCGGCACGGTCGTCGCGTACGACGTCCTCAGCGAGCCGCGGTTCGCCGGGCTCGACGTGCCGCTGCTCGTGACGCTCGGCAGCCCGCTCGGCATCCAGGAGATCCAGGACCAGGTCAAGGGCCGTCCGCTTGCGGTGCCCCCGTCGGTCGGCGCGTGGCTCAACGCGGCCGACGCGGCCGACGTCGTGGCGCTCGACCCGACGATCCGCCCGGAGTACCGCCCAGCGGACAAGTGCTCCGACGCGCTGGTGGTGAACCGCAGCGCCAACCGTCACGGCATCGCGGAGTACCTGGCGGCCGACATCGTGCGGCGCACGATCGCGAAGCACGTCGGGCGACCGGTCTGAGTCGATGGCGCTCACCGGACGGCAGTGGAAGCAGTTGAGCGACGCGCTGCGGCAGGCGTTCACTCTCGCGCGCTTCGACGAGCTGCTGCGCTACTCGCAGAACCGCAACCGCGAGGACATCGCGCTCGGCGGCGACTACCAGGAGATCGTCTTCCGGGTCATCCAGACGGCGGAGGCCGAGGGCTGGACCATGAGGCTGCTCGCCGCGGCGCGCGAGGCTCGGCCGGGCAACGCGGAGTTCCTCGCCGCCGCGATGGACCTCGGGCTGGCGTCCGCCACCCCGGACCTCGAGACGCGGGTGCGCCAGGACGCCCCGTTCGTCGACGTCACCGCGTGGCGCGAGACGCTCGGCCGGCGTGAGGCGCAGGTGTGCCGCGTCGAGGTCGACGCCGGCGTGCACTCGGGCGTCGGCACCGGCTTCCTCGTCGGGCCCGATCTCTGCCTCACCAACCACCACGTCGTCGCGGCGGTGCTCCACGGCCACGCGACTCCCGCCGACGTCATCCTGCGGTTCGACTACAAGCGTGCGCAGGGGGTCGTCGTCAGCGCGGGGACGGAGCTGCGGCTCGCGCCGGCCGACTGGCTAGTCTCCTCGGCGCCGCCCAGCGCCGCCGACTCCGCGGCGGACGGCTCCCTGCCGTCGCCGGACGAGCTCGACTACGCCTTGCTGCGCCTCGCCGGGCGCCCCGGGGAGGAGGCCGCCGGTCGCGCCGTCGCCGATCCGCAGGCGACGCCGCGCGGCTGGTTCGGCGGGCTCGGCCAGGGACCGGCCGACGGGTCGCCGATGCTCGTGCTGCAGCACCCCGAGGGCGCGCCCCTCAAGCTGTCGCTCGGCTCGAGCGGCTCCGTCAACGCCAACGGCACCCGCGTGCGCCACCTCGTCAACACCGAGCCCGGCTCGTCGGGATCGCCGTGCATGGACGCACGGCTCGACGTCGTCGCGCTGCACCATGCGGGCGACGGCACCCGCCCCCCGGGGCCCGGCCCGGCCTCGAACGGCGCCGTGCCTCTCGGCGCGGTCGTCGACCACCTGCAGCGCACCGGCTGCACCGAGAAGATCCTCACCCCCAGCGTCTAGGTGGCCCGTCGATGCCCGCCCTCACCCTCACCGGAATCGTCATGCAGCACCTTGCGTACGCCCTGGCCGTGGCGTATCCCGAGCGCAGCGCCCTGCAACGTGTGCTCTTCGAACGGACCGGCCGACGCCTGAACGACATCGTCAGCGTGAACGTCGGCAACACCGACATGCGTCAGCAGTTGCTCATCGCCGCAAGCGACGGCGGCTGGGCGACGGAGGTCTTCCAGCTCCTCGAGGACAGCGAGGAGCTCAGCGTGCGGCAGTACGTGCGCCTCGCGCGGAAAGCGTTGGACGTGGTGTCGAACGCCGTGGTCGCCGGCGAGGATCCGTTCCTCGTCCACCGCGTCGCCGGCCGGCCGTTCCTCGACCGCACCGAGCTGCGCAAACAGCTCACCGAGCTCCTGGCGCGCGACGAGAAGCGGGTGCTCGTCGTCACCGGCGAGCGGCCGTGCGGCAAGACGTACGCGTGGCCGTTCCTGGACACCCTCGGCCGGACGCACGGGTTCGACCCGGTGCTGATCGACGTCGCGAGCCTGCCCGCCACCGAACGCATGCCGGTCGACGTCGTGAGCAACGTCGCGCGGCAGCTCGGGCTGCCGAGGCTGCCCGAGGTCGACCTGCTCGCCCAGGGCGCCAGCCAGGCGCAGCGGCTGTTCACGTGGCTCATCGGCGAGGCACGCCTCGCGCGGCAGTCCGGCGCGGCGTCGCGCTGGCTCCTCGTAATCGACAGCCTCGACAAGTTCCCGCTGCCGGCCGAGACGGAGGAGCTCTTCGTGCTCATGGGCAAGGGCGCCGCCGAGAACCGGATCGCCGACCTGCGGGTGGTGCTGCTGGGCTACGAGCACCAGCTCCCGGTCGACCTGTCGAGCTGGGTGCTCACGGACACGTTCAGCGACATCGACGAGCACGCGCTGCGCGACTACTTCGACTCCCTCCTGAAGACAGCGCTCGGCGGCGGCATCGGCCCGATGAGCGCCGACACCGCCATCGAGGACGCGGTGCGGCAGGTCGAGGAGGCGCTCGCCGGAGCCGACCGGGTCGACCGGTTCAGCCGCCTCGCGGCCGAGGTGGACCGGGTGGGACGCGCGCTCCAGGACGCGAGGACCCGGTGATGAACGCGACCGGCTGGATGCGGCCCGCCGGGGTGGGGCCCGGGCTCGCCGACGCGCCCGACGCGCTGCACGCCTATCTGCGCGCCGCGGCGGTGCTCTCGAACTTCGACCCCATGGAGTTGCGGCCCCTCGACGGCGCCGACGACCCGAAGGCGCTCGAGCAGCTCCTCGAGCTCAGCGAGCCCGTGTTCTCCCGGCGGATCCCGCCCGGGCGCTGGCAGCTGCCCGACTCGCTGCGCCGGTCGGTGCTGCGCTCGATGCGCGGCACGCCGGACCTGCAACGCGCCGTCGCCGCGACCACGGCGACCGACACCCCGGAGCAGGGAGCGCTGCGCCGCTACGTCGAGGGCGCCGCCGCGCCGATCGAGGGCCAGGCAGTCGAGGAGCTGCGCGCCAGCGCCCAGGCCGTCGCCTGGCTCGACGGGGTCGTCGACGGGCTGCCGTCGCTCGGGGACATCGGGGCGCGCCTCGCCCTGCTGGAGCTGCTGGCGCCGCTGCGCCGGCTCGTGGGCGACCACTTCGCGGGGCGCGAGGAGGTGCTCGACCGGCTCGCGGACCACGTCGGTGTCCTGCCCCCCGGCAGCCGGCTGCACTCGGTGCGGCGGCGCGTGCGCGAGGTGCTGTCGCTGCGCGACCACCCGCCGCTGTGCCTGTGGGGGCCGGGCGGCGTCGGCAAGTCGACCGTCCTCGCGAAGTTCGTGCTCGACCACGTGGACCTCGCCGACGACCAGGTGGCGTTCGTCTACGTCGACCTCGACCGCGCCGGGCTCACGGTGTACGAGCCGCTCACGTTGCTGCACGACGGCCTGCGCCAGCTCGCGTTGCAGTTCCCGTCGATCCGCGACGAGGCGGAGGAGCTCCGGCAGGAGTGGGCGGAGGTGATGGAGGCGCCCGACGTCAGCACCTACAGCACCGCGGTGCTCGGCGCGCACCACCCGCAGGGGCCGCGCGCCACGGGCGTCGACCGCGGCCAGTTCTACGCCCAGTTCGCCCGGCTGGTCGCGGCGGCGGCGCCCGACCGCCCGCTGCTGTTCGTCGTCGACACCTTCGAGATGGCGCAGCGCCGGGGCGCGGACGTCGTGGCCGACGTGTGGGCGTTCCTCGACGGCCTGCAGGCGAACGTCCCGACGCTCCGTGTGGTCGTCGCGGGGCGCAAGGGCCTGCGCGAGGACGGGCTGCGCAGCAGCGATCTCGCGCTCACCGAGTTCGACCCCGCGTCGGCGCGCGCCTACCTCAGCCGAGCCCTCGGCGGCGCGCTCGCGCCGGATGACCCGGTGCTGCGCCGCGTCGTGGCGATCGTGGGCCGCAACCCGCTGAGCCTCGGCCTCGCCGCGCAGCTGCTCCAGCTCGAGGGGGTCGACGCGCTGCGGGCCGGCGAGGCGCACCTTGTGTTCCTCCGGCTGCACGAGGGCCAGCTCCAGGGCGTCCTCTACCGCCGCATCCTCGACCACATCGAGGACCCGGTCGTGAAGAAGCTGGCCTACCCGGGGCTCGAGGTCCGCAGGATCACGCCCGGGATCGTGCGGCACGTGCTCGCCGGCCCGTGCGGGCTCGACGTGCCCGACGACGACGCCGCGCGCGAGCTCGTCGCGGCGGCCGCGCGCGAGGTCACACTGCTCGACCGCGCCGACGACGGCTCGCTGGTCCATCGCCCCGACGTGCGCCGGCAGATGCTCGCGACGCTGCGCCAAGGTGACCCGGCGCGGGTGCGCGCGATCGACGAGGCCGCCGTCGCCTACTACGCGCAGGCCGACGACCTCACCTCGCGCGCCGAGGAGATCTACCACCGGCTGGTCCTCGACCAGCCACGCGAGGTGCTCGACGCCCGGTGGCTCGGCGGCATCGAGCACCACCTGTGGGGCGCGTTCGAGGAGCTGTCGCCGAACGGCGCCGTCTACCTTGCGTCGAGGCTCGGCACCGCGCTGTCCCCGGAGCTCACGAGCCAGGCGGAGCAGAGCGTCTGGGAGCGGCACGCGCAGGCCCACGCCGCCCGGCTGCTCGAGCGGGAGGATCCGGCCGGGGCGCTCGCGGTGCTCCGCGAGCGCACGAAGCGACTGCACGGCAGCCCGCTGCTCGCGCTCGAGGCGCGCGCGCTCGAGGACCTCGGCCGGTTCGAGGAGGCCAGCCACACGCTGCGGCGCGCGGGTGCCGAGGCCAGCGACCTCGGGCACACGCGTGACGTCTTCCGTGCCCTCTACGGTCAGGCGCTGCTTGCGCACCGGCTAGGTGACCGCGCCGGGGCGCTCGCGCGGCTCGAGGAGTGCCGTGTCGTGGCCGCGCGCGTGGACGAGCCCATCGACAACCTCCGCCTCGCCACGCTCAACCTGCTCGTGCACGAGGCGGCCGGTGACGTCCGGGAGATGGACCGGGTGCACCTCGCCGCGGTCCTGGCCGACACTCCCCGCGCCGAGCTGCGCCGCGACCGCAGCCTGCTCGCGGAGGTCGCAGCCGCGGTCGGCGGCATGGACTCGCAGATCATCGGCGAGGCGCTGCGCGCCGTCGGGCTCCAGTCACTGCTCCCGGTGGAGCGGCGACGGCTGGCGCAGGTGCTCGCGCGGTGGGACGCACGGCTCGACGGCCGGCTGGCCGACGCCGCACACCTGCCGCCTCCCGAGTCGCCGTCGGAGCCGGCCGAGGACCCGGGAGCCTGGGAGCTGTGGCTCGAGGCGTCGACGCTGCCCATGGTCGCCGGCTGGATCGCGTCCGCGCTGTCGTCCTACCCGGGCGGGGAGGACGTCAGCGCGGAGGTATCGCGGCTCTACCGCGCCTGGCTCGACGAGGGGGCGAAGCCGTCGGCGCCGCCCCCACAGGACAAAGCGTCCAAGCGGCGCGCGAAGCGGTGAGCCGCGGCGCCGCGGCGGGCTCGGGCTGCCCGCGCCGCCCGGCCGGAGTCTTGCGCGGCTTCCTGGTCGGCGCGACCGCCCGTGTACCTCCCCTCATTCGTCCCCGTCAGCTGAGTGCTGCCCGGGTCTTCCTGAACAGCCGGTCGTAGGTCGCGCCGGAACCTGCACGACAGCTCATCGACCTGAAGAGACGCAGCGGTGGGATCACAGCAGCCTCACGCCTCTTGTCCGGGTTCGGTTTCGAGGCGGTCCGAACACCGCCGCGGTGCGAAGGTCGATGGCGATTGCAGGGCAGACGTTCGTGGAACGAGTGCCAGCCGTAGCGCTCGCCAGGTCCTGGCTGCACCCCGCCGCGCAAGCCGGCACGAAGCTCCAGGACTGACGCCAGAACTTCATCGGGGGCGACACCGGACCCGCTGCCCCCACCCACCACCGGCAGCACCGCGGAGATCGACGGCTGACCATGATCGGGCACCACGACAACGACGGGTGCGTCGTCCGGGTAGAGCAGAAGCTCGGCTCGAATTTCGCCCACAGTCATCGCGACGTGCTCGGCGACGACCGGCGGTGGAGCGGTCGGCGAGACCATGGGCGACTGCTCGATGAGCGCCTTCTTCCATCCCGGTGGGGTGGCCAGGGCACGCCCCACGCGGTCAGTTGAGCCTTGCTCCAGCCGCCGGCAGGCGACTTGGCCGCGTCGATCTCTTCCTGGGAGCGGACGACGGGAATCGAACCCGCGTAGCCAGTTTGGAAGACTGGGGCTCTACCATTGAGCTACGTCCGCACGGGTCGTGGCTCTGGGAGCCATGACCGCGGCACCCAGGGTACCGGGTGCGCGAGGGCGCAACGTGCACCTCCCTCGGCCCCCGGGCCCCGTGCGGTGCGCCGGGATGTGGCGCAGGTTGGTAGCGCGTCCGCTTTGGGAGCGGAAGGTCGTGGGTTCGAATCCCGCCATCCCGACAGAGAGCAGGCGGAGCGGCTCCCACCGTCGGCCGCCCGGCGGCGACACACTGACCCCGTGCTGCACCTGCGGATCTCGATTCCGGCGGACCTCACGAGCGGCGTCGTCGACGTGCTCGAGCGAGCGCCCGCGGTGAGCAGCCTGGCTGTCTTCGACGGAGCGTCGCGACGGCCCGTGGGCGACGTCGTGCTGGCGGACATCGCCCGGGAGGCGGCCAACGACGTGCTCGACGAGCTCCTGGCGCTGGGCGTGCAGCGCGAGGGCACGCTCAAGATCGAGCCGGTGGACACCTGGGTGTCGCAGCGAGGGTTCGACGCGGAGCAGCTCGCGCCCGGCAGCAGCGCCGACGCGGTCGTCTGGATCGACGTCACCCGACGTGCGTACGCCGAGTCGGAGCTGAACTGGACCTACCTGAGCTTCATGTGCCTGGCGACGCTCATCGCCGCGATCGCGATCGTGCTCGACTCGCAGATCCTGATCATCGGCGCGATGGTCCTCGGGCCGGAGTTCGTCCCGATCGCCGCCCTCGGCATCGCGCTGATCCGCCGACGGTTCCACCTGCTCCGTATCGCGCTCTGGACGCTGGTGGTCGGGTTCCTCATCGCCATCGTCGTGACGTGCGTGGCGGCGCTCGCGGCCAAGCAGCTCGGCTGGGTGACGCTCGAGCAGGTGACGGCGCCGCGCCCGGACACGGCGTTCATCTACTCGCCGGACAAGTGGTCGTTCATCGTCGCGGTCATCGCAGGGGCCGCCGGGGTGCTGTCGCTGACGTCCGCGCGGGTCGGTGGTCTGGCGGGAGCCTTCATCTCGGTGACCACCGTGCCCGCGGCGGGCAACGTCGCGCTCGGCCTGGCGTTCGGGCAGCTGGCGGAGGTCCGCGGCAGCGCGCTGCAGCTCGGCGTCAACATCGTGGGGATGGCCCTCGCGGGCTGGCTCACGCTCCTGTTCCAGAAGACGGTGTGGAACCGCTTCGCCGAACGTCGCGAGAGCCTGCGGGAGAGGATCCTGCGGCGACTCTGAGGCGGGGACGTATCAGGGCGAACCGCCCGGAGTCTTCGTCGGGGAACGCCCCCGTCACCCTCGGAGAACCACGATGAGCAGGATCCTGTTCGCCCTCACCCCGGTCACCGGCCACGTGCGACCCGCGCTGCCGCTGGCCCGCGCCCTCGTCGACGAGGGCCACGAGGTCGTCGTCTACACCGGCCGCACGTTCGCCCAGGCCGTCACCGCGACCGGCGCCAAGCATGCGCCGATCGTGCAGGGGCGGGACCTGGACGACGCCGAGCTCGACGCCTGGTCGCTGGCCCACGGTGCGCCGGCTCCCGGCATCAAGCGCCTGCAGTGGGACGTGCTCCACCACTTCGTCGCCACCGTCCCCGGGTTCCTGGCCGACCTCGACGGCGTGGTCGCCGCCGAGCGTCCGGACGTGATCGTCATGGACAACGGGTTCATGGCCGGAGCGATCGCCGCACGACGCCATCACCTGCCGTCGGTGCTGTTCTCGGTCTCGCCCCTGGCCCTCTCGAGCAAGGACACGGCGCCGTTCGGCATGGGCCTGCAGCCGCCGCGGACCGGTCTCGACGGCCTGCGGTACGCCCTCCTCGACTGGGTCACCCGCAAGGTCGTGTTCCGGGACGTCCAGCGGGCGGCCGAGCGGATCGTCGCCGACGCGGGTCAGCCCGTCCCCGACGGCTTCTTCCTCGACTGGGCCCAGACCGAGGTCACCCGCGTGCTGCACCCGTCGATCCCGTCGTTCGAGTACCCGCGCAGCGACCTGCCGGAGCACGTCGAGCTCGTCGGGCCGTACCTGCCGGCGGGCGTCGACCGGTTCGACCCGCCGGCCTGGTGGGACGACGTGCTGGCGGCCCGCGCGACGGGTCGGCCGGTCGTGGTCGTCACGCAGGGCACGGTCGCCACGGACCCGGAACGGCTCCTGTGGCCCGCGATCGACGGCCTCGCCGACGAGGACGTCCTCGTGGTCGCGACCACGGAGCCGGACGACACGTACCCGGCGAACGTGCGGGCAGCGGCGTTCGTGCCGTTCGACCGGCTCCTGCCGCTCACCGACGTCCTGGTCACCAACGGCGGCTTCGGCGGGGTCCAGCAGGCGCTCGCCGCGGGTGTGCCCGTCGTCGTCGCCGGTCGGACCGAGGACAAGGCCGAGGTCGGGGCGCGGGTGGTGTGGTCCGGCGCCGGTCTGACCTTGCCCACCGACAGGGTCACGGGCGGCACGACGGCGCGGGCCGTCCGCGACGGGGTGACCCGGGTGCTGGACGACCCGTCGTTCGCGCGTCGGGCGGGGGAGCTCGCGCACGAGTACGCGCAGTACGACGGCATCGCGCGGACGGTCTCGGTCGTCACGGAGGTGGCGGGCGGCGGACAGTGAGGGCGTGGGCGGTCCCACAGCCTCCCGGCTTGGGACCGCCGCTCCCCGTGGCGTAAGGTCGAGGGTCGCCAGCGTGCGGTCGTCGGCCCCTTCACGGGGTGTGGGCGACGGCGTGCGGCCCTGAACCAACGGAGATCGCCGGAGTCGCCGGCGCCCGCCCCGATCAGTTGGAGACCATCGAAGTGAAGAGCGCCGTCGAGACCCTGGAGCCCACCAAGGTCAAGCTGACCGTCGAGGTGACGTACGACGAGCTCAAGCCGAGCATCGATCACGCGTACGAGCACATCGCCCAGGACGTCGTCGTCCCCGGGTTCCGCAAGGGCAAGGTGCCGCCGCGCATCATCGACCAGCGCGTCGGTCGTCCCGCGGTGCTCGAGCACGCGATCAACGAGGGCCTGTCCGGCTTCTACGCCGAGGCCGTCCGCGAGAACAAGCTGCGCCCGCTGGGCCAGCCCGAGGTCGAGGTCACCAAGGTCCCCGGCCTGACCGCCGCGCCCGCCGGCGAGGAGGGTGAGCTGCACTTCACCGCCGAGGTCGAGGTCCGCCCCGAGATCACGGTCCCCGCGCTCGATGGCATCGCCGTCACGGTGGACGACGTCGAGGTCTCCGACGAGGACGTCGCCGCCCGCCTCGACGCCCTGCGCGAGCGCTTCGGCACGCTGGTCGGCGTCGACCGTCCGGCCGCCGAGGGTGACTTCGTCGTCATCGACCTCACCGCCACGATCGGCGACGAGCAGGTCGACAACGTCTCCGGTGTCAGCTACCAGATCGGCTCGGGCAACATGCTCGAGGGTCTCGACGAGGCGCTCACGGGCCTGTCGGCCGGCGAGTCCACCACGTTCGAGACGGCCCTCGCGGGCGGCGACCACGCCGGCGAGACCGCTCAGGTGAACGTCACGGCCACGACGGTCAAGGAGCGCCAGCTCCCCGACGCCGACGACGACTTCGCCCAGCTGGCCAGCGAGTTCGACACGCTCGAGGAGCTGACGGCGGACCTGCGCACGCAGGCGTCCAGCATCAAGGCGTCGAACCAGGCCGTGCAGGCCCGCGACCTGCTGCTCGAGCAGCTGCTCGCCGGCACGGAGATCCCCGTCCCCGCGGGCGTCGTCGAGACCGAGGTGCACCGTCACCTCGAGGGCGAGGGCCGGCTCGAGGACGACGAGCACCGTGCCGAGGTCGGCGAGCAGGCCACCACCGCGCTGCGCAACCAGATCCTCCTCGACACGCTCGCCGAGCAGCTCGAGATCAAGGTCAGCCAGAACGAGCTGCTCGACTACCTGGTGAACGCGTCGCGCCAGTACGGCATGGACCCGAACACCTTCATCCAGACCATCGACAAGCAGGGCCAGATCCCGACGATGGTCGCCGAGGTCGCGCGGTCCAAGGCGCTCGCCGTCGCGCTGCGCCGCGTCGCCGTCACCGACGGCTCCGGCCAGGCCGTGGACCTGTCGGAGTTCATCGGCTCCGACGCCGAGGACGCCGCCGAGGCCGCGGAGATCGCCGGGGCCGCTGAGGCGCCGTCCGACGCTGCGACCGACATCGCCGCGTTCGACGTGTACGACGACGAGGTCGAGACGGCCGAGGACACCAAGGCCTGAGCACTCCCGAAGGCCCCGCACCGAGACCCTCGGTGCGGGGCCTTCGTGCATCCGGTCCTCCTAGGCTGAGCGCATGCCACGTGTGCGCGTCCACAACTTCTCGATCTCCCTCGACGGTTTCGGCACGGGCGAGGACCAGACGCTCGAGGCCCCGTTCGGGCACGCGGGCCACCGGCTGATGGAGTGGGCCTTCGAGACCCGCACGTTCCGCGCGATGGGGATCCACGGCGTCACCGAGGGGTCCTTCGGGGTGGACGAGGCGTTCGCGAGCCAGTGGGGGCTGGGGATCGGCGCCGAGATCATGGGTCGCCACAAGTTCGGCCCCCAGCGTGGTCCGTGGGAGGACCACGAGTGGACGGGGTGGTGGGGCGACGACCCCGTCTTCCACACCCCAGTCGTCGTCCTGACGCACCATCCACGACCGACCCTCGAGATGAAGGGCGGGACGACCTTCCACTTCGTCGACGCGGACCCCGTCGACGCGCTCGCCCAGGCTCAGGCGCTGGCCGGTGACCTCGACGTCCGCATCGGTGGCGGCGTGAGCACGGTCCGGCAGTTCCTCGAGGCCGACCTGATCGACCACCTGCACGTGGTGGTCGTGCCGATCGTCCTCGGCCGGGGCGAGCGGCTGTGGGACGGGCTCGAGGCGCTCGAGCGGCGCTTCGACATCGCGGTGACCCCGTCGCCGTCCGGCGTCGTCCATCTGGTCCTCACTCGTCGCGCGGCCGGATAACCGCCCTGCTCTGCCGTCAGCGAAAACGCTCGGTGGCGGGACATGGGCGGGCGGGGGTGCGCGTTAGGGTCACTGCATCGCACAGGTCCCGGACGGGACGGCTGTGCGGTGCAGGACAGACGTCACCGTCAGACGAGGGAGCCTTCGTGAACGAGCTAGCGCCGATGATGGCCAGGGCCGACAGCCCGGCCTTCGGCCTCAATGACTCCATCTACAACCGGCTGCTGCGCGAGCGCATCATCTGGCTCGGCTCCGAGGTGCGCGACGAGAACGCCAACGCGATCTGCGCGCAGATGATGCTGCTGGCCGCCGAGGACCCGGACAAGGACATCTGGCTGTACATCAACTCGCCCGGTGGCTCGATCACCGCGGGCATGGCGATCTACGACACCATGCAGTACATCCAGCCGGACGTCGCCACGATCGCGATGGGCATGGCCGCGTCGATGGGCCAGTTCCTGCTGTCGTCGGGGGCGCAGGGCAAGCGCTACGCCCTGCCGCACGCCCGCGTCATGATGCACCAGCCCTCGGGCGGCATCGGCGGCACCGCGACGGACGTCCGGATCAACGCGCAGCTGATCCTGCACATGAAGAACGTGCTCGCCGAGCTCACCGCCGCCCAGACGGGCAAGAGCGTCGACCAGATCAACTCCGACGCCGACCGTGACCGCTGGTTCACCGCCCCCGAGGCGCTCGAGTACGGCTTCGTGGACAAGGTCGTCACGAAGGCCGACGCGGTCGCCGGCGGCGGCGGCACGGCCTGACGGCCTCCCACCCTTATCTTCTGAGGAGAAGCTCATGAGCATGGAATCCCAGTTCATGGCGCGCGCCGGGATGCTGGCGGGGCCGGGTGGCCTCGCGCCGTCCTCGCCCGCCGCCCGGTACGTGCTGCCGCAGTTCGAGGAGCGGACGGCCTACGGCTTCAAGCGCCAGGACCCGTACACCAAGCTGTTCGAGGACCGCATCATCTTCCTCGGCGTGCAGGTGGACGACGCCTCGGCCGACGACGTGATGGCCCAGCTGCTGGTGCTGGAGAGCACCGACCCGGACCGCGACATCATCCTGTACATCAACTCGCCCGGCGGCTCGTTCACGGCGCTCACGGCGATCTACGACACGATGCAGTACATCAAGCCGCACATCCAGACGGTCTGCCTCGGGCAGGCCGCCTCGGCGGCGGCCGTGCTGCTCGCGGCCGGCTCGCCCGGCAAGCGCCTGGCGCTGCCCAACGCGCGGGTGCTCATCCACCAGCCCGCGATGGAGGGTGGCGGCTACGCACAGGCGTCCGACATCGAGATCCACGCCAACGAGCTCATCCGCATGCGCGAGTGGCTCGAGCTGACGATCGCGCACCACACGGGGCGCGACATCGAGCTGGTCCGCAAGGACATCGAGCGCGACAAGATCCTCACCGCGCAGGCGGCGCTGGAGTACGGGATCGTCGACCAGGTGCTCGCCAGCCGCAAGGGCGTCGTCCCGACGACCGTGCAGGCCAAGTAGCACTTTCCTCGAGCCGGACCCGCTGCGGTGGGTCCGGCTCGAGCGTGTTGCGGCGGGCGCGCCGCGACACGCCGGACAGATGTCCAACAACACGCCGGGCTCGCCGCTCCGTGTGTTCGGCTGACATCGCGGCCCGGGTGGTGTGCAATGGGGGAGGACGCGCACCCTGCGGGGTGACGCACTGACGACGCACCGCCCGTCGGGCGGAGGGCGACACGAGGAAGGGGATCGACGTGGCTCGTATCGGGGACGGGGCCGATCTCCTCAAGTGTTCCTTCTGCGGCAAGTCGCAGAAGCAGGTCAAGAAGCTGATCGCCGGGCCTGGGGTCTACATCTGCGACGAGTGCATCGAGCTCTGCAACGAGATCATCGAGGAAGAGCTGGCGGAGGCCACGGAGGTCGGCCTGGTCGACCTGCCGAAGCCGAAGGAGATCTTCGAGTTCCTCGAGCAGTACATCATCGGCCAGGAGTCGGCCAAGCGGGCCCTCGCGGTGGCGGTCTACAACCACTACAAGCGGGTCCAGGCCGGTGAGGCGCGCACGTCGACGACGGACGACCACATCGAGATCGCCAAGTCGAACATCCTGCTCGTCGGTCCCACAGGCACCGGCAAGACGTACCTCGCGCAGACCCTCGCCCGCATGCTGAACGTGCCGTTCGCCATCGCGGACGCCACGGCCCTGACCGAGGCCGGCTACGTCGGCGAGGACGTCGAGAACATCCTCCTCAAGCTCATCCAGGCCGCCGACTACGACGTCAAGAAGGCCGAGTCGGGGATCATCTACATCGACGAGATCGACAAGATCGCCCGCAAGAGCGAGAACCCGTCGATCACGCGTGACGTCTCCGGCGAGGGTGTCCAGCAGGCGCTGCTCAAGATCATCGAGGGCACCACCGCCTCGGTCCCGCCGCAGGGCGGCCGCAAGCACCCGCACCAGGAGTTCATCCAGATCGACACGACGAACGTCCTGTTCATCGTGGCCGGCGCGTTCTCCGGGCTGGACGACATCATCGCCGCCCGTGCCCGCAAGCGGGTCGTCGGGTTCGGCGCCCCGCTGCTGGACTCCGTGGACGAGGGTGACCTGTTCGCGGAGGTCCGGCCCGAGGACCTGCAGAAGTACGGCCTGATCCCCGAGTTCATCGGCCGCCTGCCCGTCGTCGCCGCCGTCTCCCGCCTCGACCAGGAGGCGCTGGTCCGCATCCTCACCGAGCCCAAGAACGCGCTGGTCAAGCAGTACCAGCGCATGTTCCAGATCGACGGCGTCGAGCTCGAGTTCGACGACGAGGCCGTCGCCTCCATCGCGGACCAGGCGCTGCTGCGCGGCACCGGTGCCCGTGGCCTGCGCGCCATCATGGAGGAGGTCCTCCAGCAGGTGATGTTCGAGGTGCCCAGCCGCGAGGACGTGGGCCGGGTCGTCATCACGCGCGACGTGGTGCTCGAGAACGTGAATCCCACGCTCATCCCGCGGGACAGCGGCGAGGAGAAGCGCACACCTCGCGAGAAGAGCGCCTGACCGTTCGACGTTCCCGCCTAGGATCGCGACCGTGAGCGACCTGCCGACCCCGATCCCCGCCGAGCTGGCCCGCCTGCGCGGGAGCATCGACAACATCGACGCCGCGCTGGTGTACCTGCTGGCGGAGCGGTTCAAGGCCACTCAGCAGGTGGGCGTGCTGAAGGCGACGACAGGGCTGCCCCCGTCGGACCCTGCACGCGAGGAGCAGCAGGTGGCCCGGCTGCGCGAGCTCGCGCGCACCGCCGACCTCGACCCCGTGTTCGCGGAGAAGTTCCTCGCGTTCATCGTCGAAGAGGTCATCCAGCACCACGAGGCCATCGCCCAGGGGCACGCGCAGCGCGACTGAAGCTCCGAAGGAGTGAGCCGGAGCGCAGCGCAGGGTGAGGGGTGCGGAGCGTTACTCGCCCGCAGCGGAGCGCGGGCTCGGTCCGACAACACGATGGGGTGGCGCCGCGTGCCACAGGGGCGGAAGGTAGGTGGGGTCAGCCCCGGCCGGCCGCGGGGGTGTGGATGCGGCTGCCGGGGATCTCGATCCCGGAGGGATGCCCATGGACCTGCACTGGCTCAAGCCGCTGCTCGGACGGCCGTCGCCGTTCACGACCGTCTACCTCGACGCGACGAGGACCGGCGCGAACGCTGACGCCGAGGCGGCAGACCGCTGGCGGGCCGTCCGGCGCTCCCTGGAGCGTGACGGTGCGTCCGCGCGCGTGCTCGACGGCATCGCCGAGCTCGTGTCCGTCCCGACGGGCGTGCGCGGCCCGCACGGCCGCGTCGTGGTCGCCGACGCCGACGGCGTCGTCGTGGACCGGGTGCTCTCCGAGCCGCCCGCCCAGTCGCACGCGATGTTCGGACCCGCGCCGGCGCTCCTGCCGGCGGTGCGGGCAGCCGACGAGACGGTGACGTACCTCCTGGTCGCGGTGGACCGCAACGGTGCGGACCTGACCTGGGCGGCCGGCGGGACGGTCCGGACCGAGGGCGGCCCCGAGACCGAGGCCGTCGACGGCGGGCACGACGACGTGCACAAGACCCGTGAGGGCGGGCTGGACCGGCGCAGCCAGACGCGGGCGGAGGACTCCTGGGGCCGCAACGCCGAGGCGGTTGCCGCAGTGCTCGACAAGCGCGTCGCGGAGCGCAGCCCGGACCTCGTGCTGATCACGGGCGACGTGCGCGCGGTCGCACTCGTGCGCGAGGCGGTCGGTCAGCCCACCAGGGAGCTCCTGGTCGACGTGCCCGGGGGCGGTCGGGGAGAAGGCCTGAAGAAGGGGTCGTTCGAGGCGCACGTGGCCGAGGCGCTGGCGGCGTTCCGGAAGCAGCGCAGCGACGCGGTGCTGGACCGGTTCCGGGAGGCGCAGGGACGCGGTGGCGGGGCGGTGACAGCGTTGGACGACGTGATCGAGGTGCTCCGGCGCGGTCAGGTGGCCGAGCTGGTGCTGCACGTCGACTCGCTGACGTCCGGGCTCGCGGAACGCACCCTGTGGGTCGGTCCCGAGCCGCTCCAGGTGGCGACGAGCGCCGGCGACCTGGCGTCGATCGGGGTCACGGGAGGCGCCGAGGAGATGGACGCGAACGTGGCACTGGTGCGCGCCGCGCTCGGTCAGGACGCCGGGCTCACGTTCGCCGAGGACGGCACCGTGGACCTCGTCGACGGCATCGGTGCCGTGCTGCGCTGGTCCGACGACTCGACCCCGAGCGAGGCGGTCCCCACCCAGTCGGCGGACCAGGCCCGCCTCCGCTCGGTGGTGTAGCCCTCCGCAGCGTCCGAGGAAGTGCGCGCTCCAGCGGCCACTTCCTCGGACGTTGCCGATTGTGGGTCGGTTGCGTCCGAGGAAGTGCGCCCCCCGGCGGCCACTTCCTCGGACGCTGCCGGTGCTGGAACGCGGTCGGACGCGCGGGAATGTGGACGTGTGAGGGACGGGTCAGTCGCCTCGGGTGTCCGTGTACAGGGCGTCGATGTCGGCCGTGAAGTCCTTGAGGATCAGGGCGCGCTTCACCTTCAGCGAGGGCGTGAGGTAGCCGTTCGCCTCGGTGAAGTCCGTGGTGAGCACCCGGAGCTTGCGGATGGACTCGGCGCGGGAGACGGCCTCGTTGGCGCGGTCCGCGGCGCGGTCGAGCGCCTCCAGGATCGCGGGGTTCGTGGCCGCGTCGTCCACGGACATGGCCGGCATCCCGTGGTTGGACAGCCAGCCCGGGAGCATCTCGGCGTCGAGCGTGACGAGGGCGCCGATGAACGGGCGCTGGTCACCCACCACGACGACCTGGCTGACCAGCGGGTGACCCCGCAGCCGGTCCTCGAGCACGGCGGGGGCGACGTTCTTGCCGCCCGCGGTGACGATGATCTCCTTGGTCCGCCCGGTGATCTTCAGGTAGCCGTCGTCGTCGAGCGTGCCGACGTCCCCGGTGCGGAACCAGCCGTCGACCAGGGCCTCCGCGGTCGCCTCGGCGTCGTGCCGGTAGCCGCGGAACACGTGGGGGCCGGACACGAAGACCTGGCCCTCGTCGTCGACGCGCAGCGCGGTGCCGGGGAACGCGGGGCCGACGGTGCCGATCTTGGTGAGCCCCGGGCGGTTCACGGCGGTCGGCGCGGTGGTCTCCGTGAGGCCGTAGCCCTCGAGCACCTCGACGCCGATGCCGCGGTAGAAGTGCCCGAGCCGCTCGCCCAGCGGGGCGCCCCCCGAGATGGCGTACTGGGCGCGGCCACCGAGCGCGGCGCGGAGCTTGCCGTGGACCAGGGAGCCTGCCAGCGCGTGCCGGGCACGCAGGGCCACGCCGGGGCCGGAGCCGTCGAGCGCGCGGGAGTAGTCCTCGGCGGCCTTGGCGGCCCAGCGGAAGAGCGTGAGCTTCGTGCCCGAGCCGGCCTTCTGCTCGGCGGAGTTGTAGACCTTCTCGAACACGCGCGGCACGGCCAGGATGAACGTCGGCTGGAACGCGGCGAGGTCGTCCAGCAGGTGCTTGGCGTCGGGCGTGTGGCCGAGCACCGCACCCGACGGGACGCAGAGCACCTGGATGAACCGCGCGAACACGTGCGCGAGCGGCATGAACAGCAGCGTCCGCGAGTCGGGCTGCGCGCAGACCTCGCCGAGACCCGCGACGCCGTTGCGCGTCAGCGCGACGAAGTTGCCGTGCGTGAGCTCGACACCCTTCGGCCGGCCGGTGGTGCCGGACGTGTAGATGATCGTCGCCAGGTCGTCGGCCCGTGCCAGGGCGCTGCGGCGGGCGATCTCGGCGTCGGCGATCGTCGTCCCGGCCGCGACGAGGGACTCCACGGCGCCGTCGTCGACCACGAGCACGTCGACCAGTCCGGGCAGGTCGTCCCGGACCTGCGCGACGACCGCGGCGTGCTTCGCCGTCTCCACGATCGCGAGGCGGACCCCGGCGTCGGCCGCGATCCAGCGGACCTGCTCCGCCGACGACGTCTCGTAGACGGGCACGCCGAGGGCGCCCGCCGCCCAGCAGGCGAAGTCGAGCAGCGTCCACTCGTAACGGGTGCGGGACATGATCGCGACGCGGTCGCCGGGCTCGACGCCGCGCGCGACGAGCCCCTTGGCCACGGCGGTGACCTCGGCGGCGAACGCGGCGACCGTCACGGGCGTCCACGCGCCGTCGAGCAGCCGCTCGGCGAACACCCCGTCGGCGTCCCGCGCGAGACGGTCCGTGAGCAGCCCGGGGATGCTCGCAGCCGGGTCCGGCTCGACCAGGGCGTCCGACCGGAACTCGCGCACGTCAGTCCTTCGGGGCCGGGGGGACCAGGACGGCGTCGCGCGCCACGCACGCCTCGCCCTCGCCGTCGACGAGGGTGAGCGTGCCGGTGACCCGGCCCGCCGAGCGGATGTCACCGAGCGCCGACTCGACGCCCGGTCGCATCGCGGCGGGCACGACGAGCTCGACCGCGGTGATCTCGGTGCGCAGCGGCAGCTTGGCCTCGGACTTCACCTTGCGCAGCGCAGCGAGCGCGGAGCCCGCAGCGGCGACGACGACCGGGTCTGCCGACGTGCGCAGCGGCTCGGCGGTCGGCCACGGCGCGCGGTGCACCGAACCCTCGCGCCACCACGACCAGACCTCCTCCGTGGCGAACGGCAGCACCGGCGCGAACAGGCGCAGCAGCACGTCGAGGGCGATGGCCAGGGCGGCGCGGGCCGAGGCGGTCTCCGGAGAGGGGTCGCCGTAGGCGCGGTCCTTGACCAGCTCGAGGTAGTCGTCGCAGAACGTCCAGAAGAACGTCTCCGACAGCTCCAGCGCCCGGGTGTGGTCGTAGGCGACGAGCGCAGCCGTGGCCTTGTCGACGACGTCCGCCAGGCCGGCCAGCATCGCGCGGTCGATCTCGGACGTGACCAGCGCCGGGTCGAGCGAGAGCGGCTCGTCGGCGGCTCCGAACGAGAGCGCGAACTTCGAGGCGTTGAGCACCTTGATGGCCAGGCGGCGGCCGATCTTCATCTGGCCGACCTCGAACGCGGCGTCCGTGCCCAGGCGCGCCGAGGCGGCCCAATACCGGACGGCGTCGGAACCGTGCTCCTCGAGCAGCCCCATGGGCGTGACCACGTTGCCCTTGGACTTCGACATCTTCTTGCGGTCGGGGTCGAGGATCCAGCCGCTGATCGCCGCCGACGACCACGGCAGCGAGCCGTGCTCCAGGTGCGAGCGGACCACCGTGGAGAACAGCCAGGTGCGGATGATGTCCTGGCCCTGGGGGCGCAGGTCCATGGGGAACACGCGGCTGAACAGGTCGGGGTCCGTGCGCCAGCCGCCGACGATCTGCGGGGTCAGCGAGCTGGTGGCCCAGGTGTCCATGATGTCGGGGTCGGCGGCGAACCCGCCGGGGACGCCACGCTGGTCGGCGGTGTAGCCGGCGGGGACGTCGGACGACGGGTCGATGGGGAGCTGGTCCTCGGTCGGCAGGAGCGGCGCGTCGTGCTGCGGCTCACCGTCCTGGTCCAGCGGGTACCAGACGGGGAACGGCACCCCGAAGAACCGCTGCCGCGACACCAGCCAGTCGCCGTTGAGGCCGCTGACCCAGTTCTCGTAGCGGACCTTCATGAAGTCGGGGTTGAACCCGAGCTCCGTGCCGCGGGCGAGCAGCGCGTCGCGCAGGGCCTCGTCGCGACCGCCGTTGCGGATGTACCACTGGCGGCTGGTGACGATCTCGAGGGGCTTGTCGCCCTTCTCGTAGAAGTTCGCCTTGCGCTGGGTGTTCACCGGCTCGCCGTCGAGGTCGCCCGTCTCGCGCAGCCCGGCCACGACGGCCTCGCGTGCCGAGAACGTGGTCTTGCCGGCCAGCTCCTCGTACCGGGTGCGTGCGGCGTCCGACGACAGCCAGTCCGGGGTCTCGCGCAGGATGCGACCGTCGCGGCCCACCACCGAGCGCGTCGGCAGCTGGAGCTCACGCCACCACTGCACGTCGGTGAGGTCGCCGAACGTGCAGCACATCGCGATGCCGGCGCCCTTGTCGGGCTCGGCCAGCGTGTGCGCCAGGACGGGGATCTCGACGTCGAACAGCGGCGAGCGGACCGTGGTGCCGAACAGGTGCTGGTAGCGCTCGTCGTCCGGGTGCGCGATGAGGGCGACGCACGCGGGGAGCAGCTCAGGACGGGTCGTCTCGATGTGGACGGGGCCGTCGGCTCCGTGGAACGCGACCCGGTGGAACGCACCCGGGTAGTCGCGGGCCTCGAGCTCGGCCTGCGCGACGGCCGTCTGGAACGTCACGTCCCACAGCCCGGGCGCCTCGGCCTGGTACGCCTCGCCGCGCGCGAGGTTGCGCAGGAACGCCTGCTGCGCGACGGCGCGGGACTCCGCGGAGACCGTCTGGTAGGTCCGCGACCAGTCGACGGACAGACCGAGCCGGCGCCACAGCGCCTCGAAGAGCCGCTCGTCCTCGACCGTCAGACGCTCGCACAGCTCGACGAAGTTCTTGCGGCTCACCGGCACCTGCGGACCCGACTTGCCCTCGCCGCCCTCGAACGGGGGCGTGAAGTCGGTGTCGTACGGCAGCGACGGGTCGCACCGCACGCCGTAGTAGTTCTGCACGCGGCGCTCGGTGGGCAGGCCGTTGTCGTCCCAGCCCATCGGGTAGAAGACCTCGCGGCCGCGCATGCGCTGGAACCGGGCGACGACGTCGGTGTGCGTGTAGGAGAACACGTGGCCGACGTGCAGCGACCCGGACACCGTCGGGGGAGGCGTGTCGATCGAGTAGACCTGCTCGCGGGTGGCCGTGCGGTCGAACGCGTACAGGTCCTGCGCGGTCCACGCCTCGTCCCAGCGGGTCTCGACACCGTCGAGGGAGACCCGGTCCGGTACCTGCCGCGTGCCCGAGGTGGTCAGGCGTGCGGAGGGCGTGTTCGGAGACTCAGAGCTCATGGGTCGACATCTTCCCAGATCGGCGGGCGTCGGGGCTCCGTCGACGATCAGGCGAACACTCGGTGAACGACACGTCCTGGAGCACGGCGCACGGCGGGTCGGGTGCAAGGATCGCCAGTCGCCGGGTCGTGAGCGCATGATCGGGGGGACACGAGCGGACGGGGAGGCTGGCGATGGCGGCCGAGGGGTTCCTCCGGTCCGACCTCGCGCCCGCCCCACGGACCCTCCTGGACGTCCTCGAGGCGACGACGCTGGCGCACGGCGCCGCCCCCGCGATCGACGACGGCAGCACGGTCCTGACCTACCGCGAGCTCCTGGTCGCGGTGCGCGCGGCCGCATCGGGCCTCGCCGGTGCCGGGATCGGACCCGGCGACCGTGTCGGGGTCCGGATCCCGTCGGGCACGGCCGAGCTGTACACGGTGATCCTCGCGGTGCTGGCCGCCGGTGCCGCCTACGTGCCGGTCGACGTGGACGACCCCGACGAGCGCGCGCAGACGGTGTTCCGGGAGGCAGGCGTGGCCCGGGTGCTCACCGAGGGCGACCTGGCCGGGCTGCGGCGCACCGCGGAGCCGCGTCCTCCGACGCTCGACGACGACGCCTGGATCATCTTCACGTCGGGCTCGACGGGCGCACCCAAGGGCGTCGCGGTCACGCACCGGTCGGCCGCCGCGTTCGTCGACGCCGAGGCGCGCCTGTTCCTGCAGGCGGCACCGCTCGGCCCCGGTGACCGCGTGCTGGCGGGACTGTCCGTGGCGTTCGACGCAAGCTGCGAGGAGATGTGGCTCGCGTGGGGGCACGGAGCCTGCCTGGTCCCGGCGCCGCGCGCGCTGGTGCGCACCGGCATGGACCTCGGCCCGTGGCTCGTCGCGCAGGGCATCACCGTCATCTCGACCGTCCCGACGCTCGCGGGGCTCTGGCGCGCCGAGGAGCTCGCCGGCGTCCGGCTGCTGATCTTCGGCGGTGAGGCGTGCCCGCCCGAGCTCGTCGCGCGGCTGGTGGGGGACGCGCGTGAGGTCTGGAACACCTACGGGCCCACCGAGGCGACCGTCGTCGCGTGCGCGGCGCTGCTGACCGGCGACGGGCCCGTGCGGATCGGCCACGCGCTCGACGGGTGGGACCTCGCGGTCGTCGCACCCGACGGGTCGCCGGTCGAGGAGGGCGGCCTGGGCGAGCTGATCATCGGCGGCGTCGGCCTCGCGCGGTACCTCGACCCCGCCAAGGACGCCGAGAAGTACGCGCCCGCCGACGGACTCGGGTGGGAGCGGGCCTACCGCAGCGGCGACCTCGTCCGCTACGAGCCGGACGGGCTCGTGTTCGTCGGGCGGGCCGACGACCAGGTCAAGGTGGGTGGTCGGCGGATCGAGCTGGGTGAGGTCGACTCCGCCCTGCTCGGCCTGCCGGGAGTCGCCGGAGCCGCGGCGGCCGTACGACGGACCCCGGCCGGGACGTCGGTCCTCGTCGGCTACCTCGTCCCCGAAGCAGGTGTCGAGCTGGACCTCGCCGACGCCCGGCACCGCCTGACGGGCTCGTTGCCCGCCGCTCTCGTCCCGCTGCTCGCTCCTGTCGCGTCGATCCCCACCCGAGGCTCCGGGAAGGTCGACCGGGACGCTCTGCCGTGGCCGCTCGCGCGTCCCGACGAGGAGTCGGCACCCGCCGTCGGGCTGACGCCGACGGGGGAGTGGGTGGCGGAGCGGTGGACGGCTGCGCTCGGGGTCGCCGTGGCCGGCCCGCGCGACGACTTCTTCGCGTCCGGCGGGGGGAGCCTGGTCGCGGCCCAGCTGGTGAGCGCGCTGCGCGCGAGGTTCCCGACCGTGACCGTCGCGGACGTCTACGAGTACCCGCGGATCGGTGACCTCGCCCGCCGGCTCGACGAGTTCGAGCCGACCGTCGTCGCCGAGGCGCGGGTCGTGGCACCCACGCCGGTGCGGGCGCAGCTCGTCCAGACCGTGCTGGCCCTGCCGCTCGCCGCGCTCGTCGGGCTGCGGTGGCTGACCTGGCTGCTGGCCGCCGACGCGGTGCTCGTCGCGACGACCGGTGCGCCCTGGGTGCCCGTCGTCCCCGGTGTCTGGTGGTGGGTGGCGCTCGGCTGGCTGGTGCTGATCAGCCCGCTCGGGCGCATGGGGACCACCGTGGTCGTCGCGCGGACGCTGCTGCGTGGTCTGACGCCCGGCCGGTACCCGCGCGGTGGGTCCGTGCACCTGCGGCTCTGGTTCACCGAGTCGTGGGCGGCCGCGGCGGGCGCGGAGAACCTGTCCTGCTCACCCTGGACGGCGCAGTACGCGCGGGCGCTGGGCGCGACGATCGGCCGCGACGTCGACCTGCACGCGCTGCCACCGGTGACGGGGCTGCTCACGCTCGGCAACGGGTGCGCCGTGGAGCCGGAGGTCGACCTGCGCGGGCACTGGCTCGACGGCGACGTGCTGCGGGTGGGCCGCGTGCGGATCGACAAGCGGGCGACCGTCGGGACGCGCAGCACGCTCGCGCCCGGCACCCGCGTCGGGGCCTGGGCGGAGGTGGCGCCCGGGTCCGCGGTGCTCGACTCCGTGCCGCCCGGCGAGCTCTGGGTGGGCTCGCCCGCCGTGTTCGACGGGCCGTCGCGGCGGCACTGGCCGCGCGACAAGGCACCCCGCGGCGGCCGTTGGGTGGCCGCCTACGGGGCGACGGCCGCGGCGCTGGCCGCGTTGCCGGTGGTCGCCGCGGCGTGCGGGCTGCTGGTCGTCGGGGTGGGGCTCCGGGACGCGACGACGTGGTCCGAGGCCGCGGTCGACGCGCTGCGGGCCGTGCCGCTCGGCGCGATCACGATGGTCGTCGTGCTCGCCGTGGTCACGCTCGTGTCGGTGCGGCTGCTCGGGCTCGGGTTCCGCGAGGGGTACCACGCGGTGCGCAGCCGGGCGGGCTGGCAGGTGTGGGCGACCCTGCGGCTCATGGACGACGCGCGCACGACGCTGTTCCCGCTCTACTCGAGCATGGCGACGCCGGTGTGGCTGCGGGCGCTCGGGGCGGACATCGGCAAGGACGTCGAGGCGTCGACCGCCCTCATGCTGCCCACCCTGACCACCGTCGGCGACGGGGCGTTCCTCGCCGACGACACCCTCATCGGCTCCTACGAGCTGGGCCACGGCTGGCTCCGCGTGGAGCGCAGCAAGGTGGGCAAGCGCGCGTTCCTGGGCAACTCGGGGATGATCGCGCCCGGTCGCGCGGTGCCCAAGCGAGGACTGGTCGCGGTGCTGTCGGCCACGCCCGAGGACGCGCGCGCCGGCACCAGCTGGCTCGGGTCGCCGCCGGTCAAGCTGCGCCGGGTGGCGGGCGAGTCCGACGACGCCCGCACGTTCGCTCCACCGACGCGGCTGCGGGTCGCCCGCGCGCTCGTCGAGCTGTGCCGGATCGTGCCCGTGATCTGCACGTTCGGGCTCGGCGTGGGGGTGCTCCTGGTCGTGCAGGCCGCGCTCGACGCGTGGGGTCTCGGGACCGCCGCCGCGCTGTCCCCGCTGGTCGTGCTCGCCGCCGCGGGCGTCGCGTGCGCGCTGGCCACGGCGGCGAAGTGGGTGCTCGTCGGCCGGCTGCGACCCGGCGACCACCCCCTGTGGAGCTCGTTCGTCTGGCGCAACGAGCTGGCCGACACGTTCCTCGAGGTCGTCGCGGTCCCGTGGCTCGGACCGGCCACGAACGGCTCGCCGGCGCTGACCGTGTGGCTGCGGACGCTCGGTGCCCGCATCGGCCGCGGGGTGTGGTGCGAGACGTACTGGCTGCCCGAGGCCGACCTGGTGACGCTCGGCGACGCGGCCACCGTGAACCGTGGGTGCGTGCTGCAGACACATCTGTTCCATGATCGGGTCATGAGCATGGACACGGTCGAGCTCGGACGAGGCGCGAGCCTGGGCCCGCACGGCGTGGTGCTGCCCGCGGCGAGCCTCGACGACGGCGCCCGCGTCGGCCCGGCGTCGCTCGTCCTGCGCGGCGACACCATCCCCGCCGGGTCCCGCTGGACGGGCAACCCGGTGTCCCCGGCGTGACGCAACCGCCGGAGGACCCGTACCTGCCCGGTCGCCCCGAGGGCGGCCTGACCGTGGACCGGTACGAGCTCGAGCTCGACTACCGCGTGGCCACGAACCGGCTCGACGCGCGCGCCGTGGTCCACGCGCGGGCGTCGCGCCCGCTGGACCGGTTCTCGCTGTCGCTGCACGGGCTCCGGGTCCGGCAGGTGCTGGTCGGCGGGAAGCGGCCCGAGCGGTGGGCGCTCCACGACGGGCGGCTCACCGTCCGACTCGGCCGGGAGGTGCTCGCCGGCACCAGCCTGCTCGTCGAGGTGCACTACGGCGGACAGCCGCGACCCGCACGCGGACCGTGGGGCGAGGTCGGCTGGGAGGAGCTGGAGGACGGGCTCATCGTGGCCGGCCAGCCCGACGGCGCGCCCACGTGGTTCCCGTGCCACGACAGCCCCGCGGACAAGGCGAGCTTCTCCGTCGTCGTGACGGCGGAGGCCGGGTACGAGGTGCTCGCCAACGGGCGGCTGGTCTCGCGCACGCCGCGGGCCGGGCGGGTCCGGTGGGCCTACGAGCAGGCCGAGCCCATGGCGCCGTACCTCGCCACGGTGCAGATCGGGCGCTACCAGCGGCTGCTGCACGGCACCGAGCTGCTCGTCCCCCCGCGGCTGCTGGCAGCGGCCCAGCACGACCTCGCTCGTCAGCCCGAGATGATGGCGCTCTTCGAGGAGCGGTTCGGGCCCTACCCGTTCGCCGCCGGGTACACGGTCGTCGTCACCGACGACGACCTCGAGATCCCCCTGGAGGCGCAGGGCCTGTCCGTGTTCGGCGCCAACCACATGGACGGGCGGCGCGGGTCGGAACGGCTGGTGGCCCACGAGCTCGCGCACCAGTGGTTCGGCAACAGCCTCACGGTCGGTCGGTGGCGGGACATCTGGCTGCACGAGGGGTTCGCGTGCTACGCCGAGTGGCTGTGGTCGGAGCGAGCGGGCGGCTGGACCGCCCACCGCCTGGCGCGCTCGGCGCGGGCGCGACTGTCCCTGCTCCCGCAGGACCTGGTCATCGGAGACCCCGGTGCGGCGGGGATGTTCGACGACCGGCTCTACAAGCGCGGGGCGCTCACCCTGCACGCCCTCCGGCTGACTGTCGGCGACGACGTCTTCTTCGACATCCTGCGGACCTGGGCCGCGCGGTACCGGCACGGGACCGTCAGCACGGAGCAGTTCGTCGCGTGCGCGTCCGAGGTCGCCGGCGCATCGCTCGCGCTCCTGGTCGAGTCGTGGGTGTATCGGGCCGCCCTGCCCGAGCTGCCGGGATCATCGGAGCAGGTCCCGCGGTTAGGGTGATTCGGGGACGACCTCGCGGAGCACCGCGTACCCCGCGCTCACAGGAGTCAGTAGATGGCACAGGTCACGGCGGACGGCCTCACGGTCGGGTACGCGGCGATGCTCGAGCAGTTCCACCCGACCGAGGCGGTCGAGCTGTCCGTCCACGCGGAGGCCCACGGGTTCTCCGGCGTGATGGCGGCCGACCACTACCAGCCGTGGGTCCCGGCCCAGGGGCAGGCGGCGTTCGTCTGGAACGTGCTGACCGCGCTGGGCGAGCGCACCACCGGTGACATCGGCCCCGGGGTGACGGCACCGACGTTCCGCTGGCACCCCGCCATGGTCGCGCAGGCGTCCGCCACGCTCGCCGCGATGTACCCGGGACGACACTGGCTCGGGCTCGGCTCCGGCGAGGCGCTGAACGAGCACATCGTCGCGAACTACTGGCCCGAGGCCCCCGAGCGGATCAACCGCATGTTCGAGGCCATCGACATCATCAAGAAGCTCTTCACCGCGTCGATCGCCGGCAAGGACGTCAAGCACGCCGGGCAGTTCTACAAGGTCGAGTCCACCCGCCTGTGGACCATGCCCGAGGTCGCGCCGGAGATCCTCGTCGCCACGGCCGGTCCGGTGACCGCCAAGCGCGCGGGGCGCCTGGCCGACGGGCTCATCACCGTCGGGGCGCCCCTGGAGAAGATCTCCGGACTGTTCGGCAAGTTCGACGAGGGCGCGCGCGAGGCCGGCAAGGACCCCGACACGATGCCCAAGGTCCTGCAGCTCCACCTGTCCTGGGCCGAGACCGACGAGCTGGCCCTCGCGCACGCGATGCACGA
Source organism: Cellulomonas sp. P5_C5 (assembly GCF_054049655.1). Classification (NCBI taxonomy): domain Bacteria; kingdom Bacillati; phylum Actinomycetota; class Actinomycetes; order Micrococcales; family Cellulomonadaceae; genus Cellulomonas; species Cellulomonas sp. P5_C5. Next base: position 268,276 of record NZ_JBFULY010000003.1, on the reverse strand, counting down.
GTGGCCCAACGGCGGCATGAAGTTCCCGAAGGCCGACATCCGCTCGCCCTTCGACTTCGAGCAGATGGCCAAGCTGGTGCGCCCCGAGGACTTCGAGGGCCGGATGGTCATCTCCGCGGACCCCGACAAGCACCGCGCCGAGATCCAGAAGTACGTCGACCTCGGGTTCGACCGGATCTACCTGCACAACGTCGGGCGCAACCAGCGCGAGTGGATCGAGACGTTCGGGGCGGACGTGCTGCCCAAGCTGGTGCGATGAGCACCCGCCTCGAGGTCTGGGCGCCCGACGGGCTGCCCGAGATCGCACCCGGCGACGACCTCGTCGTGCTGCTCACCGAGCTGCTCCGCGACGACCCGCTGCTCGACGGTGACGTCCTCGTCCTGACCAGCAAGGTCGTGTCCAAGGCCGAGGGCCGGGTCGTGTCCGCCGACGACCGCGAGCAGGCCATCACCGACGAGACCGTGCGCGTCGTCGCGACCCGCGAGCACTCGACCGGCATCACGCGGATCGTGGAGAACCGCCTCGGGCTCGTCATGGCCGCCGCCGGCGTCGACGCGTCGAACACCCCCGAGGGCACCGTGCTGCTGCTCCCGGTCGACCCGGACGCGTCCGCGCGCTCGTTGCGGGCCGGGCTCTCCGCGGCCTTCGGCGCCCGGATCGGTGTCGTCATCACCGACACCGCCGGGCGGCCCTGGCGGCAGGGCGTCACCGACATCGCGATCGGCGCCGCCGGGCTCGTCGTGCTCGACGACCTGCGCGGACAGGTCGACACCTTCGGCCGCCCGCTCGTCATGACGCAGGCCGCCGTCGCCGACGAGATCGCGTCCGCCGGCGAGCTGGTCAAGGGCAAGGCCGAGGGGCGACCGCTCGCCGTCGTCCGCGGTCTGGGCCACCTGGTCACCGACGAGGACGGGCCCGGTGCGCGGGCGCTCGTGCGGCTCGGCGCGGAGGACATGTTCGCGCAGGGCAGCGCCGAGGCGTACTCGCAGGGCTGGAAGGACGCCCTGCGCGAGCAGTGAACCGGCGGTCGGGCGGTCAGGAACCGGCCGACGCCTTCGCGGCTGCCTTGGCAGCCTGCTTCGTGGCGCGGACCTCGCTCAGCGACGTCGGGTCGGTGACGTCGGCGATCGACCGGCGCGCGTCCGGCTCGCCGTAGGCACCGGCTGCCTCGGCCCAGCCTTCCGGCTGCACGCCGCGCTGCTTGCCGAGGAGGGCAAGGAAGATCCGGGCCTTCTGGTCGCCGAAGCCCGGCAGTGCCTTGAGCCGCTTGAGCACGGTCTTCCCGTCGGGGTCGCCGTCGGTCCACAGCCGCGTGACGTCGCCGTCGTAGTCCTCGACGACCGCGGCGGCCACGGCCTGGATGCGTCCGGCCATCGAGCCGGGGTAGCGGTGGACGGCGGGGGGAGTCGCGCACAGGGCGGCGAACGTCTCGGGATCGGCCTCGGCGATGCGGTGGACGTCGAGACCGTCCATCCGGGACGCGATCTTGGCGGGCCCCGCGAAGGCGGACTCCATGGTGACCTGCTGGTCGAGGAGCATGCCGATGAGCAGGGCGAACGGGTCGTCGGTCAGGAGCTGGTCGGCGGTCGGGTCGCCGGTGAGCCAGAGAGTCATGACGGCATCCTCTCGCGAGTGGGGGAGGATGCGCCGGTGCGATGGGTCGTGGTGGTGCCGGTGAAGCCGGCGGCGGACGGGAAGACGCGGCTGGCCGGGGTGCTGTCCGCGTCTGCGCGGGAGCGGCTGGTCCGGGCCATGGCGCTGGACACGGTCGCGGCGGCCGTCGCGACACCGGAGGTGCTCCGGGTGGTCGTGGTGACGGCGGACGTGCCGCTGCGCACGCTGCTGGCGGGGACCGTCGATCTCGTGGACGAGCCCGGTGGCGGGCTGAACGGTGCCGTCCGAGCGGGTGTCGACCGAGCGGAGGGACGTCGCGAGGGGGTCGCCGTCCTGCTCGGTGACCTGCCCGCGCTGCGGCCGGACGACCTCGCGGACGCCCTGGGCATGGCGAGCGCGCACGAGCGCGCGTTCGTGGCCGACGCCGACGGCACGGGGACCACGCTGCTGGCCGCGTTGCCCGGCGTCGCGCTCGATCCCGCGTTCGGGCCGGGGTCGGCGGCCGCGCACGAGCTGGCCGGGCACGTGCGCCTGGCGGTCGTCGGGACCTCGACCGTCCGTCGCGACGTCGACGTCCCCGACGATCTGGTCGAGGTGGCGCGGCTCGGCGTCGGCCCGGCGACGCGTGCGGTGATCTAGCGTCGGCGCGTGCGCCTCTACCGTTGTCCTCGCTGCGCGAACGTGGCATTCATCGAGACCCTGGCCTGCGACGGCTGCGGGCTGGAGCTGGGCCTGCACCCGCCGACGCTGACGATGCGCGCGGCGCCCGAGCAGGGCAGCGACGTCGACGGCACCTGGTGGTTCCCGTGCGCCAACCGGCTCTGGGAGTGCAACTGGCTGGCCGCGGCGGACTCGGGGTCCGGTCAGTGCATCTCGTGCCGGCTCACGCGCACCCGCCCGAGCAACGACGACACCCTCGCGCTGGAGAAGCTGGCGACCGCGTCGGGCGACAAGCGCCGGTTGCTCGTCCAGCTCGCCGACCTCGGGCTGCCGATCACGCCCTGGTACGAGCGGAAGGGCGGGCTCGGGTTCGACCTGCTCTCGTCGCGGTCCGACGGCGCGCGCGTGAGCATCGGGCACGCCAACGGCATCGTCACCATCGACCTGGCCGAGTCGCTCGACGCGCACCGGGAGGCGCTGCGGATCCGGCTCGGGGAGCCGTACCGCACCATGCTCGGGCACTTCCGCCACGAGGTCGGGCACTACTACGAGTGGATCCTGGTCGAGCAGACGGGCTGGATCGACGAGTGCCGGACGATCTTCGGCGACGAGCGCGCGTCGTACCGGGACGCGATCTCCCGGCACTACCGCACGGGCGCGCCGCGGGACTGGGCGGAGAGCTTCATCTCCGAGTACGCGACCATGCACCCGTGGGAGGACTTCGCGGAGTGCTTCGCCCACTACCTGCACCTGACCAGCACGCTGCAGACGGCGGCGGCCGGCGGGCTGAGCGTCCGGATGGAGGGTGTCCCGCAGATCGCCGACGGGGAGGTGCGCCCACGGACGAGCTACGCGGACGCGACGATGCCGGAGATCCTCGCGGACTGGCTGCCGGTCTCGACGTTCCTGAACCGCGTCAACCGCGCGATGGGCAAGAGCGACCTGTACCCGTTCACGATCGCAGCGCCCGTGGCCCGCAAGCTCGACTTCGTGCACCGCGTCGTGACCGCGTCCCGGGTCGAGCAGCCGTTCGGCTAGTTCGGCTGGTTCGGTCAGGGCAGCGCGCCGACCAGGGCGAGCGCGTCCGCGGCGATGCGGGCGGTCGTCGGCACGTCGGTCATGAGCGTGTTCGCCGAGCTCGCGGTCCAGCCCTCGGACCGCAGCGCGGTGGCCGCGTCGGCGTCCCGGTCGTCGACGAGCCACGCGTCGAGCACACCGTCGGGCCGCCGGCCGTAGTGCCGTGCCACCGCGACCGCGCTCGTCTCGACGCCGATCGCGGTCAGGCACGCGTCGGCCATCCCGCGCACCGGCGCCCCGCCGACCACCGGGCTGATGCCGACCACCGGGGCCGCGGTCGTGCGCAGCGCGTCGCGGACGCCGGGGATCGCGAGGATCGTCCCGACGGAGACCACCGGGTTGGACGGCGGCACGACGACCACGTCGGCGTCGGCGATCGCGGCCAGGACACCGGGTGCGGGCGTCGCCGACGCCAGGTTCGTCTGCACGAAGCGCGTCGCGGGGAGCGCAGCCCGGTGCCGGACCCACCACTCCTCGAAGTGGAGCTCCTGACCGTCGGCGGTGACCACGTGCGTCTCGACCTCGTCGTCCGTCATCGGCAGGAGCGTCACGCCCGGCGCCCACCGCTCGGCCAGGCGGGCGGTGACGCGCGACAGCGGGAGCCCGTCGCGGAGCAGTGCCGTCCGGGCCAGGTGCGTCGCCAGGTCCAGGTCACCGAGCGTGAACCACTCCCACCCGAGGCCGTACGCGGCGAGGTCGTCGCTGGTCCGCCGGCTCTCGTCGCGACGCCCCCAGCCCTGCTCCTCGTGCACCGCGCCGCCGAGCGTGTACAGGAGGGTGTCGAGGTCGGGGCAGACGCGTACCCCGTGCAGCCACATGTCGTCGCCGGTGTTGGCGATCACGGTGACGCGGGCGTCGTCGCCCACCAGGTGCAGCAGGCCGCGGGTGAAGCGGGCGCCGCCGACGCCGCCGGACAGGACGGTGATGTTCATACGGACCCCGTCGGTTCGTGGAAGGCGATGACCGGTCGGCCGGTCCGCGGGTGCTCCAGGACGTCGGCCTCGACGCCGTAGACCTGCCGCAGCAGGGCCGGGGTCAGCACCTCGCGCGGGTGGCCCGCCGCGGCGAGGTGCCCGTCGGCCAGGACGAGCACGTGCTCGCAGAACGCGGCCGCGAGGTTGAGGTCGTGCAGGGCGGCGACGGTCGTCGTGCCGAGGTCCCGCACGAACGCCAGCAGGCTCAGCTGCGCGCTGACGTCGAGGTGGTTGGTGGGCTCGTCGAGGAGCAGGAGCTCGGGCTCCTGGGCCAGCGCACGGGCGATCTGCACGCGCTGCCGCTCGCCCCCGGACAGCGAGAACCAGGGGCGCTCGGCCAGGTGGTCGGCCCGCGCGCTGACCAGCGCGCGGTCCACGGCGGCGTCGTCCGGGTCCGTGCCCCACAGGCTCCGGTACGGGATCCGGCCCAGCGAGACCACCTCGCGGACCGTCAGCGGGACGCTGCTCGTCGACTCCTGCTCGAGCAGTGCGATCCGACGCGCGCGTGCCTTGCGGGGCAGCTCGTGCACGGGCGCGTCCTCGACGAGCACCGCGCCCTTCTCCGCCGGCAGGAGCCCGGCGATGAGGCGCAGGAGGGTGGTCTTGCCGGCGCCGTTCGGGCCGAGGAGCCCGGTGAGGTGCCCGGTCGGTGGGGTCGCGTCGATGCCGTCCACCACCCAGCGCCCGCCGAGCCGGGTGCCGACGCCGTCGAGGGTCAGGTCCATGCCGACCCCTTCCCGCGGCGCAGCAGGTAGGCGAAGACGGGGACGCCGATGAGCGCGGTGACGATGCCGACGGGGAGCTCGCGCGGGTCGAACACCGTGCGGGCGAGCGTGTCCGCCCAGATCAGGAACACCGCACCGCTCAGGGCCGCGACGGGCAGCAGGCGGCGGTGCGCGGGACCGGTCAGCGACGACACCGCGTGCGGAAGGATCAGGCCGACGAACCCGATCGCGCCGCTGACCGCGACCATCGCGCCCGTGAGCAGCGCGACGACCGTCATCAGGGTCCAGCGCGTGCGGTCGACGTCGATGCCCAGGGCCGCCGCCGACGTGTCCCCGAACGCGAACGCGTCCAGCCGGGTCGCGCTGAGCACCAGGACGCTGCCGACCACGACGACGGCTATGCCCGCGATCGCGACCGACGCCCACGTCGCGCCCGCCAGGGAGCCGAGGAGCCAGTTGAGGATCTCCCGGTAGGAGTCGCCCGTGGAGCTCCAGAAGATGACGAAGCTGGTCCCCGCGGCGGCCATCTGGGACACCGCGAGCCCGGCCAGGACCGTGCGCCCCGGGGACAGGGTGCTCCCCGAGCGGGCGAGCGCGAGGGTCGCGACGAGGGCCAGGAGCGCACCGGCGAACGCCGCGACCGGCAGCAGCAGGCTCACGCCGACGACGAGCACGGCGACCGCCCCGAGCGACGCGCCCGAGGAGAGGCCGAGCAGGTACGGGTCGGCGAGCGGGTTGCGGGTCAGGCTCTGCATGACCGCACCGGCCAGCGCGAGCCCGGCACCCACGGCCGCTGCCGTCAGCACGCGGGGGAGGCGCAGGTCCCACACGATCGCGTCGTGCAGCCGCGGCACCGCCTCGACCGGCAGCCCGAGGTGGCCCGCGATGCTGCGGGCGACCTCCGCGACCCCGAGGTCCGCCGGGCCGATGGTGACCGTGACCAGGACCGTCACGACGAGCGCCGCCAGCCCGGCGAGGACCAGGACGGTCAGTGGCGTGCGGGCACGGACGCCGGCTCGGCTGGCCGGACGGGTCGGCTCAGGTCCGTTCACCCCAGGTCGGCGAGCTGGTCGGCGATGGTGGCCACCGCGTCCGCGTTCCGGACCCCCGCCTCGCCCGCCGCGAACGGGACAACGACGTACCGCTTGTCCTGGACGGCCGTGAGCTGGTTCGTCGCCGGGTTGGCCTCGAGCAGACCGATCTTCTTCTCCGCGGTGTTCCAGGCCGCGTCGACGAGCACGATGACGTCCGGGTCCGCCGCGACGACCTGCTCCCAGCCGGTCGACGTCCAGGTGTCGTGCACGTCCGCGAAGATGTTCGTCAGCCCCGCCGCGTCCATGATCATCTGCGGGGCACCGATGCCCGCCCCGACGTACGGGGCGTCCGTGCCCGAGCTGTACCAGAGGGCGGTCGTCTCGGTGTCCGGCTTCTGCACGGCCTCCAGCGTGGCCTCCTGCTCCGCGACCAGCGCGTCGGCCCGCTCCGGCACCCCGAAGATCGCGGCGACCTCGCGGATCTCGTCCGCGACCTCGTCGAACGTCAGGGGATCGGGCATGTAGCCCTCCTCCTTGCACGCGGCGGGGGAGACGTAGGTGGCGATCCCGAGGTCCTGCAGCGCCGCGCGGTCGCCGGCGCCGTCCGCCGAGAAGTTGGACTCCCAGCCGCCGTAGACGAAGTCCGGCTCCAGCCCGAGCAGCGCCTCCTGCCCGGGCACCTTGTCCGAGACGACCGGGACGTCGGCGTAGGCAGCCTCGTACTCCGCGGGGACCGGGCCGTCCGCGAACGCCGTGCCGATCAGCGCGTCCTGCAGACCCAGCGCCAGGAGCATCTCCGTGGCGGTCGACTTGATGGTCACGACCTTCGTCGGCGGCGCGGTGATCGTGACCTCGGTCCCGCAGTTGTCGAGGGTGACGGGGGCGAACGTGGCGCTCGCGGTCTGCGTCGGCGCCGACTCCGGGGTGCTCTGGGCGGCGCACGCCGTGAGCGCCAGCGCGGCGACGGCGGTGAGGAGGACGGGACGGATCCTGGGCATCGGGACGGGGGCTCCGGGGGCTCTGCGGTGCGGGGCGCGCGGGCACGTCGCTCGCGCGCGGGGGTGGGGTGCACGTCGCACCTCCGGAGGGCCGCCCACGTCCGGGCGGCACGACCCGACCAGAGCTGGTCGGGTTCCGCGCACAGAGTAGGCCTGGTGGGTGGTGTGTCGGCAAGTGGGCCGCGTCCGGGCGTGCAGGTCAGCGCAGCTCTGCGCGGATCGCCTCCGCGTTGCTGTCGAGCTCCGACCGCGCCGGGTTCGATCCCCAGCGTGCGCTGATCCGGAAGCCGTCGCCGGCGGAGCGGGGGAACACGTGCAGGTGCGCGTGGAAGACCTCCTGGAAGGCGGCCTCGCCGTCGGCGTAGAAGAGGTTGATCCCCTCGCTCGGCAGCGGCGACCTCCGCAGCGCCCCGGAGACCGCCCGGGCGACCGCGAACATCTCGGCCGCGACGTCGTCGTCCAGGTCCGCCAGGGTCGGCAGGTGCGCCTTCGGGAGCGACACGACGGCTGCTCACGCTCCCGGAGGTCTTGTCGTGGCGGGCCCGATGACCTAGCATCGAACACATGTTCGACAAGGGCATGGGCGGTGATCCGGGGCTCGGGGAGGTTCCGGATCCCGCTCAGGCCAGGGGCGCGACGGTCAGGGTGCCGCGGCGAGGGCCAGGGCCCGGGCGACGTCCTCCACCTCGGCGCCGATCAGCCCGACCGTGACGCGGACGTGGTCCCCGGGTGGTCCCGCGCTCGTGGACTCTGCCTCACGCTCGGGGTCGTCGACGGCCGACGGTGGCCCGTCGGAGGCGGAGAACGGCGTGCCCGGGGCGACGCGGATGCCGGCGGCCTCGAGGCGGACCAGGGCGGTGCGTTCGTCGTGGACCGGGAGCCAGACGTTGATGCCGTCGCCGGGGTCGATCGTGACGCCGTGCGTGGCGAGCGCGTCGCGGAGGGCCCGGCGGCGGGCGTAGTAGACGCGGCGGGCGTGGGCGACGGCCTCGATGGCGCTGCTGTCGGTGAGGAGGTCGACCAGGACGTGCTGCAGGAGGCGGCTGGTCCAGCCGGGTCCGAGCATGCGGCGGGCGACCAGCGCGTCGAGCACGGAGGCGGGTCCGCCGACGGCGGCGATGCGCAGGTCGGGGCCGTGGGACTTCGAGTACGACCGGACGTGCACCACACGGTCGGGCAGGAGCGACCCGAGACTGACGTCGCGAGCCGAGGCGATCTCGCCCGAGTGGTCGTCCTCGACGACGAGGGCGTCGTGCCGGCGCAGGACGGCGGCGAGCTCGCGGGCGCGGGTGGAGGTCATGCTGACGCCGGTCGGGTTGTGGGCGCGGGGCTGCAGGACGACGACCCCCGCCCCGGCGTCGAGCGCCCGGTCGAGCGCGTCGGGCTGCATGCCGTGGCGGTCGAGCGTCACCGGGACACGTTCGAGCCCGAGCTGGTCCAGGAGGTCGAACAGCGGAGGGAAGCCTGGGTCCTCGACGGCGACGCGGGAGCCGTAGCCGGCGACGCGCTCCAGCGTGCGGCTGATGGCGTCGAGGGCTCCGTCGACGACGGTGATCCGCTGCGGGGCGAACGGCCACGAGTCCCGCAGGAGCACCTCGAGAGCGGGGACGACGGGAGAGGTGACGTAGGCGCCGGTGTCGGCTGCCGGGCGTTGGAGCGCGACGCGGGACAGGGCCGGACCGATCAGGGGCAGGAGCTCGGGGTCGGGGGTGCCGGTCGAGAGGTCGAGGCGGGCGGGTGCGCCCCCGGCGAGGTCGCGGTAGCGAGGCGGGAGCCAGCTGGCGGGCGGGGGCAGCACGACGGTCCCGGCGCGACCGCGGGAGATCACGATGCCGACGGCCGAGAGCGCCTGCCACGCACCGCTGACCGTCGCGGGGCTGACGCCCAGGTCGGCGGCCAGGGTGCGGACGGTCGGGAGCCGGTCGCCGGGCCGCAGGTCACCGCCGCGGACGAGACGCGCCACGGTCGCTGCGATGCCGCGAGGGCTGCGGTCGTCGACGTGGGAGGCGAGGTCCATGCGGGTCAGGATGCACGCCGCGAGCGGCACCGCGGAGGCCGCCCGGGAGACGGCTCAGATGTTTACGTGGGCGTCGCCGATGTTCGCGTCCGGGTACTCGTCAGTAACAGCGCAGAAATGTTCAACCCGGACAGTCACATTCCAGGCTACGGTGCCAAGAACGGGCACTCAGGCGCCGCGTAGGGCTCCGAGGCCGGTCGAGATGAGACGAACGGAGGAGCCCTATGACCGTCGTACGCGTCGCGTTCACCCAGGCCACCTGGACGGGCGACAAGGAGTCGATGATCGCGCTCCACGAGGAGTGGACCCGTGAGGCCGCCTCGCAGGGCGCCCAGATCATCGCGTTCCAGGAGCTGTTCTACGGCCCGTACTTCGGGATCACGCAGGACACCGCCTACTACGACTACGCGGAGTCCGTGCCGGGGCCGACGACGGAGCGGTTCGCGGCGCTGGCCAAGGAGCTCGGCATCGTCATGGTGCTCCCCGTGTACGAGGAGGAGCAGCCGGGCGTCCTCTACAACACGGCCGCGGTGATCGACTCCGACGGCAGCTACCTGGGCAAGTACCGCAAGCACCACATCCCGAACCTGCCGAAGTTCTGGGAGAAGTTCTACTTCCGCCCCGGCAACCTCGGGTACCCGGTGTTCGAGACGGCGGTCGGGACGATCGGTGTGAACATCTGCTACGACCGGCACTTCCCGGAGGGGTGGCGGGTGCTGGCCCTCAACGGCGCGCAGATCGTGTTCAACCCGAACGCCACGGCGCCCGGCATCTCGAACAAGCTCTGGGAGATCGAGCAGCCAGCTGCCGCGGTCGCCAACGGCTACTTCGTCGTCGCCAACAACCGCGTGGGGCTCGAGGACAACGAGTATGGCGACGAGGCCGTCAACTTCTACGGCTCGTCGTACGCGGTCGGTCCGGACGGCAACTACGTCGGCGAGGTCGGCTCGTCGAGCGAGAACCAGCTGATCGTCCGCGACCTGGACCTCGACCAGATCCGCGTCGTGCGCGAGCGGTGGCAGTTCTTCCGGGACCGCAGGCCGGACGCCTACGGCCCGATCGTGGCTCCGTGAGCGAGGGGGCACTGTCATGACGACGCTCATCACCGGCGGCACCCTGGTCAGCGCGACCGGGCGGACGGCCGCCGACGTGCTCATCGACGGCGAGACCGTCGCCGCGGTGCTCAGCCCGGGCTCGACGCTGCTCGGCCACGACCTCGCGGCGAGCGTCGACCAGGTCATCGACGCGACCGGCAAGTACGTCATCCCGGGTGGCATCGACGCGCACACCCACATGGAGCTGCCGTTCGGCGGCACCAACGCGTCCGACACGTTCGAGACGGGCACCCGCGCAGCCGCGTGGGGCGGGACGACGACGATCATCGACTTCGCCGTGCAGCGGACCGGCGAGCGGGTCATGGACGGCCTCGGCGCCTGGCACGACAAGGCGGCGGGGAACTGCGCGATCGACTACGGGTTCCACCAGATCGTCGGCGGCGTCGACGAGGACTCGCTCAAGGCGATGGAGGGGCTCGTCGCGGAGGGCGTGACCAGCTACAAGCTGTTCATGGCCTACCCGGGGGTCTTCTACTCGGACGACGCGCAGATCCTGCGGGCGATGCAGAAGGCCGCCGACCTCGGGCTGCTCACGATGATGCACGCGGAGAACGGCCCGGCGATCGACGTGCTCGCCGCGCAGCTCGTCGCGCAGGGCAAGACCGACCCGTACTTCCACGGCATCGCGCGCGCCTGGCAGCTCGAGGAAGAGGCCACGCACCGGGCGATCATGCTGGCCGACGTCACGAACGCCCCGCTGTACGTGGTGCACGTGAGCGCCAAGCAGGCTGTCGCGCAGCTGGCGTGGGCCCGGGACAACGGCAAGAACGTGTTCGGGGAGACCTGTCCGCAGTACCTGTACCTCAGCCTCGAGGAACAGCTCGGGGCGCCGGGCTTCGAGGGTGCCAAGTGGGTGTGCTCGACCCCGCTGCGCTCGCGTGCCGAGGGGCACCAGGAGCACATGTGGCAGGCGCTGCGGACCAACGACCTGCAGATGGTGTCCACCGACCACTGCCCCTTCTGCATGAAGGGCCAGAAGGACCTGGGCGTCGGCGACTTCCGGGCCATCCCGAACGGGATCGGGTCCATCGAGCACCGCATGGACCTCATGTACCAGGGAGTCGTGACCGGGCAGATCACGCTGGAGCGGTGGGTGGAGCTCACCTCGACGACGCCGGCGCGGATGTTCGGGCTGTACGGGAAGAAGGGCGTGATCGCGCCCGGGGCCGACGCCGACGTCGTGATCTACGACCCGGCCGGCCACACGTCGATCGGCGTGGGCAAGACGCACCACATGAACATGGACCACTCGGCGTGGGAGGGGTACGAGATCGACGGCCACGTCGACGTCGTCCTCTCGCGGGGGACCGTCGTGGTGGACGAGACCGGCTACCGCGGACGCGCCGGGCACGGGAAGTACGTGCCGCGCGGCCTGTCCCAGTACCTCCTGTAGAAGGGCACCCCATGGACTTCGGCGTCGTCCTGCAGACGAACCCGCCCGCCTCGCGCACGGTCGAGCTGGCCCGCCTGGCGGAGACGCACGGGTTCAGCCACGTGTGGACGTTCGACTCGCACCTGCTGTGGCAGGAGCCGTTCGTCATCTACTCGGCGATCCTCGCGGCCACCCGCAAGGTGATGGTCGGGCCCATGGTGACCAACCCGGCGACGCGGGACTGGACGGTGATCGCGTCGCTGTTCGCCACGCTCAACGAGATGTACGGCAACCGCACCATCTGCGGGATCGGGCGCGGCGACTCGGCCGTCCGGACGCTGCACGGGCGGCCGTCGAACCTGGCGACCCTGCGCGAGTCGGTGCACGTCATCCGTGAGCTGGCCAACGACCGGTCCGTCGAGGTCAACGGGGCCAAGGTGCACTTCCCGTGGTCGCGCGGGTCGACCCTCGACATCTGGGTCGCCGCGTACGGCCCGCTGGCGCTCAAGCTGACCGGCGAGGTGGGCGACGGGTTCATCCTGCAGCTGGCGGACCCGGACATCGCGGCGTGGACGATCAAGGTGGTGCGGGACGCGGCCGAGCAGGCTGGCAGGGACCCCGACGCGGTGAAGTTCTGTGTGGCGGCGCCCATGTACATCGGGGACGACCGGGAGCACATGCGCGAGCAGTGCCGCTGGTTCGGCGGCATGGTCGGCAACCACGTGGCCGACATCGTCGCCCGGTACGGCGCCGACTCACCCGTGCCGAAGGCCCTCACCGACTACATCGCCGGCCGCCAGGGCTACGACTACAACGAGCACGGCCGGGCCGGGAACACCCACGCGGCGTTCGTGCCGGACGAGATCGTCGAGCGGTTCTGCATCATGGGCTCCGCTGCCGAGCACGTCGAACGGCTCGAGGCCCTGCGCGACCTCGGCGTCACGCAGTTCGCGGGCTACCTCCAGCACGACAACAAGGAGGAGACGATGCGCGTCTACGGCGAGCACGTCATCCCCGCGCTGGCGACCCCGGTCGTGGCCATCGCATGACCGATCTGGCCACCACGCTCGCGCCGGAGCGCACCGCGCCGGTGCCCGTCCCGCCGCGCGAGCGGTCGACGGTGGGCCGACGGATCCTCGTCGGGGTGCTCGCGGTCCTCCTGCTCGCTGCGCTGTGGGAGCTGGTCAAGGTCGTCGTTCCCGACGCGGGCGGGCACCTCGGCGAGGCGAGCGTGCTGCCGCGCACCGACGACCTCGCGATGCCGCACGTGTGGACCGTCGTCGACCGGGTGCTCCAGCCGGAGACGTCGGCCACGGGCTCGCCGACGGTGCTGAGCGCGATGCTCTCGGCGTGCTGGTTCACGCTGCGGGTCGCGCTCGCGGGCTGGCTGGTCGGGTCGATCGGCGGTCTGCTGCTCGCGGCGCTGATGCAGCGCTGGCAGCTGGCGGAGTCCGCGCTGGTGCCGTGGGTGGTGCTCAGCCAGACGGTGCCGCTCATCGCGCTCGCGCCGCTCGTCGTCGGGTGGGGCGGGCGGATCCACATCGGGACGTTCGAGTGGCAGCGGTGGATGTCGGTGGCGCTCATCGCGAGCTACCTGGCGTTCTTCCCGGTGACCATCGGCGCGCTGCGCGGGTTCCAGTCGCCACCCTCGGCGCAGGTCGAGCTGTTCCGGGCGCAGGCCGCCAGCTGGAACCGCACGATGCTGTCGCTGCGGCTGCCCGCGAGCGTCCCGTACCTGCTGCCCGCGCTGCGGCTCGGGGCGGCGACCGCGGTGGTCGGCGCGATCGTCGCGGAGGTGTCGACGGGCACGAAGGGCGGCATCGGCCGCCTGATCATCAGCTACGCCCAGTCCGCGAGCGGCGACCCCGCCAAGCCGTGGGCCGCGATCATCGCGGCCGCGCTGCTCGGGCTGGTCGCCGCCGGCCTGGTGTCCCTGCTCGGGCTCGGCCTGGGCCGCTACCGCTATGCGGAGGTCAGATGACGAACGCCGTGGACGCCCGTGGCGTCGGGAAGGTCTTCTCGTCGCGCTCGGGGGACGTGAGTGCGCTGGAGGACATCGACCTGTCCGTCGCCGCCGGCGAGTTCGTCTCGCTCATCGGCCCGTCGGGCTGCGGGAAGTCGACGCTCCTGCGCCTGGTCGCGGACCTCGACACCCCCACCACCGGCGAGCTCACGGTGTTCGGGAAGACCCCGCAGCAGGCCCGCGAGGCGCAGGACTACGGCATCGCGTTCCAGCAGGCCGGTCTGCTGCCGTGGCGGACCGTGACAGCGAACGTCGAGCTGCCGCTGGAGCTGCACGGCGTGGGCAAGGCCGAGCGGGCCGGGCGAGCCAAGGAGCTGCTGTCGCTCGTGGGGCTCGACGAGTTCGCCGGTCACTTCCCGCACCAGCTCTCCGGCGGCATGCAGCAGCGCGTCGCGATCGCACGGTCGCTCGCGGAGCGGCCCAGCCTGCTGCTCATGGACGAGCCGTTCGGCGCGCTGGACGAGATGACCCGGGAGCGGATGCAGACCGAGCTGGTACGGATCTGCGCGGAGAGCGGTGCGGCGGTCGTGTTCGTCACCCACTCGATCCCCGAGGCCGTGTTCCTGTCGCAACGGGTGGTCGTGATGTCGCCGCGGCCGGGGCGGATCAGCGCCGTGGTGCCCATCACGCTCGGCGACGTGCGCGGGGAGGGGCTCCGGGAGGACGCGTCGTTCTTCGCGGCCGTCACCGCGGTCCGCGAGGCGCTGCACGGCACCCCGGTCGCCGTGCGCGGCGTGGATCTGCGATGAGCGCCGCCGCCGTCCGCCGCTGGGTCGCCCCGATCCTGCTGGGTGTCGTCGCGCTGCTGCTCTGGCAGGCGTTCGTCGTGGGGGCGGGCATCAAGCCGTACCTGCTGCCCAGCCCGACGGCGATCGTCGAACAGCTCCTGCTCGTCCTGCCGCTGGTCTGGTCCGCCGCGCTGGCCACCGGCATGAACGTGCTGGTCGGGCTCGTGGTCGGCAGCGTGGTGGCCGTCGGCGCCGCGATCGTCGCGGCACGCAGCCGGATGGCGGACACGCTCCTGTCGCCGACGGCGGCGGCCCTGTCGGTCATGCCGATCGTCGCGCTCGCGCCTGCGCTGAACACGATGTTCGGCACCACGTCGACCACCCCGCGGCGGCTCGTCGTGTCCGTCGTCGTGTTCGCCCCCGTGTTCGTGAACATGCTCCGCGGGCTGCGGCAGGTGCACCCGGTGCACCGTGACCTGCTCAAGGCGTACGCGGCGACGCCCCGCCAGATCACGCGCACGGTGACGATCCCGGGCGCGCTGCCGTACCTGTTCACCGGGCTGCGGATCGCGTCGTCGACGGCCGTGATCGCCGCGATCGTCGCCGAGTACTTCGGCGGGCTGCAGAACGGCCTCGGCTCGCGCATCACGTCGGCCGCCTCGAACAGCGCCTACGCGCGGGCCTGGGCGTTCGTGCTCGGGGCCATCCTGCTCGGACTCGTGTTCTACCTCGCGACCCTGGCGCTCGAGCGCGCCGTCGCGAGGCGCCAAGGGGGCTAGAACGTCCGCCTGCCAGCGACGCCAGGCCGGATCCATCGCACAGCCAACGAGAGGATTGATCATGAGACTCAACCGGCGTACTGCGTGGGGCGCGGTCGGCGTCGCCTCGGCGCTCATCCTGGCGGGATGCAGCTCGGACAGCGGCGGGGAGGCCGAGGAGGAGCCCTCGATGAGCTCCGAGGTGCTGATCCCCGTCAAGCTCCAGCTGCAGTGGTTCACCCAGGCCCAGTTCGCCGGGTACTACGCGGCGATCGACCAGGGCTACTACGTCGACGAGGGTCTCGACGTGCAGATCGTCGAGGGTGGCACCGACATCGTCCCGCAGTCCGTGCTGGCCGACGGCTCGGTCGACTACGCGATCGCGTGGGTGCCCAAGGCGCTCGCGTCGCGGGAGCAGGGCGCCGGGATCACCGACGTCGCGCAGATCTTCCAGAAGTCCGGCACCCTGCAGGTCTCGTTCGCGGACAAGGGCATCACCACGGCGGCCGACCTCGAGGGCAAGACCGTCGGGAACTGGGGCTACGGCAACGAGTTCGAGCTGTTCGCGGGCATGACGGAGGCGGGCCTCGACCCCGCCACCGACGTCACGCTCGTCCAGCAGCAGTTCGACATGAACGCGTTCCTCGCGGGGGACATCGACGCGGCCCAGGCCATGACCTACAACGAGTACGCGCAGCTGCTCGAGGCGGAGAACCCCGACACGGGCGAGCTGTACACGGCCGACGACTTCACGGCGATCAACTGGAACGACGAGGGCACGGCCATGCTCCAGGACGCCATCTGGGCGAACTCGGAGAAGCTCGCGTCCGACGAGGAGTACCAGGACACGACCGTCAAGTTCATCAAGGCGAGCCTCAAGGGCTGGATCTACGCACGCGACAACCCGGAGAAGGCGCGGGACATCGTCGTGGCCCAGGGCTCGCAGCTGGGCAACAGCCACCAGCTGTGGCAGACCAACGAGATCAACAAGCTGATCTGGCCGTCCCCGGACGGCATCGGCATGATCGACGAGGACGCGTGGACGCAGACCGTCGACGTGGCCCTCACCACCAAGAACGACCAGGGGGCCACGGTCATCACGACCGAGCCCGACGCCGAGGCGTACACCAACGAGTACGTCGAGAAGGCCCTGGCCGAGCTGAAGGACGAGGGTGTCGACGTGTCCGGCGAGGGCTTCGAGCCCATCGAGGTCACACTCGAGGCCGGCGGCAACTGATCCGTCGCGCGCGGGCGTCGGCGACGACGCCCGCGCGCGGGTTCGCACCAGAAGGAGAAGCACCATGACGACCGACGACGACGCCACCGCGCTGCGTCTCGACCGCGACCACGTCTTCCACTCGTGGTCCGCGCAGGCCCACCTGAACCCGCTGGTCATCGCGGGCGGGCTGGGGTCGACCGTGTGGGACCACGCGGGTCGCCGGTACCTGGACTTCTCCAGCCAGCTGGTCAACACCAACATCGGCCACCAGCACCCTCGGGTGGTGGCCGCGATCCAGGAGCAGGCCGCGACGCTCACGACGGTCGCGCCCGCGACGGCGAACCTCACGCGCGGTCGCGCGGCCGAACGGGTGCTCAGTCACGCCCCCGACGGGTTCAGCAGCGTGTTCTTCACCAACGGCGGGGCCGACGCCAACGAGAACGCCATCCGGATGGCCCGGCTGCACACCGGCCGCGACAAGGTGGTGTCGGCGTACCGCTCGTACCACGGCAACACCGGCGCGGCCGTGGTGGCGACGGGGGACTGGCGGCGGGTGCCCAACGAGTACGCCCGTGCGCACGTGCACCACTTCGGCCCGTACCTGTACCGCTCGGAGTTCTGGGCGACCACCCCCGAGCAGGAGACCGAGCGCGCGCTGCACCACCTGGAGCGCGTGATCCAGGCGGAGGGGCCGTCGTCGGTCGCCGCCATCCTGCTGGAGACCATCCCCGGCACCGCCGGGGTGCTCGTGCCGCCGCCCGGCTACCTGGCCGGCGTCCGCGCGATCGCCGACCGGTACGGCATCCTGCTGATCCTCGACGAGGTGATGGCCGGGTTCGGCCGGACCGGGCAGTGGTTCGCGTTCGACTCGTTCGACGTCGTCCCGGACCTCATCACGTTCGCCAAGGGGGTCAACTCCGGGTACGTCCCCGCGGGTGGCGTGATCCTCAGCGAGCCGATCGCGAAGACCTTCGACGACCGCGTGTTCCCCGGCGGGCTGACCTACTCGGGCCACCCGCTCGCGATGGGGTCGATCGTCGCCGCGCTCGACGCGATGGCCGACGAGGGGATCGTCGAGAACGCGGCCGCGATCGGCCGCGACGTGCTCGGTCCCGGGCTGGCGGAGCTGGCCGCGACCAACCCGCTGGTCGGCGAGGTGCGCGGGCTCGGCGTGTTCTGGGCCGTGGAGCTGGTCAAGGACCAGGCCACGCGCGAGCCCGTCGACGCCGCGCTCATGGGCCGGATCAAGGCGGGCGCCCTGGCTCGTGGGCTGCTCCCGTTCCTCGCGGACAACCGGGTGCACGTCGTGCCGCCGTGCGTCGTCACGCCCGACGAGGCCGCCACCGGTCTCGGACTGCTGACCGAGGTCCTCGCCGAGGTCGCCTAGCCTGCTTCCAGCCCCACCACCACACACTCCTGGAGTTCCGCATGAGCACGAGCACGCCCCGACGCGCCCTGGTGACGGGGGCGTCCTCCGGGATCGGCGCCGCGACCGTCCGCCGCCTGCGGGCGGAGGGCTGGGACGTCGTCGCGACCGCCCGTCGCGCGGACCGGCTGGCCGCGCTGGCCGACGAGACCGGCGCGAGCACGATCGTCGCCGACGTGACGGACGACGCCGACGTGGTGCGGCTCGCCGCGCAGGTGGCCGAGGGCGGCCCGCTCGACGCGCTGGTCAACAACGCGGGTGGCGCCTTCGGGCTGGACCCCGTCGAGACCGCCGACCTGGACCACTGGCGGCAGATGTACGAGCTCAACGTCCTGGGCACCCTGCGCGTCACGCAGGCGCTGCTGCCGCAGCTGCGCGAGGGCCATGGCGGCGACATCGTCGTCGTGACCTCGACGGCGGCGCACGGCACCTACGAGGGCGGCGCCGGCTACGTCGCCGCCAAGCACGCGGAGCGGATGCTCGCGACGACCCTGCGCTGGGAGATCCTCGGCGAGCCGATCCGCATCATCGAGGTCGCGCCCGGTGCCGTGGCCACCGAGGAGTTCTCGATGGTGCGGTTCGACGGGGACGCCGAGCGGGCCGCGGCCGTGTACGCGGGGTACGAGCCGCTGGTCGCGGACGACATCGCCGACGCGATCGCGTGGTCGCTCGGCCGGCCGGCGCACGTCAACATCGACCTCCTGGTGGTCCGCCCGCGCGCGCAGGCCAGCAACAACCGGATCGTGCGGACCGCCCCCTGAGATCGACCAGGCAACTGTCAGAGGGCGTACGTAGGGTGGAGGAGTGCCTTCTGCTCCACCCGCACGACCCACCACACCCGAGTCCACCACCCGGGTGCTGCTGCGCCTCCGACGGTGGGCGCGGCCGGCTCTCCCACGGATCGCGCTCGGCGGGCTGACGGCCCTCGGGGCGAGCCTGCTCGCGCTGGCGGTTCCCCAGGTCCTGCGCGTGATCGTCAACGGCCCCCTCCTGTCGGAGGGCTCGCAGCGCGGGGTGGTCCTGGGCGCGCTGGTCGTCCTGGGGCTCGGCGTGCTCGAGGCGTTCCTGGTCTGGTGCCGCCGCGCGCTGATCCTCACGCCGGGCACCACCGTCGAGCGGGACATGCGCACGGACCTGTTCCAGCACCTGCTCGACCTGCCGGTGGAGTTCCACGACCGCTGGTCGGGCGGCCAGCTGCTGTCGCGGATCATGTCGGACCTCGGCACCATCCGGCGGTGGACCGTGTTCGGCCTGGTGATGATGCTCGTCAGCGCCACGACGGTGGTCGTCGGCATCGGCCTGATGATCGCGACCAGCTGGGTGCTCGGGCTGGTGTACCTCGTCGGCGCGGTGCCCATGATCTGGCTGGGCTTCCGGTTCCGCGAGGACTACAAGGTGGTCGCGCGCCGCGCGCGGGACCAGGCGGGAGACCTGGCCACCACCGTCGAGGAGTCCGTGCACGGCATCCGCGTGCTCAAGGCGTTCGGCCGGGGCGACGACGCGCTGGGCGACTTCGCGCGGCAGGCCGACGAGCTGCGCACCACCGAGGTGCACAAGGCGAAGACCCTCTCGCGCGTCTCGTTCGCGCTGGGGGCGATCCCCGAGGCGATCCTCGCGGTGTCCCTCGGCTTCGGCGTCGTCCTGACCTCACGGGGAGAGCTCAGCGTCGGCGCCCTGGTCGCGTTCTTCGCCACCGCGGCGGTGGTCAACAACCCGGTGGAGCGCCTCGGCATGCTGCTCGCGATGACGCTCGACGCGAAGGCCGCGACCGACCGCTACCTGCAGGTCATGGACACGGGATCGGCCGTGCGTGACCCTGCGTCGCCGGTCGCGCTGCCCGCGGCGGGCCCGGCCGGCTCGCGCGTGGAGCTGTCCGGCGTGCACTTCGCCCACCCGCGCAGCGCCGGGGCGGACGGCGAGCTGCGGGGCGGTGCGGACATCCTCGCCGGGATCGACCTGGTGCTGCAGCCGGGGGAGACGATGGCGCTGGTCGGGCTCACCGGCAGCGGCAAGACCACCCTGCTCCAGCTGGTGCCGCGCCTCTACGACGTCACCGCGGGCAGCGTCCGGATCGACGGGGTCGACGTCCGGGACCTGACGCGCGCGGACCTGCGCGCGGCCGTCTCGATCGCGTTCGAGGACCCGATCCTGTTCTCGGCGTCGGTGCGGGAGAACGTGCTGCTCGGCACCGACCTGACCGGTCAGGCGGCCGACGAGCTGGTCGCCGAGGCGCTCGACGTCGCCCGTGCGGGGTTCGCGTACCGGCTGCCCGACGGGCTCGACACGATCATCGGCGAGGAGGGGCTCAGCCTCTCGGGCGGTCAGCGGCAGCGGATCGCCCTGGCCCGCGCGATCGCCGTCCGGCCGCGGGTGCTGCTGCTGGACGACCCGCTGTCCGCCCTCGACGTCACCACGGAGGCCGCGGTCACCGGCCGCCTGCGCGAGATGCTCACCGGCACCACGACGCTCGTCGTCGCGCACCGACCCTCGACGGTCGCGCTGGCCGACAGGGTCGCGGTGCTCGAGGACGGCCGGATCACCGGCATCGGCCGGCACGCCGACCTGCTGTCCACGCACCCGCACTACCGGTACGTGCTCACCGCGCTGTCGGCGCTGGACGACGCCGACGATGCCGATGATGCCGGCGGTACCGGGTCGGACGAGCTCGCGGAGGCGCGACCGTGACCGCGCCGGCGAACCCGACAAGCCCGACGAGCCCTGCGGGCACCGTGACCGCCGAGGGGTCCGACGACGAGGCGACGACCGCCGAGTCGCGCCGCATCCGGCGCCGGTCGCTCGGCCTGCTCCGCTCCCTGCTGCGGCCGGTGGCCGGCGCGGCGTGGGGGACGGCCGCGCTGGTGGTCGGCGCGCAGCTCGCGGCGGTCGCCGGACCCGCCCTCGTCGCGTACGGCATCGACCAGGCGCTCCCGGCGCTCACGGACGGCGACGCCGGACCGATCACGCTGGCGACCGCCGCGTACCTCGCCGCCGCACTGCTGGGCGGGCTGCTGACCGCCGCGACCGTCCGGGCGTCGGCCCGGGTGAGCCAGACGATGCTGCTGGACCTGCGCCGGCGGGTGTTCCGGCACACGCAGCGCCTCAGCCTGGAGTTCCACGAGAACTACACGTCGGGTCGGATCATCTCGCGGCAGACGTCGGACGTGGACGCGCTGCGGGAGCTCCTCGACGGGGGCGTGACCACGCTGGCGTCGGGCGTGCTGGCGATGGTGTTCACCGCGGTCTCGCTGGTGCTCCTCGACTGGCGCAGCGGGCTCGTGCTCCTCATCGCCGTCGTACCGGGCGTGATCCTCACGCGCTGGTTCCAGGTGCGTTCGCAGGTGCAGTACCGCAAGCAGCGGACGGCGGCGGCCCGGCTCATCGTGCGGTTCGTCGAGACCATGACCGGCATCCGCGCGGTCCAGGCGTTCCGCCGGGAGCCCCAGGTGCGCGGGGTCTACGGCGAGCTGGCGGAGGACTACCGCGACACCAACGCCACGTCGATCCGGCTCAACGGCGTCTTCGACACCGGGCTGACCCTGATCGGGAACGTCACGGTGGCCGCGGTGCTGCTGGTCGGTGGGCTGCGCGCGCTGGACGGTGCCATCGAGGTCGGGGTGCTGGTAGCGGCCGTGCTGTACGCAAGACGGTTCTTCAACCCGCTCGCGCAGATCGGCATGTTCTACAACTCCTTCCAGTCGGCGACGGCCGCGCTCGAGAAGCTCGCGTCGCTGCTGGCCGAGGAGCCGACCGTCCCGGAGCCGGAGCGCCCGCAGCGGCTCGTGAGGGCCCGCGGCGACGTCCGGTTCGACGACGTCGAGTTCGGCTACGGCACCGGGCCGACCGTCCTGCCGCACGTCGACCTGCACATCCCCGCCGGGCAGTCGATCGCCCTCGTCGGGGAGACGGGGGCGGGCAAGTCGACGATCGCCAAGCTGCTCGCCCGGTTCTACGACGTCCGCGAGGGAGCCGTGCGTCTCGACGGCCTCGACCTGCGCGAGATCGAGCCGGTCGACCTGCGGCGGGCCGTCGTGATGGTGACCCAGGAGGCGTACCTGTTCTCCGGCTCGCTCGGGGCGAACATCGCGCTCGGCAAGCCGGAGGCCACGCCCGCGGAGATCGAGGCGGCCGCACGTGCGGTCGGGGTGCACGACCTCATCGCGGCGATGCCCGACGGCTACGACACCGAGGCGGACAAGCGCGGGGTGCGGCTCTCGGCCGGGCAGCGTCAGCTGGTCTCGTTCGCGCGCGCGTTCCTGGCGGACCCGGCGCTCCTGATCCTCGACGAGGCGACGAGCTCGCTCGACGTCCCCGGGGAGGCGCTCGTGCAGGTGGGGCTGCAGACGCTGCTCGCCGACCGCACGTCGGTCGTCATCGCGCACCGCCTCTCGACGGTCATGGGGTCGGACCGGGTGCTCGTCATCGAGGACGGCCGGATCGTCGAGGACGGCTCGCCCGTCGCGCTGGTGGCGTCCGGCGGCCGGTTCGCGGACCTGCACACCGACTGGCAGCGCTCGCTGCGCCGCACGACCTGACCTCGGACGCCGCCGACGGGCATCCCGGTGAGACGGCCGCGCCCCGTCAGAACCCGCTCACCAGTCGCCCCGTCGCCGAGGTGTCGAGCGTGACGCGCAGGATCCGCTCGTTGCTGTTGTTCGGCACGCTGTCCTTGTCGCCGGTCGTGGTCGTGGTGAGCCACAGCCCCCCGCCGGGCGCCGGCTCGACGGTGCGCAGCCGCCCGTACGTCCCGCTGAAGAACGTCTGGACGCTGGTCAGGGAGCTGCCGCTGATGACCGCGCGGTACATCCGGGCACCACGCGCGCAGGCGACGTAGAGCGCGTCGCGAACGATCGCGATGCCGGAGCAGGACCCCTCGGACGTCGGGTAGGTCCGCTTGGGAGCGATGAACCCGGCGGTCCCGCACGTGCCGGACGTGCCCTCGCACGCGGGCCAGCCGTAGTTGCCGCCCTTGACGATGAGGTTGGTCTCGTCCATCACGGAGTTGCCGAACTCCTGCTCCCACAGCCGTCCCTGCGAGTCGAACGCGAGGCCCTGCGGGTTGCGGTGGCCGTAGCTCCACACGTAGTTGCCGAACGGGTTGTCCGACGGGACGGTCCCGTCCGGGTTCAGCCGCAGGATCTTCCCGGCCAGGTTGGACGTGTTCTGCGCGTAGTCGCCGTTCTGGGCGTCGCCGGTGGCGGCGTAGAGCTTGCCGTCCGGGCCGAAGCGCAGGCGTCCGCCGTCGTGGAACTTGTTGCGCGGGATCCCGCTGAGCAGCACCTGCTCGGTGCTGGTGACCAGCGCGTTGTTCACCAGCTTGATCCGCACGACCCGGTTGTCCGTCGGCGAGGTGTGCATCAGGTACACCCACTGGTCGGTGGCGAACGTGGGGGAGAGCGCGAGGCCGAGCAGCCCGCCCTCGCCGTCGGTGCTCTGCACGTTGGGCACCGTGCCGACGTTCGTCCTCGCGCCCGTGGCCGGGTCGAGCCGGACGACGTCGTGCGCGTCCCGGCGGGCGTAGAGGACCGTGCCGTCGGGGAGCGTGTCGAGGCCCCACGGGATGTCGGTCTCGGTGCCCACCTGGGCGACCCCGCAGACCGCGGTCGCGCAGGCCGCGCCGGTGGTCACGGAGGTCGACGCGCTCGCCGCCGACGTGTTGCCCTGGGCGTCCCGCGCGACGATCGCGTAGGAGTACGTGGTGCCGGCCGTCAGGCCGCTGTCGATGAACGTGGTGACGGGCGGGTTGCCGGTGACGGTCCCGACCGCGGTGCTGCCGCGGCGGATCTCGTACGTGCGCACGGCCACGTTGTCCGTGGAGGCCGCCCACGCGAGCGTCACGGTGGTGCCGGAGACCGTGGCTGTCGGCTTGCCCGGTGCCGTGGGGGCCTGCGTGTCCGCCTGGCACTGCGGCACCGTGATCGTCACGGTCGTGCTGGCCTGCGAGACGTTGCCCGCCGCGTCGCGGGCGTTCACGTACAGACCCCACACCGCCCCGGCGACGACGGGGAGGCTGGTCGACAGCGTGCTCCCGCTGACCGAGGTCATCCGCTGGCCGTCGTGGTAGACGTCGTAGAACGCCACCCCGACGGCGTCCGTCGACGCGTTCCAGGCGAACGTCACGGTGCTGCAGGTCAGGTTGCTGACCCGGGGGTTGCCCGGCACCGTCGGCGCGGTGGTGTCGGCGGTGCGCAGCGACGTGGTCCAGCTCTGGTTGGTCTGCCCGTTGCAGGTCCACAGCCCGACCACCGTGCCGTTGGCGGTGCCGCGGCCGGTGACGTCGAGGCACAGCCCGGACTGCACGCCGACGATCGTGCCGTTGGTCTGCAGCCGCCACTTCTGGTTCGCCCCGCCGTTGCACGGGTAGATCTGCACGACCGCGGGCGCGGTGGTGTCCTGACCGGCGACGTCGAGGCAGGTGGCGGCGTCGTAGACCTGCAGCTCGCCGTTCGTCGTGAGCGTCCACGCCTGGTTGGCCGCACCGGTGCAGTCCCGGATCGCCACACCGGTCTTGGCCGTCCGCGCCCCGCCGTTGACGTCCAGGCACCGTCCCGACCCGACGCCCGTGATCGCAGCCGGACCGGCGACGACCGCCGCCGGCGCGGGGCCGGCGAGGGTGACGACGAGCACGAGCGCGACGACGACCGCCGCGGGGATCCGGAGGGGGTTCCATCGCATGGGTCTGCTCCTGCCGCGCCGTCGGGGGAGGTGCTGGGCGACGGTCCAGTCATCGCCGGGTGTCACTCTGTCGCACACCGGCGCAACCTGCACGTGGGGAGGCCCGGACGGGCCTCCCCACGTCTCCTACAGGTGCCGGGCCGCGTACTCGTGCAGCGCGTCGCGCACGAACGTCGCGCCGTCCACACCGCCGTAGTTCGCCGCGAACCGCTCGTCGGCGACGTACATGTCGGCCAGGCCGAGCACGTACTCCTTCACCGGCGGCGTGCCGTACCCGGGCGTCCCCGGGACGCCGCCGAGCCACTCGACGTGCCGCCGCGCGAGCTCCTGTGCCTCGTCGGACACGGGGTCCGTGCCGGCCGCGGCAGCCTCGCCCCACGCCGTGGCGAGCCGCGCCGTCGTCGCCTTCCACGCGGCGCGCTCGTCGTCGCTCATCCCGCGCCACCAGGCGTCGGACGACGCGTACGCGTCCGCGCCCCAGCGCTGCTCGACCTCGTCCTTGTACTCGGTGTGGTCGAACCCGTCGAACATCTTCTCGGCCACGAGTGGCCCTCCGTTCTCCCGTGCGGTGATCGTTCGCTCGACCGAGGCGGCCTGCCGCTCCAGTCGTCGCTGCTCGCTGCGCAGCCAGTCGAGGTGGTGGCGCAGGGCGGCGGTCTCGTCCTGCTCGCGCGTCAGCACGCGCCGGATGTCCGGCAGGCCGAGCCCGAGCCCGCGCAGCAGCAGGATCCGCTGCAACCGCACCAGCGCGCGGTCGTCGTACCAGCGGTACCCGTTGTCGCCGACGCGGCTGGGCTCGAGCAGCCCGATCGCGTCGTAGTGCCGCAGGGTGCGGCTGGTGGTGCCCGTCAGCCGGGCCACCTCCTGGATCGAGGCCTCCATGCGCCCCTCCTCTCGTTCCTGATCCACGGTAGGAGTTGACGCAGCGTCAAGGTCAAGCCCGCGGCGAGACCTTTCCGTCGAGGCGCGCGAGGACCTCGCGCCGCAGCTCGTCCACGGTGTCGACGACGGCCACCGCGCCGGCGGCCGCGAGCTCACCGGGCTCCGCGTACCCCCAGGTCACCCCGACGCAGTCGAGGCCGTGCGCGCGGGCACCGTGCACGTCGTGCTCGCGGTCCCCGACCATCAGCGCGGCCGACGCGGGGGTCGGCTCGGCCGCGAGCGCGCGGGCGATGACGTCCGCCTTGGTGCCGGACTCGTCGAGGGGCGCACCGAAGACCCCGTCGAGGAGCGGGGTGAGGCCGAGGTCGCCGCAGATCGGCACGGCGAACACCTCCGGCTTGGACGTCGCCACGAGCAGCCGGCACCCCGCGGCACGCAGGTCGGCGAGCAGCTCCGGGACGCCGTCGTAGACCGTCGCGTCGTGCATGCCCGTCGCCCCGAAGTCCTCGCGGTACGCCCTGACGACCTCCTCGATGCGGTCCTCGGGGACGCCGTGCGCGCGCATGCTGTCGCCGATCGGCGGCCCGACGAACGTGCGGAGCTCCGCGGCCGACGGGACGGGCATGCCGCACCGGCGGAACGCGACGGCCAAGGACGCGGTGATGCCCGGGATGGAGTCGATGAGCGTGCCGTCGAGGTCGAGGAGGACGAGGCGTGAGGTCACGCCACCGATCCTCCCTCATCGCCGTAGGGTGTCCGGTCGTGAGCTGGGTCGAGGTCCTGGGGTTCGTGAGCGGCGCCGCGTGCGTCTGGCTGGCGACCCGGCAGAACGTCTGGAACTTCCCCGTCGGCATCGCCAACAACCTGCTGTTCCTCTGGTTGTTCGCGCACGCGGGCCTCTACGCCAACGCGGGCCTGCAGGTGGTCTACCTCGCGCTCGCGGTGCTCGGCTGGGTCTGGTGGGTGCGCGGCGGCGCGGACCGTCGCGGGCTCGACGTCACCTCGACCCCGCGGTGGGTGTGGCCGGTGGGTGCGGCCGTCGTCGTCGTCGGCACCGTCGGGCTGACGGTGCTGCTGTCCGCCAGCGCGGGGTCCGCGGCACCGTTCTGGGACGCGCTCACCACGTCGTCGAGCCTCGTCGCGCAGGTCATGCTGGGGCGCAAGTGGCTGGGCAGCTGGGCCGTCTGGATCGGCACGGACGTCGTCCTCGTCGGCCTCTACGCCAGCCAGGGCCTGGTGCTGACCGCCGTGCTGTACGCCGGCTTCATCGGGCTGTGCCTGCTCGGGTGGCGCGACTGGCGCCAGGCGCTGGTGCGCGACGCCGAGCCCACGCCGGTGGCGGTCCCGGTATGAGCCACGGCCTGGTCATCGGCAAGTTCTACCCGCCGCACGCGGGCCACCTCGCGCTCGTGCGGGCCGCGCTCGCCCGCTGCGACCGCGTGACGGTGCTGGTCCTCGGCTCGTCGCAGGAGAGCCTCCCCGCCGAGCTCCGCGCACGGTGGCTGCGCGACGAGCTGCCCGGCGCGCACGTCGTCGCGGGCCTCGACGACGAGCCCGTCGACTACGCCAGCGAGACGGCCTGGCGGGCGCACACCGCGATCATCGAGGACCTGCTCGACGGCCCCGTCGACGCACTGTTCAGCTCCGACGACTACGGCGAGGAGCTCGCCCGCCGCCTCGGTGCGCGCTGGGTGCAGGTGGACCCGGCCCGGCGCGGGACCCCGGTCAGCGCGCGGGCCGTCCGCGCCGACCCCGCCGCGTACTGGTGGGCGCTGCCCGCGGCGGTGCGCGCGTGGTTCGTGCGCCGGGTCGTCGTGATCGGTGCCGAGTCGACGGGCACGACGACGCTCGCCGACGCGCTCACCGCGCACCTCGGGCTGCCGACGGTCGCGGAGTTCGGGCGCGAGTGGTCGCAGGTCCGGCCGGGCGGCTTCGACGCGCCGTGGCACACCGCGGAGTTCGACCTGATCGCCCGCGAGCAGGCGCGGACCGAGGACGCCGCCGCCGCGCGCACGCCCGTCCCGCTGCTGGTCTGCGACACCGACGTGCTGGCGACCGCGGTCTGGCACGAGCGCTACGTCGGCCGGCCGTCGCCGTCGGTCACCGCCCTCGCCGCGGACCGCGTCCCCGACCTCTACCTGCTGACCGGGGACGAGATCCCCTTCGTGCAGGACGGCCTGCGCGACGGCGAGCACCTGCGGCACGCCATGCAGGACCGGTTCCGGGAGGTCCTGGCGGGGCAGGACGCGCCGTGGGTGGAGCTGCGAGGGACGCCCGCCGAGAGGCTCGCGGAGGCGCTGGCTCTGGTCGAGCCGCTCCGGGACCGGCCGCGGCGGCTGGCCGAGCCGATGGAGCAGCGCCACGAGGTGGTCCCCGACCTGGTCGCGGCGCTGTCTCTGCCAGACTCGGGCGCGTGACGACGCACCCCGCCGAGACGTTCGCGCAGGTCTCCGCCGCCCCGACCCGGGCGGGCACGGGAGCGTCGCGCGTCCGCCTGGAGCTCGACGCCGACCAGCTCTTCGCCGGCGCCGACGCACCGACCGGGACCACGGGCCCCGCCCTCGACGAGAAGCTGCGCCAGGCCTACTTCTGGATGGTCAACCACGGGATCATCAGCCCGCACTACGACGTCGAGTTCCACGACCCCGACCGTCCGCGGACCCGCTTCCGGCTCGGTGACTCCAAGGCCGAGGTGGACCTGCCCACCGACCAGTCGTACTCGTCGTTCGTCCTGCTCCCGCTGCTGACGTTCGCCGTGCGGGGCCGGTGCCTGCTCGTCGGCGGGCCGGGCCGCGGCAAGACGGCGAGCGCCGTGCTCATGGGGGTGCTCGCGGGCTACCCGGTGCGCGAGGTGCGACGCGCGATGCAGCACGGCCACCCGCAGCTCACGGTCCAGGACATGTTCGGCACACCGCTGCCCAGCGACCTGGTGGCCGCGAAGAGCCTCGCGGAGATCGACGTCGCCTGGCGGTCCTGGCTGGGGCGTCGCGTGAAGATCGTCGACGAGTACAACCGCATCCCGACGCGCACGCAGTCGGCGCTGCTGACGGTGCTCGCGGACGGCTACGTCGAGGTGTTCGACCAGGTGTACGAGACCGGTGCAGCGGCCTGGTACCTCACCGCGAACGACGACGCCGGCGGCGGGACGTTCCAGGTGGTCGACGCGCTGCGCGACCGCATCGACGTCGTCGTGAAGGCGCTGTCGTTCAACTCCCGCTTCGTCGGCGACCTCGTGGACCGTGCCGAGCGCCGGCTGCGACCCGAGGAGCACGTGCCGCCCGCGGTGGTATTCGACGCGGACGAGCACGACCGGCTGCACCGCGAGGTCGTGGCCGTGCCCGTGCCGCAGCACGTGCGGCGCCGGCTGGAGTACTTCGCGTCGCAGCTCGAGCTGGCGGAGCGCGGGGCGGTGCAGCTGGAGTACCGCACCAAGGACACCGTCCGGCTGGCGGGGGAGGACCCGCACCGGATCCTGGCCCAGGACACCGGCCGGGACCTGCGGGCCGACATCGGTGCGCAGACGCTCAACGGGCTGTCCGTGCGGGCCCTGCAGTCCCTGGTGCTCTACGCCAAGGCGATGGCGTACTTCCGGGGGCAGGCCGAGGTCGGGCTCGACGACCTGCGCGCCGTCCTGCCGTTCGTCCTGCACGACAAGCTCCAGCCGGACCTCGCGTCGCCGTCGTTCGAGGACCCGGCCCGCGAGGCGATGCGGATCGACCGCGTCTCCTGGCTGCGGGACCTGTTCGACAGCGCGTGCGTGCTCTACGACGCCGAGGGCCTCGACACCGACGACCCCGTCGGTGCGGTCCTGGCCGAGCTCCACGCGGGTCTGGACGGGCTGCCAGAGGACGAGGTGCGCCGCCGCCTCGCCCACATCGAGGGGATCCTCGCGGGCTGGCAGGACACCACCAAGCTGCACGGCAGCCTGTACGAGGACGCGCTCGCCCTGAAGTACGCCCACCAGCGGTACTCCGGCTACCTCGCGTGGCTGCGCTGGAGCGGCGCGTGACGGCGGTGCTCGACCGGGCGACGGCGTTCGGCCGCTTCGTGGCGCTGGACCGCGCGTTCGTCGACGACGCGCTCGCTGCGGCCGTCGCGCGCTGCGGCGACCCCGAGGTCGTGCGCGCGGCCGTCGTGGACGTCGCGGCCGTCGCCGACGGGCTCGCCGACGACGGCGACCTCGACCCGCAGGTCGGGCGCGCGCTGCTGACGGCGGTGACCGACCTCGCCGCGCGCGGCAGGTGGCGGTCCGGCACGGCCGAGCGCGCGGCGGTGCTCGAGCTCGTGCCCCGGACGGCCACGCTCGTCCGGGCGCGGCCCGACGTGGTCCTGCCGCTGCTCGTGGCGTCCGCGCGCACGGTCGAGCGCAGTGCCGACCGTGCGCTCCTCGCCGACCTGCTCGCTGCGGCCCCCGCCGCGCAGGACGTCGACGCGCTGCGGGCGACGATCCTCGTCGCGACGTGGCGCGCCGGCGCCGTCCGCTTCCGCTCTGCTGCGCTCACGGCCGCCGCCGGGCTCCCGGCACCGCTGGCTGTCGCCGCCCTCGGACTGGCTCCCGGCACCGACCCGGGACCCGTGCTCGCCGCGCACACCGCGGACCGGTGGTGGTGGCCGGGGCGGGCGCAGGCCGCCGGGGTGCTGCGCCGGGTCGGCGGCTTCCGGGGGTTCGGCGGACCGTGGCTCGCGACACCGCGCGTCTCGTCCGGTGCGACCGGAGCCGGCCCGGTGTGCCACGTCCGGGCCGACGACGAGTGCTGGGCCGTGCTCGCGGACGTCCACGGGAGCGCGGTCGTGCGGCTCGACGCGGCCGACGTGCACCACCGTGCTCCCGCACCGCCGCACCTGCCCGTCCCGTGGGACGACGAGGTCACCGGGTGGTCCGCCGCCGGTGGCGACCCGCGCGTCGTCGTCGTGAGCAGGCGGCACTCGTACTGGGTCGACGTCGTCAGGCTCGCCTCGTGACGTCCCTCGCCGAGCTGCAGGAGCGCTGGCGCGCGACCTGGCCCACCGCGCTCGCCACCTGGGGCCGCACGTCGCGCCTGCACGCCCCGGTGCTGCACACCGATCCCTGCGGCATGCCGTCGTGGGCGTGGTACTCGCTCGACGACGTCGAGGTCCACGTCGACCTGACCGTGGTGCGGGAACGGCACGTCGAGGACCACGCGCTCGCGGTCCTCGCCCACGAGATCGGCCACCACCTGCTGGCGCCGGTGGACCTGGCGTCGCACGTGCGCATCGCCGCGCGCGTCCAGATCGGGCTCGTCGACCTCGACCACCTGGTCGGGCTCGTCTCCAACCTGTGGTGCGACCTGTTGATCAACGACCGGCTGCAGCGCCAGCTCGGGGTGGACCGGGCGGCGCTGTCCGCGGCGGTCGGTCCGCCCGACCCGGACGACGTGCTCATGCTCCTGGTGCTGCGCACGAACGAGATCCTCTGGGGTCTGTCGCGCGGCACGCTGGTCGGCGAGAGCCTCACCCCGGACGACCAGGCCCTGCTGTGCGCCCGGCTGGTGCGCGCCTACGCCCGCGACCCCGTGGGCGGCGCCGCGGGCTTCGCGACGCTGGTGCGGTCCACGATCCCCGTCGAGCAGCTGCGGGCACAGCGCCCGAGGGATGTCGTCGCGTGCGGTGGTCCCGCGGGCGGCGACGGGTCGGTGCCGTTCGGCGTCGCCACGGACCCGACCCTGGGTGCACCCGCGATCCACCCGTCCCGGGACCCGCGGGTCGTCGGCGCCGGGCTCGTCGAGGAGACCACCCCGGACCCGGCTCCGGGAGTGGCCACCGGGAACGCCCTGATGCCGGGGGCGCTGCACGCCGTGCTCCAGGCGCTGGGCTCCGCGACGACCGCGGAGGAGGTCGCCGTCGCCTGGTACCGGGAGAACGCGGCCCGTCATCTGGTGCCGTTCCCGAGCCGCCCGCGGCCCCGGCGGTCCGACGAGCTGCTCGCCGGGCTCGAGCCGTGGGAGGTCGGCGACGACCTGTCCACCGTCGACTGGACCGGCACCATGACGGCGTCGCCGGTGGTGGTGCCCGGGATGACGACCGTGCGCCGGGCGTACCTGGACGACCCCGAGGAGTCCGTCGAGGTCCGTCCGGTCGACCTCGACCTCTACCTCGACTCGTCCGGGTCGATGCCCGACCCGCGCAGGACGCGCGCCCCCATCGCGCTGGCCGGGGCGATCCTCGCCCTCTCGGCGCTGCGCGCCGGCGCACGGGTGCAGGCCACGACATGGAGCGGCCCCGGCGAGGTGGCAGGGACGGGTGGCTTCACGCGCGACGCCGACGCGGTGCTGCGGGCCGTCGTCGCGTACTTCGGCGGGTCCACGGCCTTCCCGCTCGACCTGCTGCGCCGGACCCACCTCGGCGACCCCGCGACGGGTGCCGAGCCCACGCGGCGCGGCCCGACGCACATCGCCGTCATCTCCGACGACGGGATCTCCACGATGTTCCAGCAGTACGGGCAGCCGGCCGACCCGACGGCGGGCGAGGCCCTGCGCGCGGCGGACGGTGGCGGCACGCTGGCGCTGCAGGTCGCCGCCGAGTCGGCCGAGCGCTTCGCGGACATGGCGGACGGCTACGCCGTGCACAGCGTGGTCACCGAGGACGACCTGATGACGTTCGTGCGCCGCATGGCCGTGAGCACGTGGGGAGGTGACCGTGGCACGTCGACCCGATGACCTGGAGCGGGTGCGTGGCGGTGAGCCCGACGGGCCGGCGCTGGCCACCCTCGTGCACCGTCTGACGCTCGCCCCGCCGGACCTGTTCGAGCCCTCCGTGAGCGCGTCGGCGCTGGTCGCGGACGTGGCGGTGACGCTCGACGGCGCCGTGCTCGACCGGCGGGCGCTGCGGGCGCTCGACGCGGACCTGAAGGGTCCGACGGACCAGGCGTCGCGCCGGGCGCTCGTCGGCCTCGTGTGCTGGCTCGTCGTCGACCCCGCCGTGCACGGCGCGCCCGGGGTGCGTGCTGCCACGGAGGGCGGCGGCGGACCGACCGCGTGGTTCCTGCGCATCGTCGAGGGCGTGCAGGCCGTCCTGGCCGGGCAGCGACCCGACCGCGAGTGGGTGCAGGCCGACGACGCGCGCGAGGAGCTGGCCCGGGCGGTCTGCCGGCTCGGCGGGGTGCTTCCCGCGGGCGAGCGCGCCGAGACCGCGGACGACCGCTGGCTCGCGGTGAGCTCGGCGTACCAGCGCAAGATCACGCAGTCGATGGCCGTCGAGGTCGCACGCGCGGAGGAGCTCGCCCGGGCCCTCGCCGAGGAGAGGGCGAAGGAGGCGGCGGCGCAGTATGCCAACTACTGACGATACGGTCCGGGGCATCCCGGACCCGGCGCTCGGCGAGTACGCGGCCATGGGCTCGGTCGCCCTGACGGACGAGGAGCGGTGGCCGACGCTCGACGCCGACGGGCTCGCCCGCGTCGACGCGTGGCGTGGTCGCCCCGACGCTCCCGACTGGGTGCACGCGACGGGAGACCGTCTCGACGCGGCCGACCTGGTGGTGCTCGAGCAGACGCGTGCACGGCTGGCGCAGGGGCCCGTCGAGCCCACCTGGATCGCCGAGCTGGTCGCCCGCGTCCACACGACCGTGCCGCGCTGGCGCCGTGCCGCGCGCGAGGGGCGCAGCGGCCCGTCGACCCCCCTGCACGACCTGCCGACGACGAGCCGCGCGGACCTCGCGGACGCGGCCGCGCACGTGCCGGTCGACGTGCCCCTGGACCGGGTGCTGGAGGGCAGCAGCTCGGGTCACACCGGCGCGGCGCTGAACGTGCCGCTGCACCCGGTCTCGGTCGCCGCGGACCTGGTCCTGCTCCAGCACCTGGTGGCCGCGGCAGGCGGCGACTGGCGCCCCGACCCGGACCGCCTCGGCCTGGTGAACCTGGTGGACCAGCGGGCGTCGTTCACGTACGTGTCTGCGATGACGGCGTTCGGTCGTGCGGAAGGGGTGCTCGCCCCGGTGATGGCACGCGTGAACCTGGACCCGTCGGTGTGGCGGGCGGACGGTGACCGGGAGCGGTACCTGTCGGCGGCCGACCCGCAGGTGATCAGCACGTCGACGCTCCCGCTCCTGCGGCTGCTCGACCTGGCGCGCGACGGTCTCGACCTGCACCCCGTCGCCGTGGTCAACGGTGCGACGGACCTGCCGCCCGCGGTGCGCGACGCGGTGGTCGCGACGTGGGGCTGTCCCGTGGTCGACCTCTACGGGCTGCGCGAGACGGGACCTCTGGCGGCGTCGACCGACGGGGACGGACACGTCGTCGTGCCGCGCCGGGTGTGGGTCGAGATCCTCGACGAGCAGGGCGGGCCGGTGCCGGACGGCGAGCGCGGCGAGGTCGTCGTGACCGTCGACGAGAACCCGTACCTGCCGCTGCTGCGCTACCGCACAGGGGACACGGCCGCACTCGTCCGGGACCACCGCGGCACCGTGCTCGTGGGCCTGCAGGGCCGGGCGCCGGTCCGTTACCTCGCGGCCGACGGGTCGTGGCACTCGTCGATCGACGCGACCCAGCTCCTCCAGGCGTACGGCCTGGCCGGGTGGGAGCTCGTCCAGGCCGCCGACGGCACGGTCCGGCTGACCGCGCTGCCGCTCGTGGGCGTGGCGGTCGACCCGGCGGCAGCGGGCGAGGCGATCGGCCGCTGGCTGGATCGTCCCGTCCGCGTCGACGTCGTCACCGACCCGTCGGCCCTCGGCCCGGGCAAGCCGCGCCGCTTCCGCTCCGACGCGGCTGTCGCAGGCCCGGACCCGGCCGTCGCACGCGCCGACCCGGTGGTCGACGGACCCGACGCTTCTCGCACGCAGGAGGACAGATGACGGACGCGCCGCGCGTGCGGGTCAACCAGGTCGGCTACCTGCCCGACGGGCCCAAGGCGGCCACGCTGGTGACCGACGCGACCGCTCCGGTGCCGTGGCGGCTCCGGCGCGACGGGACCGTCGTGGCGCAGGGCGAGTCGCAGCCGCGCGGTCACGACGCGTCGGCAGGCCTCGACGTCCACGTCATCGCCTTCGACGAGGTGCGCGAGGTCGGCATCGTCGAGCTGGAGGCCGACGGGGCGACGTCGGACCCGTTCGCGATCGCGCCGGACCTCTACGACGACCTGCGCGTCGACTCCCTCGTCGTGTTCTACGGCCAGCGCAGCGGCATCGCGATCGACGAGGCCCTGCTGGGACCCGGCTACGGACGCGCCGCCGGTCACGTCGACGTCGCCCCCAACCGCGGCGACGGCGCCGTCCCGTGCCTCCCGGCGGGCCACGCGACGACGGCGGACGGTGTCGACCTGTACGACGGCTGGACCGGCGGCTACACCCTCGACGTGACGGGCGGCTGGTACGACGCGGGCGACCAGGGCAAGTACGTCGTCAACGGCGGCATCGCCGTCGCGCAGCTGCTCGGCCTGTACGAGCGCGCGCTGCGGACGGGCACGGCTGGCGCGCTCGGCGACGGCTCGCTGCGGGTGCCCGAGCGCGGCGACGGCGTCCCGGACGTCCTCGACGAGGTGCGCTGGGAGCTGGACTGGATGCTGCGCATGCGCGTCCCGGCGGGGGAGCGGTACGCGGGGCTGGTGCACCACAAGGTGTCCGACGAGCGGTGGGTGCCGCTGCCCATGCTGCCCGCCGACGACCCGCAGCCCCGCTACCTGCACCGTCCGTCGACGGCGGCGACGCTCAACCTGGCGGCCGTCGCTGCCCAGGGTGCCCGGCTGTTCGCGCCGCACGACGCGGAGTTCGCGGCGCTCCTGCGCACCGCGGCCCGCGACGCGCACGACGCGGCGCAGGAGCACCCTGTGCTGCTCGCGCCCGACACCAACGTTCTCGCGAACGCCGGGTCTGGCCCCTACGACGACGCCGACCTCGACGACGACTTCTTGTGGGCAGCCACCGAGCTGTACCTGACGACCGGTGAGAAGCGGTACGCCGACGACCTGCGGGCGAACCCCTACGCACCGGTGTTCCGGCCCGAAGGCTTCGACTGGAACCACGTCGCGGCGTGGTCGCGCCTGCAGCTGGCGACGGTCGCGAGCCCGCTGCGCGACACCGTCCGAGCCTCCGTCGTCGAGGCTGCCGACGCCCTCCGCGGCCAGCAGGCCACGCAGCCCTTCGGCCACCCGTACGTGCCGTCGTCCGGCCGGTACGACTGGGGCTCCAACGGCCTGCTCCTCAACAACCTCGCGGTCCTCGCGGCGGCGCACGAGATCACCGGCGACAGGGCGTACCGGGACGCCGTCCTCGGGGGTGTCGACTACCTGTTCGGCCGCAACGCCCTCGGCGTCTCCTATGTCACCGGGTACGGCACGCGCGACGTCCGCAACCAGCACAGCCGCTGGTACGCCCACCAGCTCGACCCGAGCCTTCCGCACCCGCCGCGCGGCACGGTCTCGGGCGGCCCGAACTCCGACTGCCCGGACCCCGTCTCGGCGGCGCTCGCGGGCAGCCCGGCGCAGCGCTGCTTCGTCGACGACATCGGCGCCTACGGCGTGAACGAGATGACGATCAACTGGAACTCGGCGCTCGCGTGGGTCGCGGCGTACCTGGCCGGAGTCGGAAAGAGCTAGACACCTGGGTATCCTGGGCGCACAGGCGTCGACCCGGCCATCACCGGTGAGCCTCCGGAAGAACGGGCCCCGTGAGGGGCCTCAGTAGAACCGGACGGGGCAGGCCCGTCACAGCCGCAGAGAGTGGTCGACGACCCCCCGGGGACGCCGGCAAGCGAGGTGGCACCGCGGTCGTCCCCGTCCGGGGGTGGTCGTCCTCGCGGCCGTGAGCGAGATCGACCAGGAGAACCGACGGTGACTGCCGCACCGCGCTACCCGCTGCACCGCCCCGCCTCGTCCGTGCCCGCGTCGCCGGACCTGCCCACCCTCGAGAAGGACGTCCTCGCCTTCTGGGCGGAGGACGGCACGTTCCAGGCGTCGATCGACGCGCGCGAGGCCGGCGAGAACGGCAGCAACGAGTACGTCTTCTACGACGGCCCCCCGTTCGCCAACGGCCTGCCGCACTACGGCCACCTGCTGACGGGGTACGCCAAGGACGTCGTGCCGCGCTACCAGACCATGCGCGGCCACCGCGTCGAGCGCCGGTTCGGCTGGGACACCCACGGGCTGCCTGCCGAGCTCGAGGCGCAGCGGCTGCTGGGCATCACGGACACCTCGCAGATCGAGGAGATGGGGCTCGCCGCGTTCAACCAGGCGTGCCGCGAGTCGGTGCTGCGGTACACGGGCGAGTGGCGCGAGTACGTCACGCGGCAGTCCCGCTGGGTCGACTTCGACCACGACTACAAGACGCTCGACGTCACGTTCATGGAGTCGGTCATCTGGGCGTTCAAGCGCCTCTACGACCAGGACATGGCGTACGAGGGCTACCGCGTGCTGCCGTACTGCTGGCGCGACGAGACGCCGCTGTCCAACCACGAGCTGCGGATGGACGACGACGTCTACCAGTCGCGCCAGGACCCGGCGCTGACCGTCGGCCTGCGGCTCGAAACCGGCGAGCTGGCCCTCATCTGGACGACGACCCCGTGGACCCTGCCGAGCAACCTGGCGATCGCGGTCGGGCCGGACGTCGACTACGTCACCGTGGAGCCCGGTCCGGGAAGCCTCTTGGAGGGCGAGCTCGTGGTCCTCGCGGCCGCACGCCTGGGCGCCTACGCCAAGGAGCTCGGCGAGGCCACGGTCGTGGCCACCGTCAAGGGCCGTGACCTCGCGGGCCGCCGCTACACGCCGCCGTTCGACTACTTCGCGGGCCGGGAGAACGCGCACCAGGTGCTGCTCGCCGACTTCGTGACCACGGAGGACGGCTCGGGGATCGTGCACCTGGCGCCCGCCTTCGGCGAGGACGACATGGTCGCGTGCGAGGCGGCGCGGATCGTGCCCGCGGTGCCTGTGGATTCGCAGGGCAAGTTCACCACCGAGGTGCCGGACTACGTCGGCCAGCTCGTGTTCGACGCCAACAAGCCGATCATCGCGGACCTCAAGGCCGGTACCGGCCCGCTGGCCCGCGTGGCGGAGGACCGCCGCAGCGTCGTGGTGCGCCACGAGACGTACGAGCACTCCTACCCGCACTGCTGGCGCTGCCGGAACCCGCTGATCTACAAGGCGGTGACCAGCTGGTTCGTGCGCGTGAGCGACTTCCGCGACCGCATGGTCGAGCTCAACCAGGACATCGCATGGACGCCGGAGCACATCAAGGACGGTCAGTTCGGCAAGTGGCTCTCGAACGCGCGCGACTGGTCGATCAGCCGCAACCGCTACTGGGGCACGCCGATCCCCGTGTGGGTGTCGGACGACCCGTCCTTCCCGCGCGTCGACGTGTACGGCTCCCTGGCGGAGCTGGAGGCGGACTTCGGCCGGGTGCCGACGAACGAGGCGGGCGAGCCGGACCTGCACCGGCCGTTCATCGACGAGCTGACGCGCCCGAACCCGGACGACCCGTCTGGCCAGAGCACGATGCGCCGCATCCCCGACGTCCTCGACGTGTGGTTCGACAGCGGCTCGATGCCGTTCGCGCAGGTGCACTACCCGTTCGAGAACGCGGACTGGTTCGAGCACCACTACCCGGGCGACTTCATCGTCGAGTACATCGGGCAGACCCGCGGCTGGTTCTACACGCTGCACGTGCTGGCCACGGCGCTGTTCGACCGCCCGTCGTTCCGCAACGTCCTGTGCCACGGCATCGTGCTGGGCGACGACGGCCGCAAGGCCAGCAAGTCGCTGCGGAACTTCCCGGACCCGGCCGAGATGTGGGACCTGTACGGGTCCGACGCGGTGCGCTGGTTCCTCATGTCGAGCTCGATCCTGCGCGGGGGCAACCTCATCGTCGGCGAGGACGGCATCCGCGACGGGGTGCGCCAGGTGCTGCTGCCGCTGTGGAGCACGTACTACTTCTTCGCGCTGTACGCCGGTGCCGCGGACGGTGGCAACGGGTACACCGCCAAGGCCGTCGACGCCACGCGCGTCGACACGCTCGCGCCGATGGACCGCTATGTCCTGGCGCGCACGCGGGAGCTGGTGGCGCGCAGCACGGAGCAGTTGGATGCGTACGACATCTCGGCCGCGTGCGAGACGGTGCGCGAGTACCTGGACGTCCTGACCAACTGGTACGTCCGCACCCAGCGGGACCGATTCTGGGCCGAGGACGCCGATGCGTTCGACACGCTGTGGACGAGCCTCGAGGTGCTCACGCGCGTCATGGCGCCGCTCGCGCCGCTGGTCACGGAGGAGGTCTGGCGCGGCCTGACGGGTGGGCGCAGCGTGCACCTGACCGACTGGCCGAGCGTCGGGCACGGTCGACCCGACGGCGGTCTGGTCGGCGAGTTCACCCTCGTCGCCGCGATGGACCAGGTCCGCTCCGTGGTCTCGACCGCGCTCGGCCTGCGCAAGGCCGCGGGCGTGCGCGTCCGGCAGCCCTTGCACACGCTCACCGTCGCGGTCGACGACGCGGACGCCCTGGTGCCGTACCGCGACCTGCTCGCGGCCGAGCTCAACGTCAAGCGCGTCGACCTGGTCGCGGCCGACGCCGGCACGGCCGATCGCTTCGGCATCACGCAGCGCCTCGCAGTCAACGCCCGCAAGGCGGGCCCGCGGCTGGGTCGTGGGGTGCAGGCCGTCATCAAGGCGGCGCGCGCCGAGGCCTGGCGCGTGGACGGGGACACGGTCGTGGTCACCACCGACGACGGCGACGTGGCGCTCGAGCCGAGCGAGTACGAGCTGACGACCGTCGTGGGCGGCGAGGGCGGTGCCGCCGCTGTCCTGCCGGGCGGAGGCTTCGTCGTGCTCGACCTGACGCTGGACGACGAGCTGCGCGCCGAGGGCTACGCCCGGGACGTCGTCCGCGTGGTCCAGGACGCCCGCAAGGCCGCCGGCCTGCAGGTGGGGGACCGGATCCTGCTCACGCTCGACGTGCCCACGGAGCACGTCGCCGCGGTCGAGCAGCACCGCGACACGATCGCGCGAGAGACGTTGGCGCTGTCGGTCGAGATCGAGACGGGGCCGACGTTGCAGGCCTCCGTCGAAGCCGTCGACGCCGGAGGGTACGAGGCATGAGCCCGCACGAGCACGGAGGTGCCGAGCACCTGCGCACGGAGGCCGAGAAGGAGGCCAGGGCGGCCGCCGACGAGGTGTACCGCGGGATCCTGGCGCGCGCCCCCGAGCACGAGATCGACCCGTCGTTCGACCGGACCCTCGCCGTCATGGAGCTGCTGGGCGACCCGCAGAAGGCGTACCGGGTGGTGCACGTGACGGGCACCAACGGCAAGACGTCGACGTCGCGCATGGTCGAGCGGCTGGTCCGCGAGCACGGCCTGCGCACGGGCCGGTTCACCAGCCCGCACCTGTCCCGTGTGAACGAGCGCATCGTCATCGACGGCGAGCCCATCAGCGACGAGCGCTTCGTCGAGGTGTGGCAGGACGTGGCGCCGTACGTGCACCTGGTCGACCAGCGCTCCGCGGCGGAGGGCAAGCCGCAGCTGTCGTTCTTCGAGGTGTTCACGGTGATGGCGTTCGCAGCCTTCGCGGACGCCCCGGTGGACGTCGCCGTGGTCGAGGTCGGCATGGGCGGCCTGTGGGACTCGACCAACGTCGCCGACGGCGAGGTCGCGATCATCACGCCGATCTCGATGGACCACGAGCGCTACCTCGGCGACACCCTGCTGGACATCGCGTCCGTCAAGGCGGGGATCATCAAGGACGGCGCGACGCTGGTCCTCGCCGCCCAGCAGGAGGACGTCGAGGGCGTGGTCCTGGCCGCCGCGGCGGAGAAGGGTGCGCGCGTCGTGCGCGAGGGCGTGGACATCGAGGTCGGCGAGCGGCAGGTGGCCGTCGGCGGCCAGCTCATCACGCTGCAGACGCTCGGCGGCACGTACACGGAGATCTTCCTGCCCCTGCACGGCGAGTTCCAGGCGCACAACGCCCTGCTCGCCCTCACGGCGACGGAGGCGCTCCTGACGGGAGGCCGGGCGCTCGACCCCGGGGTCGTCGAGGTCGCGTTCGCCGACGTCGACTCCCCGGGCCGGCTCGAGGTGGTGCGCTCCAGCCCGACGATCATCGTCGACGGCGCGCACAACCCCGCCGGCGTCGAGGCGCTCGTCGCCGCGGTCGAGGAGGCGTTCGAGTTCCACCGGCTCGTCGGCATCGTCGGCGTGATGGCGGACAAGGACCCCGAGGGCATCCTCTCGCTGCTCGAGCCGGTGCTGGCCGAGGTCGTGATCACCCGTGCGTCGAACACCCGCGCGCTCGAGGTCGAGGACCTGGCGGAGGTGGCCATCGACATCTTCGGCGAGGACCGCGTGCACGTCGCCGAGCGGCTGAACGACGCCCTCGACCTCGCGGTGGCCCGCGCGGAGAGCGAGGTCGAGCGCGGGTCCGGCGTCCTGGTCACCGGCTCGATCCTGCTCGTGGCGGAGGCGCGTCGGCTGCTGGGTCGCCCCTGAGTCCTGGTCACCCGTCCGGGTGAGTCCAGCCAGGTGGCGGTGGCTCCTGCACGAACGTGCAGCGACGGCGCACGTCCTCCCCTTGACGACCCCTCGCACCGCCACCACGGTGAGACCTGTCGGGACGTCGACGTCGCGACGGACGCGCGGGCCCCGCCGTGGGCGCCCGGTGGAAGGGATGGCCGCTGTGAAGAAGCTCATCAACGACCCGCAGACCGTCGTAGCCGAGTCGCTCGAGGGGTTCGCGGCTGCGCACGCCGACGTCGTGGCGGTGGACGCCGAGCACGCCGTCGTCACGCGGGCGGGGGGCGCGAGGGCCGGGAAGGTCGGCCTCGTGAGCGGCGGCGGCTCCGGGCACGAGCCTCTCCACGGCGGGTTCGTCGGCGTCGGCATGCTCGACGCGGCCGTGGCAGGGCCCGTGTTCACGTCACCGACGCCCGACCAGATCGTGCCCGCGTTCCAGGCCGCCGACGGGGGCGCCGGCGTGCTGGCCATCGTGAAGAACTACACCGGCGACGTGCTCAACTTCGAGATGGCCGCCGAGGTGGCCGACGACACCGAGGTCCGGACCGTCGTGGTCAACGACGACGTCGCCGTGGAGGACTCGCTGTACACCGCGGGGCGGCGCGGGGTGGCCGGCACGGTGGCCGTCGAGAAGATCGCGGGCGCGGCCGCGGAGCGCGGGGACGACCTGGACGCCGTCGTTGCGGTCGCCGAGAAGGTCATCGCGAACGTGCGCTCCATGGGCGTCGCGCTGACCGCCTGCACGGTCCCGCACGCGGGCAAGCCGAGCTTCGACCTGCCCGACGACGAGATCGAGATCGGCATCGGCATCCACGGCGAGCCGGGCCGTCGGCGCATCCCGCTGTCGAGCGCCGACGAGATCACGGAGATGCTGCTCACGCCGGTGGCCGACGACCTGGGACTGACCAGCGGCGAGAAGGTGCTGCTGTTCGTCAACGGCATGGGCGGCACGCCCGCCTCCGAGCTCTACGTGGTCTATCGTCGGGCCCGCGCGTTGCTGGAGGAGCGGGGGGTCGAGGTGACCCGGTCGCTCGTCGGCAACTACGTGACATCGCTGGAGATGCAGGGCGCGTCGGTCACGGTCCTCCGTCTGGACGACGAGCTGACCGCCCTGTGGGACGCCCCGGTGCACACGACCGCCCTGCGGTGGTGAGGCGCGCGGGTCGACCGAGACTGCTCGAGGGAGCGTGGGCATGACGCTGGACGTCGCGTGGGCGATCGACTGGGTGCGCCGGTCGGCACAGACCGTCACGGAGCACCGGGAGGAGCTCATCGAGCTGGACCGGCAGATCGGCGACGGCGACCACGGCGAGAACCTGTTCCGCGGCTTCACCGCCGTCGTCGCCAAGCTCGACGCGCTCCCCGCCGAGCCCGCGGACATCGGCGAGGTCCTCAAGCTCGTCGCGACGACGCTCATGTCGACCGTCGGCGGTGCCGCCGGCCCTCTCTACGGCACGGCCTACCTGCGTGCCGCCAAGGCCACGGGCGTCACGCAGCTCGACAGCCACGGCGTCGTCGCGCTGCTCGAGGCGGCGCTCGAGGGCATCGTCGCCCGCGGCAAGGCCACCACCGGCGAGAAGACGATGGTCGACGCCTGGACGCCCGCCACCGAGGCCGCCGTGTCGGCCGCCGACGGGGGAGCGTCGCCGGCGGAGGTGCTCGCCGCCGCGGCGGACGCCGCGCACGAGGGTGCCGAGGCCACCATCCCGCTGGTCGCGACGAAGGGCCGTGCGAGCTATCTGGGGGAGCGGTCCGCCGGGCACCTCGACCCGGGGGCGCGCTCGACGGAGCTGATCCTGCGGGCGGCTGCGCAGGCGGCCGCGTGACCCGCGAGCTCGCCCCGGTCGCGCTCGTCCTGGTGTCCCACTCGCGCGCGCTCGCGCAGGGGGCGGTCGAGCTGGCCGGCCAGATGGCACCGGGCGTGCTGCTGGTCGCGGCCGGGGGGATGGCGGACGGCGGGCTCGGCACCAGCTTCGAGACGGTCGAGCGGGCCCTGGTCGAGGCGACGCAGGACGGCCGTTCCGCGGTGGTCCTCACCGACCTGGGGTCGGCCGTCCTCACCACCGAGTCGGTGCTGGAGCTGCTGGACGAGGACGTCGCGGCGCGGGTGCGGCTCGCGGACGCCCCGTTCGTCGAGGGCGCGGTCGCGGCGGCCGTGACGGCGCACGGGGGGTCCGACCTGACAACGGTCCTGGCGTCCGCGGTGCACGCGGGCTCCACGTTCGGGGACGCGGCCGAGCCGCCGGCGCAGGCCGCCGGATCGCCCGACGACGGCGTGCTCCGGGCGGTGGCCGTGCTGCGCAACCCGCTCGGCCTGCACGCACGCCCCGCGGCGGTCGTCGCCCGGATGCTGGCGGCGTACGACGCCAAGGTGCGGGTCAACGGCGCCAACGCCGCGAGCGTGCTGGAGCTCATGAAGCTGGGTGCCAAGCAGGGCGTCGAGCTGCAGATCGAGACCGAGGGACCGCAGGCCGCGCAGGCCCGCGACGCGGTCGTCGCGGCGGTCGAGGGCGGCTTCGGCGAGGTCTGATCGTTGCTGTGAGCAATCGCACATGGACATGCGTCCAGTGCAAAGTTGCAGTGTGTGTAAAGTTGCACCTCGTGCAGAACACTCTGGTCGACGAGCCCGCGCTCGGGCTGCGTGAGCGCAAGAAGCGCGCCCGCCGCGAGGCGCTGATCGACGCGACCCACCGCCTGGTCGCCGAGCACGGGCTCGACGCCGTCACGGTCGAGGCCATCTGCGAGGAGGCCGGCGTCTCCGCGCGCACGTTCTTCAACTACTTCGAGACGAAGGACGACGCCGTGCTCGGCCACACCCCGTGGCCGCTCGACTCGGCGGCCACGGAGGAGTTCGCGACGG
The DNA here is from genome assembly GCF_054049655.1 of Cellulomonas sp. P5_C5. Lineage (NCBI taxonomy): Bacteria > Bacillati > Actinomycetota > Actinomycetes > Micrococcales > Cellulomonadaceae > Cellulomonas > Cellulomonas sp. P5_C5. Next base: position 224,681 of record NZ_JBFULY010000003.1, on the reverse strand, counting down.
GGGGACCCACCGGTCACCTCCTCGCCGACCTCCAGGCCCTCGTCAGCGCGTTCCTCAGCGACCCGCCCATGGGCCGGCAGCGCCTCGCACGGGCCTTCGAGCTCGCCGCCAAGGAGCCCCGCCTGCTCGCCCGCCACCTCGCGTGGATGGAGCAGCACAAGGGGCAGCTGTCGGCACTCGTCGAACGGCGCCTGGGTGCGGACGCTCCCTACTCCTCCGAGATCGTCGGCGCGACCCTGCTCTTCCTGACGCACGCGACCTTCATGCGCTGGGACTCCGCCGGTGGCACCGGCACGGCCGACGAGCACCTCGCCGCCGTCGTCACCGACCTGCGCTCGATCCTGACCGACTGACCCCCCGCACCACCGCCCCCGTCCCACCCCCCCAGAACGAGGTCCCTCGCATGGCCACCGCAGCACCCCAGGCACCAGCGGTCGACAAGCCGCTGATCCACCTGACCCCCAAGACCGTCTGGCTCATCTTCGGTGCGCTCATGGCGGGCATGTTCATGTCCTCGCTCGACCAGTCGATCGTCGGCACCGCGATGCCCACCATCGTCGGCGAGCTCAACGGGGTCGAGCACCAGGGCTGGGTGGTGACCGCCTACATCCTGGCGATCGCGATCGTCATGCCGCTGTACGGCAAGTTCGGTGACCTCTTCGGGCGTCGCTGGCCGTTCCTGATCGCCATCGGGCTGTTCACGGTCGCCTCGGCCGGCGCCGGGTTCGCGCAGTCGTTCGGCGAGCTCGTGCTCTGGCGCGGCGTGCAGGGCCTCGGCGGCGGCGGTCTGATGATCCTGTCGCAGGCGATCATCGCGGACATCGTGCCCGCCAAGGACCGCGGCAAGTACATGGGCCCGATGGGTGCGCTGTTCGGCATCTCGGCCGTCATCGGCCCGCTGCTGGGTGGGTTCTTCACGCAGCACGCCGACTGGCGCTGGTGCTTCTGGCTGAACATCCCCATCGGTCTGGCGGCCTTCGCCATCGCGTGGTTCACGCTCAAGCTCCCGACGCACCGCTCCAGCAAGAAGATCGACGTCGCCGGCATCTTCTTCATGGTCGTCGCCACGTCCGGCCTCGTCCTGGCCACCAGCTGGAGCAGCTGGACGGGCAAGTCCGGCTACGACTGGACCGACCCGGCCCTGCTCGCCCTCGTGATCGGCACGGTCCTCTCGATCGCGGCGTTCATCATGGTCGAGCTGCGTGCCGAGGAGCCGCTCCTGCCGCTGCGCCTCTTCAAGAACCCGACGTTCACCATCGCCACCGCGATCGGCCTCATCCTCGGCATGGGCATGTTCGCCGCCCTGGCGTTCCTGCCGACGTTCCTGCAGATGTCGACCGGTGCGGGCGTCACCGAGTCCGGCTTCCTGCTGCTCCCGATGATGGTCGGTGTCATGATCACCGCGATCGGCTCGGGCATCGCGATCACCAAGACCGGGCGCTACAAGATCTTCCCCGTGGTCGGTCTCGCCATCACCACGGCCGGCGTCGCGTGGCTCACGCAGATCACCGGCGACATGTCGATGTGGCTCTTCGGCGCCATGATCTTCGTGCTCGGCGCGGGCATGGGTCTCGTCATGCAGACGATCGTCCTGGCCGTGCAGAACTCGGTCGACCCGCACGAGATCGGGACGGCCACCAGCACGAACAACTTCTTCCGCGAGATCGGCGCGGCCGTCGGCACGGCGCTGTTCAGCACCATGTTCACCACGAAGCTGGCGGAGAACCTGGCCGGGGTCTTCGCCGGTGCGCCCGCGGGCTCCGGGGGAGAGGCCTCGAGCCTGACGCCCGCCGCGGTCCAGGCCCTGCCCGAGCCGCTGAAGACCGGGGTCATCGACGCGTTCACCAACGCGCTGGCGCCGTCCTTCTGGTACCTCGTGCCCGTGGTCGCGGTCGGCTTCGTCCTGGCGCTCTTCCTGCGCGAGGTCAAGCTGTCCGACGTGGCCGGCATGGTCGCCCGTGGCGAGGCGCTCGCGGCCGACGGTTCCGGGATCGCCTCGGAGACCGTGGACGGGGCGATCGTCGTCGACGACCTCTCGGCCGGGACGTTTCCGACGCAGCGCGACAGCGCCTTGGACGACGTCGACGCGTCAGCCCGTCGATAACCGCCGGTTAACCTTTCACCCATGAGCTCCACCGTCCCGGACGACGGCCAGGCCGTACGTCGCAAGCGCCCCGCGAAGCCCCAGTTCACCCAGACGATCCTCGTCCTCGAGGCCGTCCTGGTGTTCTTCGCGACGCTCGTGGCGTACGGCCTGCGGCTCGCCGAGCCGGCTGCGATCTGGTGGGTCGGCGGCAGCCTGTCCGTCGTCCTGATCCTGCTGTCCGGGATGATGTCCCGCCCGGGCGGCTACGTGGCCGGGACGATCGTGCAGGTGCTCGTGCTGGGTGTGGGGTTCTTCGTCCCGATGATGTTCGTCGTGGGCGGGATCTTCGTCGTCCTGTGGGCCGTGGCGCTGCGTCTCGGGGGCAGGATCGACCGCGAGCGGGCGGAGTACGACGCTGCGAACCCGGGGGCGGTCGGGCCGTAGGACCCCGTTAGGGTGACGCCATGACTGACGCACCCGACGCCCCCACAGCACAGCGCACCCTCGTCCTGGTCAAGCCGGACGGTGTCCGTCGCGGTCTGTCGGGCGAGATCGTCCGCCGCATCGAGGCCAAGGGCTACACGCTCGTCGCGGTCGAGCTCCGCCAGGCGGACGAGGCCCTGCTCGCCGAGCACTACGCCGAGCACGCGGGCAAGCCATTCGTCACGCCGCTGATCGACTTCATGAGCTCCGGGCCAGTGCTCGCCGTCGTCGCCGAGGGCCACCGTGCCATCGAGGGCTTCCGCTCGCTGGCCGGTGCGACCGACCCCACCGTCGCCGCACCGGGCACCATCCGCGGCGACCTGGGCCGTGACTGGGGCCTGAAGGTCATCCAGAACCTCGTGCACGGCTCGGACTCCGAGGAGTCCGCGGCCCGTGAGATCGCCCTGTGGTTCCCCGCGCTCTGAGCCGGTGACCGAGCGCCCGGGCGGCCAGGTGACCGACGCCTGCGCCGCCCCGGGGCGCTGAGCCGCACCGCCGAGCGGGTGGACGTCCCCGGGGGTGCGTCGCGCGCGCCTTAGGCTTCGTGGGTGCACCTCAAGACCCTCACCCTGCGGGGGTTCAAGTCGTTCGCCTCGGCGACGACCCTGAACTTCGAGCCGGGCGTCACCTGCGTGGTCGGGCCCAACGGCTCGGGCAAGTCCAACGTCGTCGACGCCCTGGCCTGGGTGATGGGGGAGCAGGGCGCCAAGTCGCTGCGCGGCGGCAAGATGGAGGACGTCATCTTCGCCGGCACCGCCGGGCGCCCCCCGCTGGGCCGCGCCGAGGTGGCGCTCACCATCGACAACGCCGACGGCGCGCTGCCGATCGAGTACTCCGAGGTCACCATCTCGCGGACGCTGTTCCGCAACGGCGGGTCCGAGTACGCGATCAACGGGCAGGGCTGCCGGCTGCTCGACATCCAGGACCTGCTGTCCGACTCCGGCCTGGGCCGCGAGATGCACGTCATCGTCGGCCAGGGCCAGCTGGACGCGGTGCTGCGGGCGACGCCCGAGGAGCGCCGCGGGTTCATCGAGGAGGCCGCGGGCGTCCTCAAGCACCGCAAGCGCAAGGAGAAGGCCCTCCGCAAGCTCGAGGCGATGCAGGCCAACCTGACGCGCCTCGGGGACCTCACGGGGGAGATCCGGCGTCAGCTCGGTCCGCTCGGCCGGCAGGCGGAGGTCGCCCGCAAGGCCGCGGTCGTCCAGGCGGACCTGCGCGACTCCCGCGCCCGGCTGCTGGCCGACGACCTCGCGCAGCTCACCTCCACGCTCGAGCAGGAGATCGCCGACGAGAGCGCGCTGCGCGTCCGTCGCGAGGAGGTCGAGGGGGCACTGGCCGCCACCCGCGCCCGCCTGGCCACGCTCGAGCGTGAGGCGGCCGAGGCCGCGCCGGCCCTGAGCGAGGCCAGCGAGGTCTGGTACCGCCTCTCGTCCCTGCGCGAGCGGCTGCGCGGCACGGCGTCCCTGGCCGCCGACCGGGTCCGCCTGCTCGGCAGCGCCGGACCGGAGCGCACCGGCGGGTCGGACCCGGACGACCTGGCCGCCCAGGCCGAGCGCGTGCGCTCCGCGGAGGCCGAGCTGGCCAGCGAGGTCGAGCTGTCCCGCGCCGCCCTCGAGGCAGCCGTGACCGCGCGACAGGAGGCCGAGGCCGAGGCCACCGCGGCGGAGAAGGAGGTCGCCACCGCCCTGCGCGGCGCCGCCGACCGACGCGAGGGCGTCGCCCGGCTCGCGGGCCAGGTCGCCGCCCGCCGCAGCCGGGTCGAGGCCACGCAGGCCGAGCTCGGACGCCTGCGCGAGTCGCTGACCGCGGCCGAGCAGCGAGGCCAGGAGGCGACGACGCAGTTCGCCGTGCTGGAGTCGCAGGTCGCGGGCGTCGAGGAGGGCGAGGAAGGGCTGGACGCCGAGCACGAGGCAGCCGTCGAGGCCCTCGAGCGTGCGACCGAGCGGCTCACCGCCCTGCAGGAGCAGCTCAGCGCCGCCGAGCGCGAGCGCACCGCGCTGGAGTCCCGCGCCGAGACCCTCGAGCTCAGCCTGACGCGCAAGGACGGCGTCGGCGCGCTGCTCGCCGCGGACGGCCAGCCCGGTCTCGTCGGGTCCGTCGCGGCCCTGCTCGCCGTCGACCCGGAGAACGAGGAGGCGATCGTCGCCGCACTCGGTGCGGTGGCCGACGCCGTGGCGGTCGACTCCGTCGACGCGGCCGTCGACGCGATCCGCTACCTGCGCACCGAGGACGCCGGCCGTGCGACGCTGCTGGTCAGCGGCGCGTCCGGCCCGACTGCACCCGTCGCGGACGTCCCCGCCGGCGCCGCACGCGCCGTCGACCTCGTCCGCGCACCGGAGCACGTGCGCGCCGCCGTCGAGGCGCTGCTCGCCGACGTCGTCGTCGTCGACGACCTGGCGGCCGCGCGGGCGATCGTCGCCGCGCGTCCTGACCTCGTCGTGGCCACGCGCACGGGCGACGTGCTCTCCCGGCACCGCGCGTCGGGCGGCTCCGCGACGGCGCCGAGCGCCCTGCACCTGCAGTCGGCGCTCGACCAGGCGCGCTCGGGCGCGTCGAAGGCGACCGCGGACGCCGAGCGCGTCCGGTTCGAGCTCACGGGCGCCACGCAGGCGCTCACCGACGCGCGCGAGGCGCACGAGCGCACCCTGGACCGGCTCAACGAGTCCGACGCCGCTCTCGCCGCCGTCGCTGAGCAGCTGGGCCACCTCGGCTCGGCCGCCCGGGCGGCGAACGCCGAGGCCGCACGGCTGCAGCAGTCCCTGGAGGCGGCGTCCCGGACGCTGGAGGCGGACACCGCCGAGCTCACCGAGCTCGCCGAGCGGCTGGCTGCGGCCGAGGTGGAGCCCGCCGAGAGCGAGGCCGCGATCGTCGAGGGCAGCGCCCGTCGGGACCGGCTCGCCGAGCTCGCCACCGGTGCGCGTGCCCGCGAGACCGAGGCCCGCCTGACCCTGCGGACGGGCGAGGAACGGGCACGGGCCCTGTCCGGCCGCGCCGAGTCCCTCGAACGTGCCGCCCAGACCGAGCGGGTCGCCCGTGAGCGGGCCGCCGAGCGCGAGCGTGCCCGGTCACGCCAGGCCACCGTGGCCCAGGCCGTGCGCGACGGGGCCACCCGCGCGCTGGTCGTGCTCGACGAGTCGCTGCGCCGCGCGTCGGCCGAGCGCGACGCCGCCGAGATGGCCCGCGGCGAACGGGACCGTGCGGTCACCGCCGCCCGCGCCGAGGTCGACGTCCGCGCCGCCGAGCTGGCCCAGCTCACCGACGTCGCCCACCGCGACGAGGTCGCCCGCACCCAGCAGCGCCTGCGCATCGAAGCGCTCCAGGCCCGCGCCGTCGACGACCTCGGGCTCGACCCGGCGGTCCTGCTCGAGGAGTACGGCCCGCACCAGGACGTGCCCGTCATCCCGGTGCCCGGAGCGGAGATCGACCCGGAGGCACCGACAGCCGTCCCGTACGTGCGCGAGCAGCAGGAGAAGCGGCTGCGGGCCGCCGAGCGCGCACTGTCCCTGCTCGGGCGGGTCAACCCGCTCGCGCTCGAGGAGTTCGCCGCGCTCGAGGAGCGCCACCAGTTCCTCGTGGAGCAGCTGGCGGACCTCAAGAAGTCCCGGGCGGACCTCCTGGAGATCGTCAAGGAGATCGACGAGCGCGTCGAGCAGGTGTTCGCCGAGGCGTACCACGACACCGCCGCCGCGTTCGACGTCGTGTTCCCGCGGCTGTTCCCCGGCGGCGAGGGCCGGCTCGTCCTCACCGACCCCGACAACATGCTCACCACCGGCATCGACGTCGAGGCCCGACCGGCCGGCAAGAAGGTCAAGCGGCTCTCGCTGCTGTCGGGCGGCGAGCGCTCCCTGACGGCCGTCGCGCTGCTGGTGGCCATCTTCAAGGCGCGGCCCAGCCCGTTCTACGTCATGGACGAGGTCGAGGCAGCCCTCGACGACGCCAACCTCGGCCGGCTCCTCGAGATCTTCCGGGAGCTCCAGGAGGACTCCCAGCTCATCGTCGTCACGCACCAGAAGCGGACCATGGAGATCGCCGACGCCCTGTACGGGGTGACCATGCGCGGCGACGGCGTCACCACGGTCATCAGCCAGCGGATGCGCGAGGACATCGCGGTCTAACCACCCGAACCGACGTCGGCCTGTGGAGATTGTGTGCCGTTTGGCGCTCCCTGTGCGTCGCGCGACGACTGACCGCCGACGAGCACCGACACTGGTGCCATGGCTGTCCTCGTCGCGATCCTCCTTGCCGTCCTCGTCGCCGCAGCCGTCCTGATCGCCGCCAGCCTCAGCGCGGCGGCGAAGGACAAGCGCGAGTCACCGATCGCCACGTTCCGCAGCGGCTTGGCGGGCCGCACGAACCCCGACGCCGACCAGCGTGCGGCCGCCGCGGCGGCAGCCGTCGAGCCCGTCGACCTCTCGCTCGCGCAGTTCCTCCGGGAGACCGTCGACGAGGGCGAGGCGTACCTCCAGGTGGACGACCTGGCGGCGACGCTCCAGCGGGCCAAGGAGAAGGCGTCGGGCGTCCTGCCCGGCCACCGCGACCGCTGAGCGCGTGATCTGCACCACCCCGACGCGCCGGTTCGCGTCGTGAGGCTGCCGCCAGACACACTGTCCCGGTGACCAACGAGACGCTCGAGATCCTCCTGGCCGCCGGCATCCCGACGGCCATCGTCGTGGCGCTGACGACGCTGCTCGTCCGTCGTCGCCGCGGATCGGCCACCGACGAGGCCCCGCCGACGGTCGAGGCACCGACCCCGACGCCCGCGCCCGACGTCGAGACGACCCCCGCGGCGCCGGCGCCCCCGGTCGAGGAGCTCCCCGAGGCCACCGAGGCGCCGCCGGTCCTCGAGGTGCCCGCCCCGGTCGCCGGTCGGCTCGCCCGCCTGCGCGGCCGGTTGTCGCGGTCCGGCTCGCCCCTGGGCGCGCGGCTGCTCGCTGTCCTGTCCAAGGACCACCTCACCGAGGACGACTGGGACGAGCTCGAGGAGACCCTCCTGCTCGCCGACGTCGGCGCCGGTCCGACGGGGGAGCTCATCGACGCCCTGCGCACCCGCGTCCGGGTCGAGGGCCTCAAGGACCCCGCCCACGTCCGCGCGCTCCTGCGCGAGCAGCTGGTCGCGCTGGTCGACCCGACCCTGGACCGCAGCCTGCACACCGATCCCGGCACGGCCGCCGACGGGTCACGTGTCCCCGCGGTCGTCCTCGTGGTCGGCGTCAACGGGACCGGCAAGACGACCACCGTCGGCAAGCTCGCCCGCGTGCTCGTCGCCGAGGGCCGCACCGTCGTCCTCGGTGCCGCCGACACGTTCCGCGCCGCCGCCGCCGACCAGCTCCAGACCTGGGGCTCGCGCGTCGGCGTCCACACGGTCCGCTCGGACCGCGACGGCGCCGACCCGGCCGCGGTCGCGTTCGACGCCGTCCGCACCGGTCGCTCCGAGGGCATCGACGTCGTCCTCGTCGACACGGCCGGACGCCTGCAGAACAAGGCCGGTCTGATGGATGAGCTGGGCAAGATCACGCGCGTCATCACGCGCGAGGCTCCCTTGTCCGAGGTGCTCCTGGTCCTCGACGCGACCACCGGCCAGAACGGGCTCAACCAGGCGCGCGTGTTCAGCGAGGTCGCCGGGGTCACCGGCATCGTGCTCACCAAGCTCGACGGCACCGCCAAGGGCGGGATCGTCGTCGCGGTGCAGCGCGAGCTGGGCGTCCCGGTCAAGCTGGTCGGCCTCGGCGAGGGCCCGGACGACCTGGCCCCGTTCGACCCGGAGGCCTTCGTCGACGCTCTCCTGGAGGGCTGAACCGGAGTGCAGCGGAGGGTGGGGGTCGCGTCAGCGGCCCGCGCCCGTAGCGGAGTGCAGGTGCAGCCCGACCACGAGTTTCGGGGGCTGAACCGGAGTGCAGCGGAGGGTGGGAGTCGCGTCAGCGGCCCGCGCCCACGGGTTCTGGGCTGAGCGGGTGCAGTCAGTCGCGCGGTGCGGTGGCGAGCCGGGCGGTGGCGACCGAGCCCGCACCGATGAGCGCGACCGCGGTGACGGCGGCGAGGGTCGTCGGCGAGACGAGGCCGACGACGAGCGCGACGCCGACGCCGGTGGCCGCCACCATCCCGGCGGCGGGCCCGCCGCGCAGGAGGACGGCGGCGACGACGAGGAGCGCCGACGAGACGACGAACAGCCCGAGGAACAAGCCCGTCACGGGCATGTCTCCGACGAGGAAGACGTCCTGGAACGACTGACCGGCGACGGCGCGCGTCGCGTCGTTGGCGAAGAGTCCGACGGCGGACAGCACGACGGCCGTCGCGAACGTCAACCACCCCCACTGCCGACGCGAGCGCGTGCCGCGCGGTTGGCGACGGCGCACGCTCAGCATGAGCGTGATAGCGGCTGCGGGCACGACGAGCATGACCTCGACCGGCATCGGGTGCCTGAACGTCGTCGGCTCGCCGGGCAGCGGGACGACCGGTGGGCCGTCCGCCTTGTAGGTGAACCCGATGCGTGTCCAGGTCCCGTGCTCGTCGCGGACCGCCAGACCGTCGCCGCCGTTCGCGGCGACGACCCGGAAGCCGTCCGGTGTCGGCAGCACGGCGACCCCCCGGGTCCAGAGGCTCCCGGTCGGAGGCTCGTAGCGCGCGGCGAGCTCGGGCAGCAGCTCGTCGGGAATGGCCCAGTCCTGCCGCCAGGTGCGTCCGCCGTCGTCGCTGCGGTCGACGCCGACGCCCTCGGCCCTCGCCCGGAAGCACTGGTCGCTCGGCGACGGTGCGCACGCCACCGTGAGCGTCGTGTCGCGCTCCTCGAATCGGTCGTCGAGCTCGTCGTCCTCGTCCGAGAACACGTCGACACCGCTCCAGCGCGCACCGTCGTCGGAGGTGTACCAGGTGCCTCCCCACGGGTCGCCGACGACGACGGCGCCGTCGACGACTGCGACGTGGTGCGCCTCCTCGGGCGGGCTGGAGCTCGTGGCCGTCGTGGCCAGCACGGCGACGGGGAGCACGAGCACCCACCGCAGGTCGCGGCGCTGGCCGTGACGGACGTCGGTCGACGTCGTCCGGGCCGCGTACCCCGCCAGGGCGAGCGCCGGCAGCGTCAGGAGGTCGGTCGGGTCGGCGAGGACGGTGCTCGGTCCGGCGAGGGCGGTGAGGACGGCCGACGCCGCGGTCGCACCCACAGCCGTCGCCTTCACGACGACGAACGCCGTCCCGACGACGGCGAGGCTTGCCCGCGTGCAGGTCCGGGCGTCCACGGGTGCGACGGCGACCAGCCTGGACGCCCCAGCGAGCAGCACGGCCACCAGGGGAGGGGCGACGACCAGCCAGGCGACGTCGGAGAGCTTGCCCGTCCACCAGGTGCCGAAGGATGCCTTGAGGAGGTGGTCGTTGAGGACGAGGAGCAGCAGCGCCACGCACGTCACCGGGTCGGTGAGCCACGCGAGTGCTGCCCGAGCAGACGGGTGTCCTGTGGGCACGGCAGCCTCCGCATCGTCGACGAACGCTGCATCGGCGTTGCCGGGTGAGAACTTGACCCAAGGCCTGGTCACGAGCGTGCATCGTCCGTCGACGCGTCGCGGACGACCTGGACGGGCGCTCACCACGAAACCGAACGTTTACGTGCGGGTGAGGCTTGTCACACCGACGTAACGTGCTTCGCCTCTGACGGAAACCCGCCTCGTCGACTGTGATCCCCGGACCAGCCACCCCCGGCTGGCGAGTGGAGAGGCGATCTCGATGGAAGAATTCGCTTTGGACAGCGGGAACACGGCGTTCATGCTGACCGCCGCGTCCCTCGTGCTGCTGATGACGCCGGGGCTGGCGTTCTTCTACGGCGGCATGGTGCGCGGCAAGAGCGTGCTGAACATGATGATGATGAGCTTCGGCGCGATCGGCGTCGCCGGGCTCGTCTGGGTGCTGTACGGGTACTCGGCCGTCTTCGGCGAGGACCTCGGTGGTGGCGGGTGGCTCGGCAACCCGTTCGAGTTCTTCGGCCTGCAGGGCGCCACCGACGACCAGAGCCTGATGGCGGCGTCCGGTGTGCCGTTCCTCGTGGCCGCCGGCTACCAGGCGACGTTCGCGATCATCACGGTCGCGCTCATCTCCGGTGCTGTGGCCGACCGCATGAAGTTCGGTGCCTGGCTGACGTTCACGGCCGTCTGGGTCACCGTCGTCTACCTGCCGCTCGCCCACTGGGTGTGGGGTGGCGGCCTGCTCAGCGCGACCGGCCTCACCGAAGGGTTGTCGACCCCCATCGACTTCGCCGGTGGAACGGTGGTCCACATCAACGCCGGTACCGCCGGTCTGGTGCTGGCGATCGTGCTCGGCAAGCGCCGGGGCTTCGGCAAGGAGGCCATGCGGCCGCACAACCTGCCGTTCGTCATGCTCGGTGCCGCACTCCTGTGGTTCGGCTGGTTCGGTTTCAACGCCGGCTCGGAGTTCGCCGCGGACGGCGTGGCTGGTCGTGCCTGGCTCAACACGCTCCTCGCCACGGGCATCGCGATGCTCGCCTGGCTCGCCACGGAGAAGGTGCGTGACGGTCACGCCACGTCGCTCGGTGCCGCGTCCGGCATCGTCGCGGGCCTCGTCGCCATCACCCCGGCCGCAGCCGCGGTCGACACCTGGGGCGCGATCGGGATCGGCATCGTGGCGGGTGTGCTCTGCGCCCTCGCCGTCGGCCTGAAGTTCAAGTTCGGCTACGACGACTCGCTCGACGTCGTCGGTGTCCACCTCGTCGGTGGTCTGGTCGGCACGATCCTCATCGGCTTCTTCGCCACCGACACGAACAGCACCTGGTACCCGGACGGGGCTCAGAACGGTCTGTTCTACGGTGGGGGCGTCACTCAGCTGGCCACGCAGACGATCGTGGCGCTCGCCGCGGTCCTGTTCAGCTTCACGGCGACGTACGTCATCGCGCTCATCCTCAAGGCGACCATCGGTCTGCGGGTCTCCGACGAGGCCGAGGTCGGCGGCATCGACCTGGCTGTCCACGCTGAGACCGCATACGAGACGCTGGGCGTCGGCGCCCGCGTCGTGACGGAGGTGAAGTGATGACGAAGCTCGTGACGGCGGTCATCCAGCCGCACCGGCTGGACGACGTCAAGTCGGCCCTCGAGGCCGCGGGTGTCCGTGGTCTGACCGTGAGCGAGGCCAGCGGCTACGGCCGCCAGCGCGGTCACACCGAGGTCTACCGCGGCGCGGAGTACACGGTCGACCTGGTTCCCAAGGTCAAGATCGACGTGCTCGTGAGCGACGAGGACGCGGCCAGCGTGACCGAGGTCATCGTCCGCGCGGCGCAGACCGGCAAGATCGGTGACGGCAAGGTCTGGGTCGTGCCGGTCGAGGACGTGGCTCGCGTCCGCACCGGCGAGCACGGCGACGACGCGCTCTGATCCGGACGGTCACCAGACACACATGACACAGGAACGGCCGCCCGCGGGGGGCGCGGCCGCGAACGGGTCGCCCGAGGTCCCGCACCCCGCGATCGGGGTGCGGGACCTCCGCTCTGAGCGGCTCGAGCTCGCTGCCGGCCTGACCGGCCCCGGCTCCGACGGCATCGCCCGGCGGGCCGCCATCGTCGAGCTCGTCGTGGGCCGGCTCCGGGAGCAGTGGGAGCTGGCCACCGACGGCGAGGACGTCTCGGGCATCGCGCTCGGGGCCGTCGGCAGCGTCGGACGCGGCGACGCGAGCCCGGTCAGCGACCTCGACCTGCTGCTCGTGCACGAGGGCCGCGGCCACTCGACCGAGGCGCTCTCGGCTCTCGCGCAGAAGCTCTGGTATCCGATCTGGGACGCCGGCCTCGACCTGGACCACTCGGTCCGCTCGCTCGCGCAGTGCCGCCAGGTCGCGTCCAAGGACCTGCCTGCGGCCGTCGGGCTCCTGGACCTGCAGCCGGTCTCGGGCGACGCCGTCGTCATCGCCCGCGCCAAGTCGGCGCTGCTGGAGGACTGGCGCTCGGCCGCGCGCCGGCGCCTGCCCGAGCTGCTGGCGTCGACCCGCCAGCGCGCCGAGCGCCACGGCGAGCTGGCCTACCTCATCGAGCCGGAGCTCAAGGAGTCGCGCGGCGGCATCCGGGACGCGGTCGTGCTGAGCGCGCTCGCCGCGACCTGGCTCACCGACCGGCCGCACGGCGCGGTCGACATGGCGTACGCCCACCTCCTCGACGTGCGCGACACGGTCCAGGTGGTGACGCGCCGGCACACGAACCGGCTGCTGCTGGCGGACCAGGACGAGGTCGCGGCGCTGGTCGGGTTCGACGACCGCGACGACCTCCTGGCCAGCATCGCCGAGGCCGCGCGCGTCATCTCCTACGCCCTCGACACCACCGTGCGCAACGCACGTCAGGCCCTGCAGCGACCGGCCCGCGCGACGATGCTCGTCCGGGGCCGCCGCTCGGCCCCGCGGCTGCGGACCATCGCCGAGGACCTGGTCGAGCACGACGGCGAGATCGTGCTGGCCGTCGAGGCGCGGCCGGCCGAGGACCCGCTGCTGTCGCTGCGCGCCGCGGCCACCGCCGCGCGCACCGGCCTCAGCCTCTCGCCGGTCACCGTCGCCAGCCTGACGGCGACCCCGCCCCTGCCGACACCGTGGCCGAAGGCCGCGCGCGGCTACCTGCTGCAGCTGCTGGGCTCCGGGCCCGCGCAGGTGCCGATCTGGGAGGCCCTGGACCTGGCCGGCGTCGTGACCACCTGGATCCCGGAGTGGGCGGGTGTGCGCAACCGGCCGCAGCGCTCCGCCATCCACCGGCACACCGTCGACCGGCACCTCGTGGAGACGGTCGCCCGGGCCGGACGCGACAAGCGCGTCGTGGAGAACGGCGACACGCTGCTGCTCGCGGCGCTGCTGCACGACATCGGCAAGCGTGCCGGTGCGGGGGACCACTCGACCGAGGGCGCGCGGCTCGCCGGTCCGATCGTCCTGCGCATGGGCTTCGACGAGCAGGTGGCGGCGGACGTCACGCGTCTCGTGCGTGAGCACCTGACCCTCGCCGAGCTGGCCACCACGGCCGACCCCGACGACCCCGCGACCGTGGCCCGGCTGCTCGGCGCCGTCGACCACCGGCCCGACCTGCTCACGCTCCTGCGCGCCCTGACCGAGGCCGATGCCGGCGCGGCCGGTCCGCAGGCGTGGAGCACCTGGCGCGCCACCCTCGTCGACGACCTGACGGCACGGGCCACCCGGGAGCTGGCAGGTACCCTAGGTCGTCCGTGAACTTGTCAGAAACTCTCGAATCGTAAGGACCGCCAGGTGTTCGCCACCCTGTCCGACCGTCTGACGTCGACCTTCAAGAACCTGCGCACCAAGGGCCGGCTGTCCGAGGCGGACATCGACGCCACCGTGCGCGAGATCCGCCGGGCGCTGCTGGACGCCGACGTCGCCGTCCCGGTCGTGCGCTCGTTCACGGGTGCCGTGCGTGAGCGCGCCCTCTCGGTCGAGGTGTCCGGTGCGCTGAACCCGGCGCAGCAGGTCGTCAAGATCGTCAACGAGGAGCTCGTCGCCATCCTCGGCGGCCAGACGCGCACGCTCAACCTCGCCAAGAACCCGCCGACGGTCATCCTGCTCGCGGGCCTGCAGGGTGCGGGCAAGACGACGCTCGCCGGCAAGCTCGCGCTGCACCTGAAGAGCCAGGGTCACACGCCGCTGCTCGTCGCGGCGGACCTCCAGCGTCCGAACGCCGTCACCCAGCTGCAGGTCGTGGGGGAGCGCGCGGGCGTACCCGTGTTCGCCCCGCACCCCGGCAACCAGGGCAGCGAGGACCTCCTGCCGTTCGGCGCGGACCCGGTCGCGGTCGCGCGCGAGGGCCTGGCGACGGCGAAGACCAAGCTGCACGACGTCCTCATCGTCGACACGGCCGGCCGCCTGGGCGTCGACGCCGAGCTGATGCAGCAGGCCTCGGACATCCGCGACGCGCTCGACCCGGACGAGATCCTCTTCGTCATCGACGCGATGATCGGCCAGGACGCCGTCACCACCGCGCAGGCGTTCGCGGACGGCGTCGGGTTCACCGGTGTGGTGCTCTCCAAGCTCGACGGCGACGCCCGTGGTGGAGCCGCCCTGTCGGTCGCCAGCGTCACCGGCAAGCCGATCATGTACGCGTCCACCGGTGAGAAGCTCACCGAGTTCGAGGTGTTCCACCCCGACCGCATGGCGTCGCGGATCCTCGACATGGGCGACATCCTCACGCTCATCGAGCAGGCCGAGAAGGCGTTCGACGCCGGCCAGGCCGAGGAGATGGTGGACAAGCTGGCGTCCGGGAAGGACCTCACGCTCGAGGACTTCCTGACCCAGATGCAGCAGCTGCGCAACGCGGGACCGCTGAAGAAGATGATGGGGATGCTGCCCGGCATGGGGCAGATGCGGGAGGCGCTCGACAACTTCGACGAGCGCGAGGTGGACCGCATCGAGGCGATCATCCGCTCGATGACCCCGGCCGAGCGCCGCACGCCGAAGATCATCAACGGCTCACGCCGCTCGCGCATCGCCGCGGGCTCGGGCACCAAGCCCAGCGACGTCAACCAGCTGCTGGAGCGCTTCGACGGCGCGCAGAAGATGATGCGCCAGATGGCCAAGGGCGGCGGCATGCCCGGCATGCCTCCGGGCATGGGCAACCTGCCCGGCATGGGCGGCAAGAAGTCGCGCGGACGCACGGCTGCCCCGGTGCGCAAGGTCAAGGGCAAGTCGGGCAACCCGGCCAAGCGTGCGGAGCAGGAGCGCGGCATCACGAGCAAGCCGGCCGCACCGCAGGGATCGGCGTTCGGGATCGCGCCCAAGGCCGAGCCCCCGCAGCCGGCTGACATCGAGCTGCCCGCCGGCCTGGACCGCTTCCTCGGCGGACGCTGAGCCCCTCGTGGTCCTGCACCTGCGCGGCACGATCGTCCTGGACGACGAGCGGGAAGCCGGCGAGGCGTGGGTCGTCGGCGGCCGGATCACGTTCGAGCGCCCGTCGGCCGCGCGGGACGCGCAGGACACAGTGCTGGAGGGCTGGGTCCTGCCCGGCCTCGTCGACGTGCACTGCCACATCGGGCTCGCGTCGGACGGCCCGGTGGACGACGGCACGGCCGAGAAGCAGGCGCTCGCCGACCGCGACTCGGGGGTGCTGCTGGTCCGGGACGCGGGCTCGCCGGCGGACACGGGATGGGTGCACGACCGTGACGACCTGCCGCGCCTGATCCGGGCGGGTCGGCACCTCGCCCGTCCCAAGCGGTACCTGCGGCACTACGGGCGCGAGCTCGAGTCCGTCGACCAGCTGCCCGCCGCCGTGCGCGAGGAGGCCGCGCGGGGCGACGGCTGGGTCAAGCTCGTCGCGGACTGGATCGACCGCGACCTCGGCGCGGAGGGTGACCTGCGCCCGCTGTGGCCCGCGGACGTGCTGGCCGACGCGGTGGCGGGCGCCCACGCGGCGGGCGCCCGGGTCACCGCGCACACCTTCGCGACGGAGTCGCTGGACGCGCTCCTCGACGCGGGGATCGACTGCCTGGAGCACGCCACGGGGGCGACGCCCGACCACATCGACCGGATCGCCGCCGCCGGGATCCCGGTCACCGCGACGCTGCTCCAGGTCGGGCAGTTCGAGGCGATCGCCGCGCAGGGAGCCCGCTACCCGGTGTTCGCCGCGCGGATGCGTGCTCTGCACGCGCACCGGTACGCGCTCGTCCGGGACCTGCACGACGCGGGAGTGCCGGTGCTCGTCGGCACGGACGCGGGCGGGACCCTCGCGCACGGCCGGATCGCCGACGAGGCCGCCGAGCTGGTCCGCGCCGGCATCCCCGCCCGGGACGTCGTGGCCGCGGCCAGCTGGCGCACGCGCGCCTGGCTGGGCGCCGAGGGGCTCGACGAGGGCGCGTCGGCGGATCTCGTGGTCTTCGGCGCCGACCCGCGCGAGGACATCGGTGTGCTCGCCGCACCGCGCGCGGTGGTGCTGCGGGGAACGGTCGTCTGACCCGTCGGTGACCTGCACGACATGGTTGGGACCGGTCGTGCACATCTGGCACAATGGTCGGCTGTACCCGGCGTCCGCAGCCCCTCTACCTGCGTTCGCCGTGTCCTCGACCTTCCCGGCGCGCCCACCCCACGGGCAATGCGCGGAGGGGTCACCCACAGCAGACATCAGGAGAAGACCACACCGTGGCCACCAAGATCCGCCTCAAGCGTCTCGGCAAGATCCGCGCTCCGTACTACCGCATCGTCGTCGCCGACTCGCGCACCAAGCGCGACGGCCGCGTGATCGAGGAGATCGGCAAGTACCACCCCACCGAGGAGCCCTCGTTCATCGAGGTCGACTCCGGGCGTGCGCAGTACTGGCTCGGCGTCGGCGCGCAGCCGACCGAGCAGGTCGCCGTGCTCCTCAAGATCACGGGTGACTGGCAGAAGTTCAAGAACCTCCCCGGCCAGGAGGGCACGCTGCGCACCAAGGCCGACAAGGTCGACCCGAAGGCCGCCATCGACGCCGTCGCGCTCGACGCCGAGAAGGCCAAGGCCACGGCGTCCGAGAAGGCTGCCGCGAAGAAGGCCGCCGCTGCCGAGGCTCCCGCCGAGGACGAGCAGGCCTGATGCTCGCCGACGCTCTCGAGCACCTGGTGCGTGGCATCGTCGACCACCCGGACGACGTCCGCGTGAACGCGTCGACGCTGCGCCGTGGTGACCTCCTCGAGGTGCGCGTGCACCCCGACGACCTCGGCCGGGTCATCGGCCGGGGCGGTCGGACGGCTCGCGCGCTGCGCACCGTCGTCGGCGCGCTCTCGACGGACGGCGCCGTCCGCGTGGACGTCGTGGACGTCGACCGGCGCTGAACCATCGCGCAAGGCCCGGTCCCCTAACCTGGGGACCGGGCCTTCGCCATGACTGCCCACCCCGATCGTGAGGACCACCATGCAGCTGACCGTCGCGCGGATCGGCCGTGCCCACGGCCTGCGCGGAGAGGTCGCCCTCGACCTGCGCACCGACAACCCCGAGGACCGGTTCGGCGTCGGTGCGGTGCTCGCCACCGAGCCTGCAGCCCGTGGACCGCTCACGGTGGTGAGCACGCGCACCCAGCAGGACCGGTGGTACGTGACGTTCGCGCAGATCAGTGACCGGACGACGGCCGAGGCGATGCGCGGCACCGAGCTGGTCGTCGAGGAGGACAGCTCCGACGAGGACGACGCCTGGTACCCGCACGAGCTCGCCGGGCTGCGCGCGGAGCACGTCGACGGCAGGGTGCTCGGCGAGATCGTCGGCCTGGAGCACCTGCCGGCGCACGACATGCTGGTCCTGCGCGAGCCCGACGGTGCGCACACGCTGATCCCGTTCGTCAAGGTCATCGTCCCGATCGTCGACGTCGCCGGCGGCCGCGTCGTCCTCGACCCGCCCGGTGGGCTGCTCGCCTCCGACGCCGCCAACCTGGTGGTCTCCGAGGAGACGGTGCTACCCCGAGACACAGACGACGACTGACCGTGCGCATCGACGTCGTCTCGATCTTCCCCGAGTACCTGGCCCCGCTGGACCTCTCGCTCGTCGGCAAGGCGCGCACGAGCGGTCTGCTGGACCTGCGCGTGCACGACCTGCGGGACTGGACCACGGACCGGCACCGGACCGTCGACGACACCCCGTTCGGTGGCGGCGCGGGCATGGTGATGCGCCCCGACGTGTGGGGGACCGCGCTGGACGAGCTGCTCGACGACGACGCCCACCTGCTGGTGCCGACGCCGTCGGGGGAGCCGTTCACGCAGCGCACGGCCGAGGCGCTGGCGGGGGAGAGCCACCTGGTGCTGGCGTGCGGACGGTACGAGGGGATCGACGCCCGCGTCGCCGAGCACTATCGCTCGCGGGGACGCGTGACCGAGTTCTCCCTCGGCGACTACGTGCTCAACGGCGGTGAGGTCGCCGCGCTCGTCGTCGTCGAGGCGGTCGCGCGGCTGCTGCCCGGGGTCGTCGGCAACCCGGAGTCGCTGGTCGAGGAGTCCCACGGCGCGGCCGGGCTGCTGGAGTACCCCGTCTACACCAAGCCCCCCGCCTGGGCCGGGCTGGAGGTCCCCGAGGTGCTCCTGTCCGGGCACCACGCGCGGATCGCCCGGTGGCGCCGGGACACTGCGATCGAGCGGACGGCGGCCCGTCGGCCGGACCTGATCCAGGCGCTGCCCGTCGACGAGCTGGACAAGCACGACCTCGCGCTCCTGGCGACGCTCGGCTGGCGACCGGTGGACGGACACCTCGCGCGAGCGTGACCTCTGCGTGAGGTGCAGCACGGATTTACCGCCGGTGCGCCCGGTGTGGCAGACTTGCCCGTTGGTGCGCGCAGGTTGCGTCTCTGCCACAGGGGAGACGACTCACGACCACCCGGGCTCTTTGACCCGGACGCACCGGACCATCAGACCAAGGACGCCGGTCCTGCCCTGCACAGGGCGGCCGAGACGCCCTCGACGACGTTCCTGACCTGTGGCAGGGCGGGGAAGTGACATCACATGCACACGCTGGACCAGGTCGACGCAGCATCGCTGCGGTCCGACATCCCGGAGTTCCGCGCCGGCGACACGCTCAAGGTCAACGTCAAGGTCGTCGAGGGCAACCGCTCCCGCATCCAGGCGTTCCAGGGTGTCGTCATCGCCCGCCAGGGCGACGGCGTCCGTGAGACGTTCACGGTCCGCAAGGTCAGCTTCCAGGTCGGCGTCGAGCGCACGTTCCCCGTGCACTCCCCGAGCCTGGAGTCGATCGAGGTCGTGACGCGCGGCGACGTTCGCCGCGCGAAGCTGTACTACCTGCGCAAGCTCCGTGGCAAGAAGGCCAAGATCAAGGAGAAGCGCGACTTCACCCCCGCCGCGAAGAAGGCCTGAGCCTCCTCGCACGCGCGTCCTGACGGGCGGTCACCGATGTCGGTGGCCGCCCGTCGGCGTACCCGCGGAACGCGCACACGCTGGTCAGGGGCGCGGACGGGTCACGACGACGATGACCCGGTCACGACCCCTGATCTCGGAGGCTGGTCGTGTGCGCGTCCGGGCCCGGCGCGTGCGAGAGTGTGCGAGTGATCGACCGACCTCCCCGCGACCTCGACGAGGACTCGTCACCCACGTCGTGGCCCGGCCGGGAGTCGCCCGACGGCGCCGGACAGCCGGGTGGCACCGGTCCTCGGATGCCGGACGTGACCGGGTCCGACGACGCCCAGTCCGAGCACTCGGTCCCGCGTCGGCACGCTGCCGCCAAGCGTCCGAGCGGCGCGGGATCCCTGCTGCGCGAGACGGTGATCATCCTCGTCAGCGCGATCATCCTGTCGCTGCTGGTCAAGACGTTCCTGGTGCAGGCGTTCTTCATCCCGAGCCAGTCGATGCACGACACGCTGATCGAGCACGACCGGATCCTGGTCAGCAAGCTCACGCCCGGCCCGTTCGACCTGCGCCGCGGGGACATCGTCGTCTTCAAGGACCCCGGGGGCTGGCTGCCGTCCGACACCGCCCCGGACCCGGGGCCGGTGCAGGGCGCGATCAACTCCGCCCTGACCTTCATCGGCCTCTACCCGGCCGACGCCAACGAGCACCTGGTCAAGCGCCTCATCGGGCTGCCCGGTGACCACGTCTCCGCCGTCGCAGGCGGACCCGTCGTGGTCAACGGCGAGCCGCTCGACGAGCCGTACCTGGCAGCGGGCGTCCAGCCCAGCGACATCGCGTTCGACGTCACGGTGCCGCCGAACAGCATCTGGGTCATGGGCGACAACCGGTCTCACTCGTCGGACTCGCGCTACAACACGGGCAACCCCGGCGGGGGTTCGGTGCCGATCGACAACGTCGTGGGCATGGCCTTCGTGACGGTGTGGCCCATCGAGCGCATGGGACTGCTCCGCAACCCGACCAGCACGTTCGCGGACGTGCCCGACCAGCCGTGACGCTGCTCGCAGCTCCGCGGGCGACCGCTGCGCGCGTCGCACCCCACCTGCGTCACGAACGCGTGCTCCTGCGCGACGGGGCGCGGCTCCTCGCCGGCATGGACGAGGTGGGCCGGGGCTCGCTGGCCGGACCGGTGAGCGTCGGGGTCGTCGTCGTGGACGTCACGACGCGGTCCGCACCCAAGGGCGTCGCCGACTCCAAGCTGCTCGCCCCTGCGGCGCGCACCCGGTTGCTCCCCGCGCTCGGTCGCTGGGGGCTCGCTCGCGCCGTCGGGCACGCGAGCGCCGCGGAGATCGACGAGATCGGCATCATCGCCGCCTTGAGGCTCGCCGGCACCCGCGCGCTGACCGCCGTCGCGGCGTCCGTCGGACCGGTCGACGTCGTGCTGCTCGACGGGTCGCACGACTGGCTCAGCCGCCCCGCACAGGCCGACCTCTTCACCCTCGACGAGGAGCCGGCCGAGCCCGCCCCTCGCGTGCACATGCGCGTGAAGGCGGACCGGACGTGCGCCTCCGTCGCGGCCGCGAGCGTCCTCGCCAAGTGCGAGCGGGACGCGATGATGGTGGACCTCGCCGCGTCGCACCCCGCGTACCGCTGGGACGAGAACAAGGGGTACGCGTCGCCCGAGCACATGGCGGCGCTGCGCGAGCTCGGTCCCAGCGTCCTGCACCGCCGCTCCTGGCGGCTGCCGGGCACGGCAGCCGACGCGGTCCTGGGTGGCGACGAGGACTCCGCCGCGTTCCTCGTGCAGTCCACCGACGCCGACGGGGTGTTCTGAGCGGTCGCTCTCGTGGCGTCGCGCGGCCTCGGCTGCACGCATGGGGGATGATGTCCCGGTGAGCGCGGAGGACCTGGAGAACTACGAGACCGACATGGAGCTCGCGCTGTACCGCGAGTACCGCGATGTCGTGGGGCTCTTCTCCTACGTCGTGGAGACCGAGCGGCGGTTCTACCTCGCCAACCAGGTGGACCTGCAGGTCAGGTCCGCCGCCGGCGAGGTGTACTTCGAGCTGACGCTCGCCGACGCCTGGGTGTGGGACGTGTACCGCTCCGCCCGGTTCGTGAAGTCGGTGCGCGTCGTGACGTTCAAGGACGTCAACGTCGAGGAGCTGGCGAAGGCCGAGCTCGACCTCGGCGGGAGCGCGGGCTTCGCCCGCTGACGTCCGCCGTCCACACCAATCGCACACTCGCCTTCGTCGCTCGCGTGAGCCGCCTACGGCCCGTCCGGCCGGCAGGTTCGCCGAGCCGGCACCTGCCGCCGAGCCCGACGTCGGCTCGCTCGGCAGCCGCCCCTGACAAACTCGTCGTGGCTGGGGCGAGCCGCCCACAGCCCGCCTCGCCGTGACCCCGCCCACGAGGTGGCGGGCGGCACCGCTCGCACCGCCGTGACGCTGGCACCGTCCTGCGCGGAGGTGGTCCGGTGCGCGCGAAGGACGCAGTGGGGCGGTACGGGGAGGACGTGGCGGAAGCGCATGTCCGGGACCGTGGTTGGGACGTGCTGGACCGGAACTGGCGCGCCCGGGACGGTGAGCTCGACCTTGTGGCGCTCGACGGCGACGAGCTGGTCGTCGTCGAGGTCAAGACGCGGCGGTCTCTCGCGTACGGGCATCCCGCCGAGGCGGTGACCCCGCGCAAGCTGGCACGGGTGCGTCGGCTCGCGGCGCAGTGGCTTGCCGCGCACGACGTGCACCCAAGATCGGTGCGGATCGACGTGATCGCGGTGCTGCTGCCTGCCCGGGGCGCTGCGCAGGTCGACCACCTCGAGGGGGTGGTCTAGGTGGTCCTCGGCCGGACCCTGGCGGTCGCACTGGTGGGGCTGACGGGGCACGTCGTCGAGGTCGAGGCGCACCTGGCCCCCTCGCTGCCGGCGTTCACGCTCGTCGGGCTGCCTGACGCCTCGCTGGCGGAGTCGCGCGACCGGGTGCGGGCCGCCGTGACGTCGTCGGGACTCGCGTGGCCCAACCGGCGCATCACCGTGAACCTCTCGCCCGCCACGCTGCCCAAGTCCGGCTCGGGCTTCGACCTGGCGATCGCTGTGGCGACCTTGGCCGGCGCCGAGGCCATCGACCCCGCGGCGCCCCGCGGTGTGGTCCACCTCGGGGAGCTCGGGCTGGACGGTCGGCTCCGGCCCGTGCGCGGCGTGCTGCCCGCTGTGGCGGCCGCGGTCGCCGCGGGGTGGTGCCGGGTGGTCGTCGCGGAGGCCAACGCGGCGGAGGCGCGACTGGTGCCCGGTGCGCGGGTCGTCGGCGCGACGAGCCTGGCCGAGGTCGCAGCGGGCTACGGCGCCACCGTCGATGTCCCGGACGTCGCGCCGGTGCGCCCTGAGGCCGTGCCCACGCAGCCCGGCAGCTCTGCGGTGGACCTCGCTGACGTGGTCGGCCAGGACGAGGCGCGCTCGTGCATCGAGGTCGCCGCGGCCGGTGGGCACCACCTGCTGATGGTCGGCCCGCCGGGGACGGGCAAGACGATGCTCGCCGCCCGTCTGCCCGGGTTGCTGCCGGACCTGTCGGAGGCGGATGCCGTCGAGGTCACGGCTGTGCACTCGGTGGCCGGCGCCTTCGACCCCGGGGACGGGCTGCTGCGTCGACCACCGTTCGAGGACCCTCACCACACGGCGACACCCGCGAGCGTCGTGGGCGGCGGCTCGGGCGTCCCGCGCCCAGGGGCCGCCTCGCGGGCGCACCGTGGCGTCCTGTTCCTCGACGAGGCGCCCGAGTTCTCCACCGCGGTGCTGCAGACGCTGCGGCAGCCGCTCGAGCACGGCGAGCTCGTGCTCCACCGGGCGGCCGGCGCGGCCCGCTATCCCGCTCGGTTCCAGCTGGTGCTCGCGGCCAACCCGTGCCCGTGCGGGCAGGCGGTCGGGAAAGGGCTCGCGTGCACGTGTCGTGCGGAGCAGCGCCGTCGCTACTTCGGCAAGCTCTCCGGTCCGCTGCTGGATCGGGTGGACCTGCAGGTCGAGCTGAGTCCGGCCCGTGCGGGATCGGTCGTGGGGGAGTCCTCCGCGGTCGTTGCGGCTCGGGTGCACGAGGCCCGCACCGCGCAGGCGCTGAGGCTCGCGGGGACGCCGTGGCGCACCAACGGCGACGTCTCCGGCAGCTGGCTGCGGGAGCGGCTCGGGCCCGATCGCACCCTGGTCGCGGACCTGGACCGCGCGCTCGATCGCGGCACCCTGAGCCTGCGCGGTGTCGACCGGGTGCTGCGGGTCGCGTGGACGCTGGCTGACCTCGCGGGGCGCGCGGCCCCGGGACGTGCCGACGTCGGCCACGCCCTCCTGCTCCGGACTCGCGGGAACGGGGCATGAGCGGCGACGACGCGGCGGTGCTGGCGCGCGCGACGTGGAGCGCTCTGGTGGAGCCGGGCGATGCCGTCGCAGGCACCCTCGTCGGACTGCTCGGTGCCGTCGAGGCGTTGGAGTGGGTCCGCGAGGCGGTCCGGCACGCACCCGATCTCACCCGGCTCGAGCACGCGCACGGTCCGCTCCTCGACGCCGACCGGAGGCGGGTGGTGACCGCCCTCGCCCGCTGGGCGGTCCGGTTGCCGGACTGCGACCCGCACCGCGCCCTCGGGCACCTCGAACGGCTCGGCGGCACCGTGCTGGTGCCAGGGGATCCTCGATGGCCGTCGGCGCTCGACGACCTCGGTACCGGGACGCCGTTCTGCTTGTGGCTCCGGGGCGAGCCGGACCTCCGTGCGGTGCTCGCCGCGTCGGTTGCCGTCGTCGGCTCTCGGGCCGCGACGACCTACGGTGAGCGCGTCGCGTTCGATCTCGCCGACGGACTTGCGGCGCAGAGCGTGTGCGTGGTCTCGGGCGGTGCGTACGGCATCGACGCGGCCGCTCACCGCGGAGCCGTCGCCCGAGGCGGGCAGACCCTCGTGATCCTCGCCGGGGGAGTCGACCGGGCCTATCCGGCGGGAAACGCGCGACTTCTCGACGCGGTGGTGGGCTCCGGGGGAGCGCTCGTCTCGGAGGTGCCACCGGGCAGCCTGCCGACCAAGAGCCGGTTCCTGCAGCGCAACCGCCTGATCGCCGCTGCTGGTCGGGCCACGGTGGTGGTCGAGGCGGCGTGGCGGTCGGGCGCGATGAGCACCGCACACCACGCGGCCCGCCTTCTGCGACCCGTCGGTGCCGTCCCAGGCCCCGTGACGTCGATGGCGTCCGCCGGCTGCCACCGGCTGCTGCGGGAGGGGGTCGCCGTGTGCGTCACGGACGCGGCCGAGGTGCGTGAGCTCGCGGGGGTCATCGGTTCCGGCCTCGTGGCCGTGGCGGACGCGGCCCGGTCCGCCGACGACCGCGCAGCCCGGCGCATCGACGGGCTGGAGCCGCTGGCGCTGCGCGTCCTCGACGCCCTCTCCCGGCGCGTACCCACGGATCTCGATCGGGTGGCGAGCCTGGCCGGCGTCACGGTGGCGGAGGCCCGAGGGGCGGTTGGCCTCCTCGAGCTCGACGGTTGGGCGGTCCGCCGAGGTACCGGCTGGGTCCTCGTCGGAGTTGACGCACCATGACGGCGGCTCGGTGTCCAGAAGGCGCGCCGGAAGGGGGTGCACAGGAGAGTGGGTGAGGAGTTCAGGGGGTGAAAAACTCGCGCGATCGGGCCATTGTTCGTCGCAGAATCGGACATTGCGCCGGGATTCGCCCACCGTTAGGCCGCGCAGGTGAAAGTGCTGCTTGTGACCTTCTGTGTTTCAGGTCACCGTACTCACATGGACATCACAGAGAGCGCGACGAGGACGCCGAACAGGGCGCTCCTGCAGTCTGAGTTCTCGACGTACCGCGGTGTTCTGCGTGGAATGTCGGAGTGCGCAGATCGTGCATATCTCGGCGATGTCGCTCCCTTTGCCGGGAATGCTTCGTCGCGTGGTCGGAACGGGCTTCACCCCGTCGCCGTCCACCGTCTCGAGAGTGGCTCGGACCTGCGCAGCGTCCAGGGGATCCACGGTCACCCGAGCCTCGCCACGACCCACCGCTCCACCCCCGTTCGTGCCGAGCGACTCAGCTCGGCGTTCCAGGAAGTGCACCCCCGAGCATGACGAAGACAATGGAGTCGACGATGACGACGCAGCTGGACGCCGCCTTCCCGGTGCACACGCGACTGACGAGCACGGCGCCCGAGGGCGTCATCCCGCAGCCCCGGTCGGCCGAGGTGGACCTGCTCGCACCGGCGTCGGTCCCGATCACGCGGGGCGTGCCCGCCCCCCGGACGCCGGTGGCCCCCAGCCGCTCCGTCGAAGAGGTCGACGCCCTGTGGGAGGAGTACAAGGCGGCGCCGTCCGCCCGTGCTCGTGAGGGCCTGATCCTGCACTACGCCCCGCTCGTGTCGGCCGTCGCCGGTCGTGTCGGGATGCGCCTGCCGAGCACCGTCGAGCAGGCCGACCTGGTCTCCTACGGCATGTTCGGTCTCATCGACGCCATCGAGAAGTACCAGACGGACCGCTCCGTGAAGTTCGAGTCCTACGCCTCCTCCCGCATCCGCGGCGCGATCATCGACGAGCTGCGCGCGATGGACTGGGTCCCGCGCTCGGTCCGCACCAAGGCCCGCTCCGTCGACCGCGCGTACGCCGAGCTCGAGGCCAAGCTGCACCGCACCCCGACCGAGGACGAGGTCGCCCGTCACCTCGCGATGCCGGTCGAGGACCTGCGGGCCATCTACTCCCAGCTCTCGACGGTGAACGTCGCGGCGCTCGACGAGCTGCTCGGCGGCGGCGACGACCGTCCCGGCGGCGTCTCGCTCGGCGACACCCTCGGTGACGAGCGCACGCTCGACCCCGCCAGCTCGATCGAGGCGGCCGAGACCAAGTTCCTCCTCGCTCGCGCGATCGAGTGCCTCGGTGAGCGCGAGCGCATCGTCGTCGTCCTCTACTACTACGAGGGCATGACGCTCGCCGAGATCGGTCGCGTGCTCGGCGTCACCGAGTCGCGCATCTCGCAGATGCACACCGCGGCGATGGTCCGGCTCCGCACCCGTCTCGTCGAGGCCGAGCGCGCCTGACGGAGCTGCCCGCCGACATCGTCCTGGCAAGAACGGCGGCCGCGCTCGCGCACGCTCCGGCTGACGGGCCTACCCGTCGGAGCCGAGCGGGTGTGCTGGACGACCGGTCGCGCACCCGTCGGCTGACGGCCCTACGTTGACAGCCGAGCGGAACGGGACGACCGGCCGCGCACCGGCGGCTGACGGTCCTACCCGTCGGAGCCGAGCGGGAGCAGGACGACTGGTCCCGCACCCGCGAGCAGGCTGAGCGGGTCGACGTAGTCGTCCCCGACCCGCACGCCCCAGTGCAGGCACGCGCTGGGTGCGCAGTGGGAACCGTCGGCGGAGAGCGTGCCCAACGGCGTCCCCGCGATGACGAGCTGGCCGACGCCGACGACAGGCACCAACGGTTCGACGCTCGACCGGCGTCCCTCGCTGTCCGTCACCGTCACCACCGGTCGACCGCCCACCATGCCCGCGTAGGTGACCACGCCGGCGACGGGGGAGACGACCTCAGCACCCAGGGCCGATCGCAGGTCGACCCCGCGGTGGCCGGCCGCCCAGCGCACGGGGGGCGGCTCGAAGGCGCGCACCACGTCCCTCGGTCCCGCGAGCGGCAGACGGTACGTGCCTGCCGGCGGCGGGGAGCCGGGTGGCCCGGCCGTTCCTGCCGACGCGGCGGCGACCCCCATGAGGGCGAGCAGCACCGTGATGGTGCCCAGCGTGGCGGTCAGGCGGGCGGGGAGGCGTCCTCGGGTCATGCGGTGATGGTCCGCGGCGCCGGAGGCGAGGTGGGCGGAGCCGGCAGAGTCGGTGGATGACGTCGCCGACCGGCGGGCTGTGGTCAGCTCACCGCACGGGGGTGATGTGGACGCACGAGAGAGCACGGCCAGCGAACGCGCGTGGGCGCGCCGTGCCCCGGCGTGGACGCGGTCGCGGGGAGTCCGACGTGCGAGCAGTCGTGGGAACGTCGTGGGCACGGTGCGGAGCAGGGTCGGTGATCGGCTAGACTTCGGGTGCGACCGGTCCGTACCGGTCGACTTCGCGCGTCATCCACCCGATCACCGGTCCGTCGGTCTCCGTGCCGACAAGGTCCAGGACGGGGTCGATCTCCGCAGCGGTCCGAGCATCTGTCCACGTGGCAGGTACCGGAGCGGACGACGACATGGCGCCAGGGGCGCCGACCAGCTGGTCGGAGCCGACAACCGAGATGCGGGCCTGGACAACGGGTCCGCCTTGACGCGTGCACCTTGCGGTGCGCGCCGGAAGGACGTGCCATGGCCGTCGTGACCATGCGCCAGCTGCTCGAGAGCGGTGTCCACTTCGGACACCAGACCCGCCGCTGGAACCCCAAGATGAAGCGCTTCATCTTCACCGAGCGCAACGGCATCTACATCGTCGACCTGCAGCAGTCGCTGTCGTACATCGACAACGCCTACGACTTCGTGAGCCAGACCGTCGCCCACGGCGGGACGATCCTGTTCGTCGGCACCAAGAAGCAGGCGCAGGAGCCGGTCGCCGACCAGGCCGCCCGCGTCGGCATGCCGTACGTCAACCAGCGCTGGCTCGGTGGCATGCTCACCAACTTCAGCACGGTGCACAAGCGTCTCCAGCGCCTCAAGGAGCTCGAGCAGATCGACTTCGACGACGTGGCGGGCTCGAACCTCACGAAGAAGGAGCTGCTCGTCCTGCGCCGCGAGAAGGACAAGCTGGCCAAGACGCTCGGTGGCATCCGTGATATGGCGAAGGTCCCCTCGGCCGTGTGGATCGTCGACACGAACAAGGAGCACCTCGCGGTCAACGAGGCGCGCAAGCTCGGCATCCCGGTCGTCGCGATCCTGGACACCAACTGCGACCCCGACGTCGTCGACTACCCGATCCCGGGCAACGACGACGCGATCCGCGCGGTCCAGCTGCTGACCCGCGTCATCGCCGACGCCGCCGCCGACGGTCTGCTGAAGCGCCACTCGGGTCGCACCGCGGCCGCCGAGGGTGCTCCGGCCGACGCCGAGCCGCTGGCCGAGTGGGAGCGCGAGCTGCTTGCCGGCGCCGAGGCCGACCTGGCCGGTGCCGAGGTCGCGGCCGACGCGACCGAGGCCGTCGCCGAGGCGAAGACCGAGATCGCCGAGGAGGTGGCAGCCGAGGAGGTCGCCACCGAGACCGTCGCTGAGGAGGCCGTCGCCGAGGCCGTTGCCGAGGAGGTCGTCGCCGAGGCTGTGGCCGAGGAGGTCGTCGCCGAGGGGGCCGCGACCGAGGTCGCCACCGACGAGGCCGCCACCGAGGGCGACGCCGACTCCAAGTGATACCGCTGGTGCCGGCGGCCCCCTGTCGGGGCTGCCGGCACCGCGGCACGTCACCGGACCGTTGAGGTCCCGCATCAACGTCACGACACACGAGGAACGGACACGACTGATGGCGAACTACTCGCTCGCAGACATCAAGGCGCTGCGCGAGAAGACCGGTGCCGGAATGATGGACGTCAAGAAGGCGCTCGAGGAGGCTGAGGGCGACTCCGACAAGGCGCTCGAGCTCATCCGCGTCAAGGGCCTCAAGGGCGTCGGCAAGCGTGAGGGCCGCGCGGCCTCCGACGGCCTGGTCGTCGCTCACGTCGGCCCGACGGCCGATGGCGAGGGTCAGACGGGCGTGCTCGTCGAGATCAACTCGGAGACCGACTTCGTCGCGAAGAGCCCGAACTTCGTGGCCCTCGCGGACCGCGTCCTCGCGGCCGCGGTCGACAGCCCCGCCCGCGACGCGGACGCGCTGCTGGCCACCGAGGTCGACGGCTCCAGCGTGCAGAACATCGTCGACGAGACCGCCGCCACCCTGGGTGAGCGCGTCGTCGTGCGCCGCCTGGCCCGCGTGGCCGGCGAGCACGTCGAGGTCTACCTGCACAAGGTCAGCAAGGACCTGCCCCCGCAGGTCGGCGTGCTCGTCGCGACCGACGCGGCCGGTGCCGGCGTGGCCCGGGACATCGCGACGCACATCGCGGCGTTCTCGCCCACGTACCTGACGCGCGAGGAGGTCTCGGCCGACGTCGTCGCGAACGAGCGCCACATCGCCGAGGAGACGGCCCGCAACGAGGGCAAGCCCGAGGCCGCGCTGCCGAAGATCATCGAGGGCCGCCTCAACGGCTTCTTCAAGGAGAACGTGCTGCTCGAGCAGGCGTTCGCCAAGGACAACAAGAAGACGGTCGCGCAGGTCCTCGCCGAGGCCGGCGGCACGCTGACGGGCTTCGTCCGTTACCGCGTGGGAGCCTGACCTCAGGTGATCGACGGTGGCCCCGGCCCTGCGGGGTCGGGGCCACCGTCGCACCAGCCCGATCCAACTCTCGTGGAGGCACCGTGACCCTGGACCCCGAGTCGACCCGCGGAGCGGTGCCGGACCGGCGCGTCCTGCTCAAGCTGTCCGGCGAGACGTTCGGCGGTGGGGACGTGGGCCTGGCGGCCGACGTCGTCCAGCGCGTCGCCGCGGAGATCGCCGTCGCGGTCCGGGCCGGTGTGCAGGTGGCGATCGTCGTCGGTGGAGGCAACTTCTTCCGCGGCGCCGAGCTCTCGCAGCGTGGCCTCGACCGTGCGCGCGCCGACTACATGGGCATGCTCGGCACGGTGATGAACTGCCTGGCGCTCCAGGACTTCCTGGAGCAGGCCGGTGTGAGCACGCGCGTGCAGACCGCGATCGCGATGGGCCAGGTGGCCGAGCCGTACATCCCGCTGCGCGCCATCCGGCACCTGGAGAAGGGCCGCGTCGTCATCTTCGGCGCGGGTGCGGGCATGCCGTACTTCTCGACGGACACCGTGAGCGTGCAGCGCGCCCTCGAGACGCACTGCCACGAGGTGCTGATGGGCAAGAACGGCGTCGACGGCGTGTACTCCGCGGACCCGCGGACGAACCCGGACGCGGTCAAGCTGGACCACCTGACGTACACGGACGCTCTGGTCAACGACCTGGGCGTGATGGACGGCTCGGCGCTCAGCCTGTGCCGTGACAACGACGTGCGGATGCGCGTCTTCGGGCTCGAGGAGGCCGGCAACGTCACGCGGGCACTCCGGGGTGAGAAGATCGGCACGCTGATCACGGCCAGCTGACAGTGCTGACACGCTGCACGAACGCACGGCATCGAACTGACGACACGAAGGAGCTCCGGTGATCGACGAGACCCTCTTCGAGGCTGAAGAGAAGATGGACAAGGCCGTCGAGGTCGCCAAGGAGGACTTCTCGACGATCCGTACCGGTCGGGCCAACGCCGCGATGTTCTCCAAGGTGTTCGTCGACTACTACGGGAGCCCGACGCCGCTGCAGCAGCTGGCGTCGTTCAACGTCACCGAGGCGCGCACGATCCTCGTCTCGCCGTTCGACAAGTCGTCGACCGCCGCGATCGAGAAGGCGCTGCGCGACTCCGACCTGGGCGTGAACCCCACGAACGACGGCAACGTCATCCGCATCGTCCTGCCCGCCCTCACGCAGGATCGCCGCAAGGACTTCGTGAAGCTGGCCAAGTCCAAGGCGGAGGACGCCCGGGTCTCGGTGCGCAACGTCCGGCGGCGGGCCAAGGAGGAGCTGGACCGCATCGTCAAGGACGGTGAGGCCGGCGAGGACGAGGTCGCCCGTGCGGAGAAGGAGCTCGAGTCCTTGACGAAGAAGCACGTGGACCTCATCGACCACCTGCTCGCGTCCAAGGAGAACGAGCTCCTCGAGGTCTGATGAGCCAGACTGCCATCGCCGCCACCCGGACCCCCCGCCCCGGTCGTGACCTCCCGGTCGCGATCGTGGTCGGCGTCGCCATGCTCATCGCGGTGGTCGCGTCGCTGTTCATCCGCAAGGAAGCCTTCGCGGTCGTCGCCGTCCTGGCCGTGAGCGCGGGGCTCTGGGAGCTGGCGCAGGCTTTCACCCGCCGCAACATCCACCTGCCGCTGCTCCCGCTGCTGGTCGGCGCGATCGGCATCCTCGTGTCCGCGTACACGGCGGGTCCGGAGGCGCTGTTCGTCGCGTTCATGCTGACCGTCGGCGGTGTCGTCGTGTGGCGCGTGCTCGACGGGAGCGGCCAGCCGGCCCTGCGGGACGCGACCGCGGGTGCGTTCGCCGCGGCGTACCTGCCGTTCCTCGGCGGGTTCGTCATGCTCCTGCTCGCCGAGCCCGACGGCGCGGCCCGCGTGATGCTCTTCATCCTCCTGTGCGTCGCCAGCGACGTCGGCGGCTACACGGTGGGTGTCCTGCTCGGCAGGCATCCTCTCGCCCCGTCCGTGAGCCCGAAGAAGACCTGGGAGGGTCTGGCCGGCTCGATGGTCCTGGCGTGCGTCGTCGGTGTCGTCGGTGTGCAGCTCGCGTTCGACGGGGAGCCGCTGGTCGGCGTGATCCTCGGCCTGGCGACGGTCGTGACCGCGACGCTCGGCGACCTCGCCGAGTCGATGCTCAAGCGCGACCTCGAGCTCAAGGACATGGGCCGGCTGGTGCCGGGCCACGGCGGCCTGCTGGACCGGCTCGACTCGCTCGTCCTGACCGCCCCTGCGGTGTACGTGGTCCTCACCGTGTTCCAGCCCGCCTGAACCTTCCTAGTCCGAGAGGGGGTACCTGGCCATGACCGGTACACCCGTGCGCCTCGACCTGTCCTCGCCCAGCCGGGGACCTCGTGGCAAGCCGCCCAAGCACTTCGTCGACCTCACGCCCGAGCAGCGGATCGAGGCGGTCACCGAGCTCGGTGAGAAGCCGTTCCGCGCCAAGCAGCTGGCGACGCACTACTTCACGCACCTGACCAACGACCCGGCCCTGATGACGGACCTGCCGAAGGCGACGCGCGACAAGCTGGTCGAGGGCCTGTTCCCGCAGCTGCTCACGGCGCACCGCACGCAGACGGCGGACAAGGGCACGACGGTCAAGACGCTGTGGCACCTGTTCGACGGCGCCAAGGTCGAGTCGGTCCTCATGCGGTACGCCAACCGCACGACGCTCTGCGTCTCGAGCCAGGCGGGCTGCGGGCTCGCGTGCTCGTTCTGCGCGACGGGGCAGCTCGGTCTGACCCGGAACCTGTCCACGGCGGAGATCGTCGAGCAGGTCCGGGCGGCTGCCCGGTCGCTGGCCGACGGTGAGGTGCCGGGCGGCCCGACGCGCCTGAGCAACGTGGTGTTCATGGGCATGGGAGAGCCGCTCGCCAACTACAAGTCGGTGATGGAGACGGTCCGGCGCCTGGTGGCCCCGGCGCCTGACGGTCTCGGCATGTCGGCGCGCAACGTCACGGTCTCGACCGTGGGCATGGTGCCGGCGATGGACCGCCTCGCCAAGGAGGGCATCCCGGTGACCCTCGCCCTGTCGCTGCACGCGCCGGACGACGAGCTGCGCAGCGAGCTGGTGCCGGTGAACACGCGCTGGAGCGTCGACGAGGCTCTGGACTCCGCGCACCGCTACTTCGAGGTCACCGGCAGGCGGGTCTCCATCGAGTACGCGCTCATCCGGGACATCAACGACCACGCGTGGCGGGCGGACCTGCTGGGCGAGAAGCTCAACGCCCGCGGGCGTGGCTGGGTGCACTGCAACCCGATCCCGCTGAACCCGACGCCGGGCTCGAAGTGGACCGCGAGCGATCCCCGGGTCGAGCAGGAGTTCGTGGCACGCTTGCGTGCGCACGGGATCCCGACGACGATCCGGGACACCCGCGGCAGCGAGATCGACGGCGCCTGCGGACAGCTGGCAGCGGAGGAGGACGAGTGAGCGACGGGATGTTCCGGACCGTCTCGGGCCTGAAGCAGGGGTACGACCCGGACGAGGTCGACGACTTCTTCGCCCACGCACGGGCTGTCTACGAGCAGGGTCCGGCCTCGGCACTGGCCAGCAAGGACGTGCGCAGCGTGGCGTTCGACATGGTGCGGGGCGGCTACGTGACCGCCGCGGTCGACGCTGCTCTCGACCGGCTGGAGGCCGCGTTCGTGGCCCGGTCCCGGTCGGAGTTCGTCGCGACGCAGGGGCAGCAGGGCTGGATGGACCACCTGAGCGAGCAGGCCCGCACGCTCTACGGCCGGCTGGGCCGCCCTGACGGCGACCGGTTCGCGCCTCCGGAGGGTCGGCAGCAGGGCTACGAGCCCGCCGACGTCGACGACCTGTGCCAGCGCCTCGTCGCCTACTTCGACAAGGGCACCCCGCTGTCGGCCGCCGAGGTCCGATCCGCGACGTTCCGCCGCCGCAAGGGCCACAACGCCTACGCGGAGGGTCCGGTCGACGCCTTCCTGTCCCGCGCGGTCGAGGTGCTCCTCGGCGTCGAGTAGGTCCGGACGTCACGACGGCCGCGCTCCCTCCCGGGGAGCGCGGCCGTCGCTGTCTGTTCGCTCAGCCGTCCTCGCGCTTGAAGGTGCGCGTGCCGAACCAGAGACCGACCGCCGCGAGCACGATCGTCAGCGCCGAGCCCCACAGCGCGACGGAGCTGCCGATGTCGCCGTCGAACTGGGCGCGGATGCCCGAGACGACGTGCTTGATGGGGTTGAGGTTGGACAGCGTGTTGAGCCACGCGGGCGCCGACGCCGCGGTGATGGGCAGCAGGATCCCGGACAGCAGCAGCAGCGGCAGGGCGACCCCGTTCATCAGGGGCGCCAGGGCGTCCTCGCTCTTGAGCGTCAGCGCGACGGCGTAGGACGCCGAGGCGAACGCGGCGGCGAGCAGCGCGGCCGTGATGATGCCGAGCACGATGCCCCAGAAGGGTGCCTCGAGCCCGAACAGGAACGCCACGGACACCAGCACCACGCCCTGCACGGCGACGACGATGACGTCGCGCAGCACCCGACCGACCACGAGGGCGGACCGGGGCGCGGGACTGACGCGTTCCGCCTCGATGACCCCGTCGCGCCACTCGCCGATGAGCCCGAAGCCGACGAACAGCGCGCCGAACATGCCGAGCTGCACGAGCAGGCCCGGGACGAAGAGCTGGTAGGCGTTCGTCGCGCCCAGCTGCGGGGCGAGCGGCTCGAGCAGCGGACCGAACAGGGAGAGGTACAGCACCGGCTGGAGCAGGCCCATGACGGCCCAGACCGGGTTGCGCAGCGAGATCCGCATGGCGCGCCGGAAGACGGTGAGGGTGTCGCGGACGAAGGTGCCGCGGCCCGTCCGCTCGTCGGTGAACGTCTGCGGGGAGGTGATGGTGGTCATGCTGCGGCTCCTTCGGAGGTCTGCGCCGGGCTCTCGCCGTCGCGCAGGGAGCGGCCGGTCAGGGTGAGGAAGACGTCGTCGAGCGTGGGCCGGCGCAGCTCGACACCGTCCAGCTCGATGCCCTCGGCGTCCAGGGAGCGCAGCAGGCCGGCGAGCAGCGTGCGGCCGGCCGGGACGCGGACCTCGACCAGCAGGCCGTCGACCGTCGGGACGTCGGCGCCGGGGAGCTGCGCGGCGATGGCGGCGATGCGGACGACGTCCGCGGGCTGCGACGCGCTGAGCAGGACGGCGTCGCCGCTGACCCGCTGCTTGAGCTCCTCGGGCGAGCCCTGGGCGACGATCTGCCCGTGGTCGATGACGAGGATGCGGTCGCACAGGGCGTCGGCCTCGTCGAGGTAGTGGGTGGTCAGGAAGACGGTGCTGCCGCGCTCGTCACGAAGGCCGCGCACGTGGGTCCACAGGTTGGCGCGCGCCTGCGGGTCGAGACCGGTGGTGGGCTCGTCGAGGAACACCAGGCGCGGCGTGTGGATGAGGCCCGTGACGATGTCGAGCCGTCGGCGCTGGCCGCCGGACAGTGACGAGCACTTGCGGTCCCAGAGGCCGTCGAGCTCGAGCTGCTGGAACAGGTCGCGGCCGCGTGCGACGGCGACCGAGCGCTCGACGCCGTAGAGCAGGGCGTGGTCGACGACCT
This sequence comes from Cellulomonas sp. P5_C5, assembly GCF_054049655.1. NCBI lineage: Bacteria > Bacillati > Actinomycetota > Actinomycetes > Micrococcales > Cellulomonadaceae > Cellulomonas > Cellulomonas sp. P5_C5. The sequence continues at coordinate 189,500 of NZ_JBFULY010000003.1, read as the reverse complement.
CCTCGCCGGCGCGTGCCTCGCCCGAGGTGGAGCCGGACTGGGCGACGTAGCCGATGCGTCGGCGGACGGTGCCGGGGTCCCGGCGCAGGTCGGCGCCGGCGACGGTCGCCTCGCCGCGGGTCGGGCGCAGGAGGGTGGTGAGCATCCGGAGGGTGGTCGTCTTGCCGGCGCCGTTGGGGCCGAGGAAGCCGACGATCTCACCGGCCTCGACGTCGAGGTCGACGCCGCGCACGGCGTCGACGTCTCCCCGTCGGGTCTTGTAGGTGCGGGCCAGGCCGCGGGCATGGATCATGCGGGGTCTCCTTCGAGTGAAGGTCCCAGTATTCAAGATGGACTATTACTCGTCAACCTTGACTATTACGTGTGTTCCTCGGCCATGGCGGTGACGACCCACGGGCCGACCCCCGCGGCGCGGGCGACCTCGAGCTGCTCGGCTGTCGGGTTCCACATCGGCGGCTCGCCCTGGAACGCGTACGCGCCGCCCGCCAGTCGGTCGAGATACTCGCGCGACCACTCGAGCTCGCCGCGCGTGCGAGCGCTGATCAGCCGGGCGACCTCCGTCGCCGTGTCGGGGGTGTCCTTCGCCTCCAGGATCTGCTCGATCTGCGACGCGAGCACGGCGAGGTGACTCTCCAGCAGCTCGATGCGGGTCTCGATCGTCTGGACGACCTCGGACCGGGGGAGCGCGAACGACATGTTCACGGCGGTGAGGAAGAACGTGGCGTCGTCCACGGAGAGCAGCCCGGTGCGCAGCAGCGCGAGGAACTCGTCCTCGCCGGCGTCGGTCAGCCGATAGGTGGTCCGTGGGGGTCGGGGACCGGTGCTCGCCACGCCGACCTCCTCCAGCAGGCCCGAGCGGGTCAGGGACTTCAGCGCGTTGTAGATCGACCCCGGGTGCACGTGCGCCCACTGGTCGACCTCCCAGCTCACCAGCTCACGGCGCAGGAAGTAGCCGTACACGGGCTGGAAGATCCGCACGCAGCCGAGCACGAGCAGGCGCGTCGAGGACCCCTGGGGCGTCGCAGGAGCGGACATGCGGCGATCCTGCCACGGGCGATGCACGAAGATGGGCAGCGTGACACAGCGCAGCGTCGTCCTCCTCGGGTCCACCGGGTCCATCGGCACGCAGGCCGTCGACGTGATCACCCGCAACCCCGACCGGTTCACGGTGACGGGTCTGTCCGCGGGCGGTGGGGACGTCGACCTGCTGGCCCGGCAGGCCCGGGAGCTCGGGGTGTCGACGGTGGCCGTCGCCGACCCGCGCGCCGGGGCGCCGCTGCGGGAGGCGCTCCCGGGGGTCGAGGTCCTGGTCGGGCCGCAGGCGTCCACGGAGCTGGCCGGCCGCGGTGCCGACGTGGTGCTGAACGGGGTCACGGGCTCCGTCGGGCTCGGGCCGACGCTCGCCGCGCTGCGGGCGGGCAGCACGCTCGCGCTGGCCAACAAGGAGTCGCTCGTCGTCGGCGGCCGGCTGGTGCACGCCGCACGGCAGCGCCCCGACCAGATCGTGCCCGTCGACTCCGAGCACTCGGCCATCGCGCAGGCGCTGCGCGGCGGCACCCACCCCGAGGTCCGGCGGCTGATCCTCACCGCGTCCGGCGGGCCGTTCCGTGGCTGGTCCCACGACGACGTCAAGACGGTCACCCCGCAGCAGGCGCTCGCGCACCCGACCTGGTCGATGGGCCCGGTCGTGACGATCAACTCCTCGACGCTCATGAACAAGGGGCTGGAGCTCATCGAGGCGCACCTGCTGTTCGACGTGCCCGTCGCGGACATCACGGTGGTGGTGCACCCGCAGTCGGTGGTGCACTCGATGGTCGAGTTCGTCGACGGCTCGACGCTCGCGCAGGCGTCGCCCCCGGACATGCGGCTGCCGATCGCGCTCGGGCTGTCCTGGCCGGACCGGGTGCCGCAGGTCGCGCCGCCGTGCGACTGGACGCAGGCCACGGCGTGGACGTTCGAGCCCCTGGACGAGGACGTCTTCGCGGCCGTCCGGCTGGCGCGCGAGGCGGTCGCGACCTCCGCGACGCATCCGGCGGTCTACAACGCGGCGAACGAGGAGTGCGTCGAGGCGTTCCTGACGGGCAGGATCGGGTTCCTCGACATCGTGACCACGGTCGAGCGGGTGCTGGGCGAGCACGACGGCACGACACCGGAGAACCTGAGCCTCGACGCCGTCCTGGCCTCCGAGGTCTGGGCGCGGGCGCGTGCGCAGGAGATCCTCGCGCGCGCCTGAGGGCTCAGTGGCCGAGCACCTGGCTCAGCAGCCCGCCCATGCGGCTGGGGTGACCGGTCCGGGCCTCGGTGCGGTCGGCCCACGCGGTCGCCCGCCGGGTCGCCGTGATGCCGGCCCACCGGATCGGCTCCGGCTCCCAGGCGGGGGAGCGGTGGTCCACCCACGGCAGCCGGACCAGGGCGCTGTCCGCCCCTGTGAGCAGGTCTGCGAGGGTCCGACCCGCGAGGTTGGTGAGCGCGACGCCGTCTCCGACGTACCCGCCCGCCCACGCGATCCCGGTCTCGGGGTCGAGGCCGACCGACGGGTGCCAGTCGCGCGGCACGCCCAGCGGGCCGCCCCAGTGGTGGGTGATCTCGGCCCGCTCGAGCACCGGGAACAGGTCGACGAGCTCGCGCTCGAGGTGTGCGGCGGTCGAGTCCACCTGGTCGTACGCGGACCGGATGGCGGAGCCCAGGTGGTACGGGGCACCTCGCCCGCCGAACGCGAGGCGGTCGTCGGTGGTCCGCTGGCCGTAGACGACGAGGTGCCGCGCGTCCGTGAACGTCTGGGCGCGGTCCAGCCCGATCTGCGCCCAGACCTCCGGCGGCAGCGGCTCGGTCGCGATCATGTGCGAGTACACGGGGGCGACGTCGCGGTGCGAGCCGGGCAGGTGCGCGCTCCAGGCCTCGGTCGCGCGGACCACCCAGCGGGCGCGGACGATGCCGTGGTCGGTGACGACCGCACGGGGCGAGAGGCGCAGCGCGCGGGTCCCCTCGACGAGCCGGGCGCCCCGGGACAGCACGACGTCCAGCAGCCCGCGGACCAGCCGGGCCGGGTGCACCCGGGCGCAGTCCGGCGTGAACGAGCCACCGACGACGCCGGCCGCGCGGACGTGCTCCGCCACGCCGTCGGCGTCGAGCAGGTGCGACTCGTCGCCCCACCGGGCGTCGGCGGCGACGGCGTCGGCCACCCGCTCCAGCTGGGGGCGGTTGCGGGCGACGGTGACCGTGCCGCCGAAGGCGAACCCGCAGTCGATCAGCTCTGCGGCGGCGACCCCACCGACCTCGACGACCGTGTCCCGCATCGCGGCCCGCATGGCGGTCGCGGCGTCGTGCCCGTGCAGCCGGGCCAGCTCGTCGGCCGAGACCGGCAGGAGGGCCGAGCACCAGCCGCCGTTGCGTCCGCTGGCCCCGAAGCCGGCGACCTGTGCCTCGACCAGGAGCACGTCGAGCGACGGGTCGGCCTCGAGCAGGTAGTACGCGGTCCAGAGGCCGGTCAGCCCGGCCCCGACGATGACGACGTCCGCCTGGGCGTCGCCGTCGAGCGGGTCGTGCGGGGCGCGCTCCTCGACCTGCTCGGACCAGAGCGACCGTCCCGTCACAGACGCGCCCAGGCGTCGGTGAGCACGCCGCGCAGGATGCCCGTGATCTCGTCGAACTCGGCCTGCCCGCACGTGAGCGGCGGGGCGAGCTGGATCACCGGGTCGCCGCGGTCGTCGGCGCGGCAGTACAGGCCGGCGTCGAACAGGGCACCCGACAGGAAGCCGCGCAGGAGGCGTTCGCTCTCGTCGTCGTCGAACGTCTCCCGCGTGGCCTTGTCCTTGACCAGCTCGATCCCGTAGAAGAACCCCTCGCCGCGCACGTCGCCGACGATCGGCAGGTCGAGCAGGCTCTCGAGGGTGCGCCGGAACGCGGGGGCCGACTCCTTGACGTGCGTGGTGATGCCCTCCCGCTCGAACAGGTCGAGGTTCGCGTTGGCGACGGCCGCGGACACCGGGTGCCCGCCGAACGTGTAGCCGTGCGCGAACGACGCGTTGCCCGTCGCGAACGGCTCGTACAGCCGGTCGGAGGCGATCAGGGCGCCGATGGGGGAGTACCCCGAGGTCATGCCCTTCGCGCACGTGATCATGTCCGGCACGTAGCCGAAGTCGTCGCACGCGAAGATCGACCCGATCCGGCCGAACGCGCAGATCACCTCGTCGGAGACCAGCAGCACGTCGTACTGGTCGCAGATCTCGCGGACCCGCTCGAAGTACCCCGGAGGTGGCGGGAAGCAGCCACCGGCGTTCTGCACGGGCTCGAGGAACACCGCCGCGACGGTGTCCGGCCCCTCCATCTCGATCGCGTCGCCGATGCGGTCCGCCGCCCACCGCCCGAACGCCTTGGGGTCGTCGCGCAGGTGGTCCGGCGCGCGGTACTCGTTGGTGTTCGGCACCTTGTGCGCGCCGGGCACCAAGGGCTCGAACTGTGCCTTGAGCGTCGGCAGACCCGTGATCGAGAGCGCCCCGTGCGTGGTGCCGTGGTACGCGATCGACCGCGAGATCACCTTGTACTTGTTCGGCTTGCCGGTGAGCTTGAAGTAGTTCTTCGCCAGCTTCCAGGCGGTCTCCACGGCCTCGCCGCCGCCGGTGGTGAAGAAGACGTGGTTCAGGTCGCCCGGGGCGTGGGCCGCGAGGCGCTCCGCCAGGTCGATCGCCTGCGGGTGCGCGTAGGACCACAGCGGGAAGAACGCGAGCTTCTCGGCCTGCACGCGTCCCGCCTCGGCCAGCTCCGCGCGGCCGTGCCCGGCCTGCACCACGAACAGCCCGGACAGGCCGTCGATGTACTGGCGGCCCTGGTCGTCCCAGATGTGGTGACCCTCGCCGCGCACGATCGTCGGGACGCCGGCGTCCCAGGCGCTCTGCCGCGTGAAGTGCCCCCAGAGGTGCGCTCTGGCGGCGTCGGAGCGGTCGGTCCCCGCCGGTGTCCGGCTCATCGTGTCCCCCAGTTGTAGAGCTGCTTGCGCAGCTTCAGGTAGACGAACGTCTCGGTGGTCCGCACCCCGGGGAGCGTGCGGATCTTCTGGTTGAGCACCTCGAGCAGGTGGTCGTCGTCCTCGCAGACGACCTCGCACAGCAGGTCGAAGCCGCCGGCGGTGATCACGACGTAGTCGACCTCGGTCATCGCGGCGAGCGCGTCGGCGACGAGCGACAGGTCGCCCTCGCACCGCAGGCCGATCATCGCCTGCCGCGAGAAGCCCACCTGCAGCGGGTCGGTCACCGCGACGATCTGCATGACGCCGGAGTCGGTGAGGCGCTGGACGCGCTGGCGCACCGCGGCCTCGGAGAGCCCGATCGCCTTGCCGATCGTGGCGTACGGCCGCCGACCGTCCTCCTGGAGCTGCTCGACGATCGCCTTCGAGACGTCGTCGAGTGCCGGGTGCCCCGGCGCTGGTCTGCGTGTGCCCACTTGCCGATGGTGGTGCGCGGCGAGCCGCAACGCAAGGTGCACGCGCGCTCGGGGCGAAGGATTTCGTCGTGAGAGGTCGTGAGAACTTCTGATTCCGGCGTCCGCGGCCGCCCGATCAGCCGAATGGGCCCTCCGGGGCTGCCGCGCGGAGGTGTTGCGGCGTAGCGTGCGGCGCACCGACCGTGAGGAGAGCACCGTGAGCCAGTCCGCCGACCTGATCGAGCTGCGCAACGTGATCGGGGGCGCCCAGCGGCCCGCCGTGGACGGTCGCACGACCTCGGTGATCGACCCCTCGACGGGCCAGGAGTACGCCCGTGCACCCCTGTCCGGGACGCAGGACGTCGACGCGGCCTACGACGCGGCCTCGGAGGCGTTCACCACCTGGGGCCGCACGACGCCGGCCGAGCGCCAGCTCGCACTCCTGCGCCTGGCCGACGCGGTCGAGCAGCGGGCCGACGAGTTCGTGGCCGTCGAGTCCCGCAACACCGGCAAGCCGCTGCACCTGACCGCCACGGACGAGGTGCCGCCCTGCGTCGACCAGCTGCGGTTCTTCGCCGGCGCCGCCCGCGTGCTCGACGGGCTCAGCGCGGGGGAGTACATGGCGGGGCACACCTCCTGGGTGCGGCGCGAGCCGGTCGGGGTGGTCGGCCAGGTGACCCCCTGGAACTACCCGCTGATGATGGCGATCTGGAAGATCGCCCCGGCGCTCGCGGCCGGCAACACGATCGTCCTCAAGCCGTCCGACACGACGCCGGCCTCGACGCTGCTGCTCGGCCAGGTGGCGAACGAGGTGCTCCCGCCCGGGGTGCTGAACGTCGTCTGCGGCGACCGCGACACGGGCCGCGCCCTCGTCTCCCACCAGCGCCCCGACATGGTGGCCATCACCGGGTCGGTCCGCGCGGGCTCGCAGGTGGCCGCCGCCGCCGCGGCCAACGTCAAGCGCGTCCACCTGGAGCTCGGCGGCAAGGCCCCGGTGATCGTGTTCGCCGACGCGGACGTGGCCGCCGCCGCCGAGGGCATCGCGGGCGCCGGGTACTACAACGCCGGGCAGGACTGCACGGCGGCCACCCGCGTGCTCGTGCACGCGAGCGTGCACGACGACTTCGTCGCAGCGCTCGCCGAGGCGGCCAAGGGCCAGCGCACGGGTGTGCCGAGCGACCCGGACGTCGCGTTCGGTCCGGTGAACAACGCGCTGCAGCTGGAGCGGGTCACCGGCTTCCTCGATCGGCTCCCCGACCACGCGTCGATCCTTGCCGGTGGGCACCGCGTCGGGGACGTCGGCTACTTCGTCGAGGCGACCGTCGTGGCAGGGCTGAAGCAGGACGACGAGGCCGTCCAGGACGAGATCTTCGGTCCGGTCATCACGGTGCAGACGTTCACCGACGAGGACGAGGCGATCACCCTGGCCAACGGCGTGCGCTACGGGCTGTCCAGCTCGGTGTGGACGCAGAACCACGGCCGGGCGCTGCGGGTGTCTCGCGCCCTGGACTTCGGCGTCGTCTGGATCAACACCCACATCCCGTTCGTCGCGGAGATGCCGCACGGCGGCTTCAAGCACTCGGGATACGGCAAGGACCTGTCGATGTACGGCTTCGAGGACTACACCCGGATCAAGCACGTGATGTCTGCGTTCGACGCGTGAGGCGACGGATCCGGGAGCCCCTTGGCCGTGGGCGCGGCATTTTCGTTGCGCACGGGTGCGGATTCGACGGATTCCTTGCCGGAGCGCCCTCCGTTTGCGAAGATCCACGGGCGCCGCCGTGCATGGTGGCGCCTATCGGCACCCTAGGAGCCCCATGAGCCCCCATCGTCGCCCACTCCCCGCGGACCCGCGGGTCCGCGCGCTCGTCGCCCAAGCCTCTCAGCGAGGATCTCTGTCGCGCCGCTCGTTCCTCGCGGGGGCCCTCGGCACCGCCGGGGTCGGGGCGCTGCTCGCCGCGTGCGGCACCGGTGCACCGTCGGCCGTGCCGGCGCCCGCGGACGACCTCTCCAGCAGCAAGAAGCTCGTGCGCTGGGCCAACTGGACGCAGTACCTCGACCAGGACGACGAGGGGACCAGCTACCCGTCGCTGGAGGCGTTCCAGGACGAGTCGGGCATCACGGCCACCTACGCCGAGGACATCGACGACAACGACACGTTCTACGGCAAGGTCTCCGGCCAGCTGAAGAACGGCCAGGACATCGGCTACGACATCGTCACGCTGACCGACTGGATGGCCGCGCGGCTGATCCGCCTCGGCTACGCCCAGAAGCTGCACAAGTCGCGCATGCCGAACGCCGAGAACATCCTGCCCGGCCTGCAGCACGTGGACTTCGACTACGGGCGCACGCACTCCCTGACGTGGCAGTCCGGCTTCGCGGGACTGGCCTGGAACCGGGAGAAGGTCCCCGACGGCCTGCACACGCTCTCGGACCTGTGGGCGCCGGAGCTGGCCGGCCGCGTCGAGGTGCTCTCCGAGATGCGCGACACGATCGGGCTGATCATGCTCGACCAGGGCGTCGACCCGTCGAGCAACTGGAGCGACGACGACTTCTACGACGCGCTGGACGTGCTGAAGAGCAAGATCGACTCCGGTCACATCCGCGGGGTCCGCGGCAACTCCTACACGGAGGACCTGAACTCCGGCGACGCGATCGCGGTCATCGGCTGGTCGGGGGACATCACGTCCCTCAACTACGAGGCCGACGGCAAGTTCGAGTTCGCCATCCCGGAGGCCGGCGGGACGCTCTGGAGCGACAACATGCTGGTGCCCGTCGGTTCCCCGTACCTGCGGAACGCCGAGGAGCTCATGAACTTCTACTACGACCCCGAGGTCGCCGCGCAGGTGGCCGCCTGGGTCAACTACATCACCCCGGTGCAGGGCGCCCAGGAGGCGATGATGGCGATCGACCCGGCGCTCGCCGAGAACCCGATGATCTTCCCGACGCCCGAGATCCTGTCCAACGTGAGCGTCTTCCGGACGCTCACGCCCGACCAGGAGGCGCGCTACAACGGCGAGTTCCTCACCGTCATCGGCGCATGACGAGCGCCACCGCGGCGAACGCGTCTCCGACCGCCCGACCGGGCGCGACGGGTACCGCGCTCGAGCTCGAGCGCGTGACGAAGGCGTTCGGGCAGTTCGTCGCGGTGGACGACCTCTCGCTGGCGATCCCCACGGGATCGTTCTTCGCGCTCCTGGGCCCGTCCGGGTGCGGCAAGACGACGACCCTGCGGATGGTCGCCGGCCTGGAGCAGCCGACCGCGGGGACCATCTCGCTCGGTGGTCAGGACGTCACGGCGACCCGCGCCCACCAGCGTCCGGTGAACACCGTGTTCCAGAGCTACGCGCTGTTCCCGCACCTCACGGTCGGCCAGAACGTGGCGTTCGGCCTCAAGCGCTCGGGCGCTCGCGACGTCGCGCGGCGGGTGGCGGACGGTCTCGACCTGGTCGAGCTGGGCCACCTCGCCGGCCGTCGGCCGTCCCAGCTCTCCGGCGGTCAGCAGCAGCGGGTCGCGCTCGCCCGCGCGCTGGTGAACCGGCCGGCGCTGCTGCTCCTCGACGAGCCCCTGGGTGCGCTCGACCTCAAGCTCCGCCGGCAGATGCAGCTCGAGCTCAAGCGCATCCAGACCGAGGTGGGTCTGACGTTCGTGCACGTGACGCACGACCAGGAGGAGGCCATGACGATGGCCGACACGGTCGCGGTCATGAACCACGGCAGGATCGAGCAGCTGGGCTCGCCCGCCGACCTCTACGAGCTGCCGCGGACCGCGTTCGTCGCCAACTTCCTCGGGCAGTCGAACCTCGTGCCCGGCACGGTGACCGACCGGGTCCTGAAGCGCGGCCTCCTCGGCGTCGACGTGCGGGGGACCAGGGTGCTCGTCCCGGCGGCGCGTGCGGTGCGACAGGACGGTGCGGTGCTCGTCGGGGCGCGGCCGGAGAAGATGCGGCTCCTCGTCGGGGACCAGGTGCCGGGCGACGGCGAGAACGTGCTCGGTCCCGGGATCGTCACCGACGTCTCGTTCATGGGCGTGAGCACGCAGTACCAGGTGGAGGTCCCGGGGCTCGGGACGTTCGGCGTCTTCGCGCAGAACCTGCTCGGTGGAGCCACGGTCCCGGTCGGGACGTCCGTGGGGCTGGCCTGGTCGGTCGACTTCACGTTCGGTCTGGACGGCGCGCAGGCCCGCGACGACGGCACCGTCGACCTCGACGACGAGCTGTGAGGCGCCGGTGAGCATCACGGCCGCGCTCGGGCACGGCGTCGCGGGGGAGGCCGCCCCACCTGCGCGCCGTCGCGCCCAGCGCGCGCACCTCCTGCTGCTCGGTCCCGGGCTGGGCTACCTGGTCCTGTTCTTCGTCGTGCCGGTGGGCGCCCTGCTGGCGACGTCCCTGTACGTGCCGGTGCCCGGCGGGGACGTGGGGCAGTACCAGCCCGCCCTGCACTGGCAGAACTACCCCGACGCGCTCGCGCAGTTCTGGCCGGCGTTCCTGCGCTCCTTCTGGTTCGCGTTCGTGGCCACGGTGGCCGCCCTGGTGATCGGCTACCCGATCGCGTACGTCATCGCGGTGCGCGCCCGGGGGCGCAAGCTGCTCCAGGGGCTGCTGCTCGTGCTGGTCGTCGCACCGTTCTTCACCAGCTTCATCCTGCGCACCATCGCGTGGAAGCAGATCCTTGCCGACGACGCGTTCGTCGTGACCGCCCTGCACGCCCTGCACCTGCTCCCGCCGGACGCCCGGCTGACCGCCACCCCGTTCGCCGTGGTCAGCGGCCTGACCTACAACTTCCTGCCCTTCATGGTGCTGCCCATCTTCGCGGCGCTGGAGCGGCTGGACTCCCGGCTCCTGGAAGCCGGCGCGGACCTGTACGCGTCCCCGGTCACGACGTTCCGGACGGTCACGTGGCCGCTGTCCCTGCCCGGGGTGGTCGCCGGGACGCTCCTCGTGTTCATCCCGGCCGCGGGGGACTACGTGAACGCGTCCCTGCTGGGGAACAGCACGAACACGACCATGATCGGGCAGGTCATCGACGCCCGGTTCTTCAAGGTGCTCGACTACCCGACGGCCGCCGCCCTGTCGGTCCTGCTCATGGTGGCGATCCTGCTCCTCGTCGGCGCGTACGTGCGCCGGTCGGGGACGGAGGAGCTGCTGTGAGCGCCCGCTCGTCGGCGGACGGGTGGACACCGTGACAGCCGTGCTCGACCGGGCCGCGCAGTCGACGGCCGCGTCGGACCCGCCGCGCACCCCGCGCCGTCGACGTCGGCGGGTTGGCGAGCTGATCGTGCCGGTCTTCGCCGCCCTCGCGTTCGTCTACCTGCTCGTGCCGGTCGCCTACACGGTGCTGTTCTCGTTCAACGACGCAGGCAAGACCAACCTCGTGTGGCGCGGGTTCACCCTGGAGAACTGGCAGAACCCGTGCGGCGTGCCCCAGGTGTGCGAGTCCTTCGCCAACTCCCTGCAGGTCGGGCTCGTCTCCACCCTGATCGCGACCGCGCTCGGCACCCTGGTGGCGATCGCGCTGGTCCGGTTCCGGTTCCGCGGCCGCGCGCCGACCAACCTGCTGATCTTCCTGCCGATGTCGACGCCCGAGGTCGTGCTCGGCGCGGCGCTCCTCGCGCAGTTCCTGACCCTGCGCGTCCCGCTCGGCTTCGGCACCGTCGTCGCGGCGCACGTGCTGTTCTGCATCAGCTTCGTCGTCGTGACCGTCAAGGCGCGCGTCGCCAGCCTGGACCCGGCGATCGAGGAGGCGGCGGCCGACCTGTACGCCTCTCCGTGGCAGGCGTTCTGGCGGGTCACGTTCCCGCTCCTCCTGCCGGGCATCGCGGCGGCGGCGCTGCTCGCGTTCAGCCTGAGCTTCGACGACTTCATCGTCACCAACTTCACGTCGGGGTCCTACTCGACGTTCCCCAAGTTCGTGTACGTCTCGGCCACCCGGGGCATCCCGCCGCAGGCCAACGTGATCAGCTCGTTCATGTTCGTCCTGGCCCTCGCCATCGTGGTGCTGGTCCAGGTGCTCGGTCACGCCCGGAGCAAGCGGCTCCGGGCACGACGAACGACACAGTGAGCTCGGAGGCGACACTCGTGCGGATCCTGGTGGTCGGAAGCGGTGGGGTGGGCGACGCGGTCGCGCGGATCGCGGCGCGGCGGCGGTTCTTCGAGCGGCTCGTCGTGGCCGACGTGGACCTGGGCCGGTCGCAGCGGACCGTCGAGGCGGCGAGCGCGCACGACGTGGTGGGCGGCCGGTTCGTCGCGGCGGCCGTCGACGCCTCGAGCGCGGCCGCCGTGGAGGCGCTGGTGCGCGAGCACGGCGCGACGCACGTGCTCAACGCGGTCGACCCGCGGTTCGTGCTGCCGATCTTCGAGGGGGTCCGGGCGGCCGGCGCGCACTACCTCGACATGGCGATGTCGCTGTCCCACGCGCACCCGGAGCGGCCGTACGAGCTCCCGGGCGTCAAGCTGGGCGACGAGCAGTTCGCGCAGGCCGCCGGGTGGGAGGCGGACGGGCAGCTGGCCCTGGTGGGCATCGGGGTGGAGCCGGGCCTGTCCGACGTGTTCGCCCGGTACGCCGCCGACCACCTGTTCTCCGCGATCGACGAGCTCGGCGTGCGCGACGGCGCCAACCTCGAGGTCGTCGGCGACGACGGGGAGCCGATCTTCGCGCCGTCGTTCTCCATCTGGACGACGATCGAGGAGTGCCTGAACCCGCCGGTGATCTGGTCGGCGGACCGCGCGGAGGCCGGCGCCGGCCTGGCGGACGGCTGGTTCACTGTCGCACCGTTCCACGAGCCGGAGGTCTTCCGGTTCCCCGACCCGATCGGGGACGTCGAGTGCGTGCACGTGGAGCACGAGGAGGTCCTCCTCATGCCCCGCTGGGTCGACGCCCGGAAGGTGACGTTCAAGTACGGGCTGGGCGAGGAGTTCATCGGTGTCCTGCGGACCCTGCACCGTCTGGGCCTGGACCGGACGGAGCCGGTGACGGTCCGTGGCGTGCAGGTGAGCCCGCGTGACGTGGTCGCCGCGGCCCTGCCCGACCCGGCGACCATCGGCCCGCGCATGACCGGGTCCACGTGCGCCGGGCTGCTGGTGACGGGCACGGGCGTGGACGGCTCCCCGCGCGAGGTGTACCTGTACCACCTCGTCGACAACGCGTGGTCGATGGCCGAGTACGGCGCGCAGTGCGTCGTGTGGCAGACCGCCGTCAACCCGGTCGTCGCGCTCGAGCTCCTGGCGGCCGGCACCTGGTCCGGGGCGGGGGTGCTCGGCCCGGAGGCGTTCGACGCCGTCCCGTTCCTCGAGCTCCTGGCGGCGCCGACGCCCGAGGGCTACGGCTCGCCGTGGGGCCTGGAGGAGCGCGACCCCGCCTAGATCGAGCGGAGCGCGTCCTCGAGCACCGTCAGGGCCTCGTCGAGGAGGTCGTGCCCGATCACGAGCGGCGGGAGGAGGCGCAGGACGTTCCCCCACGTGCCGCACGTGAGCACCAGGACGCCCTGCGCCGCGCACGCGGCCGCGACCCGCTGGGCGGCGGCCTTGTCGGGTTCGAGCGTCCCGGGCCGGACCAGCTCCAGCGCGAGCATCGCGCCGCGTCCCCGCACGTCCGCCAGGGCCGGGACCTCGTCCCGGAGGGCCGTCAGGCGGGGGACGACCGCCGCCTCGATCGCCCGCGCGGCGGCCGCGAGGTCGTCGCGCTCGTAGATCTCGAGCGACGCCAGGGCGGCCGCGCACGCGAGCGGGTTGCCGCCGAACGTGCCGCCGAGCCCGCCGGCGTGCACGGCGTCGAGCAGCTCGGCCCGCCCGGTGACGGCCCCGAGCGGCAGTCCGCCCGCGATGCCCTTGGCCATGGCGACGAGGTCGGGGACGACCCCCTCGTGCTCCATGGCGAACATCGCGCCGGTCCGGGCGAACCCGGTCTGCACCTCGTCGGCGACGAGCACGATCCCGCGGTCGGCCGCCCACTCGGCCAGGGTCGACAGGAAGCCGGGCGCCGGGACGACGAAGCCGCCCTCGCCGAGGATCGGCTCGACGACGAGCGCGGCGACCTGGTCGGCGCCCACCTGGCGCTCGGCCACGCCGATGGCCCGCAGCGCGGCCTGCTTGCCGGTCATCCCCGCGGGGTCGCGCAGCGGGTAGGACGCCGGGACGCGGTAGACCTCGCCGGCGAACGGCCCGAAGCCCGTCTTGTAGGGCATGGCCCGGGCGGTCATCGCCATCGTGAGGTTGGTGCGCCCGTGGTAGGCGTGGTCGAGCACCAGGACCGCCGGCCGACCCGTGGCGCGACGGGCGACCTTCACGGCGTTCTCGACGGCCTCCGCCCCCGAGTTCACCAGGACCGACCGCTTGTCGTGGGTGCCGGGGGTGATCCGCGCGAGCGCCTCGCACACGGCGACGTACTCCTCGTACGGGCTGATCATGAAGCAGGTGTGCGTGAAGTCGGCCGCCTGGGCGGCGACCGCCGCGGCGACCTCCGGTGCGCTCGCCCCGACGGACGTGACCGCGATGCCGGAGCCCAGGTCGATCAGCACGTTCCCGTCGACGTCCTCGATCACGGCACCCGCCGCCCGGCTCACGTACACCGGCAGCGTCGACGAGACACCGGCCGCGACCGCCGCCGCGCGCCGGACGCCGAGGGCGACCGACTGCGGTCCCGGGATCGGTGTGTGCAGGACGCGGCGCTGCTCGAGCGGAACGACCGGATCGGAAACGGTGGTCATAGGGGGACGCTAGTGCCGATGTCGTGCGCGGGAAAGAATCCCACGACGAAATCCGCCGACCGGCGGGTCGCCCCCAGCTCAGGCCGATCGGGTGACCCGGGCGTGCGTTCAGGAGGTTCCCAGGGACACGAGGCAAGATGTCCCCGCGGGAGTCGACCGAGGCCCCGCTCTCGCGCGTGCGCGCGAGCTTCTGACGGAGGGGTCGATGGCTTACCTGGTCGCTGTGCTCATCGTGGTCGTCGTGCTGCTGCTGTCCATCGGGCTGCACGAGGTCGGCCACATGGTGCCCGCCAAGCGCTTCGGCGTCCGCGTGAGCCACTACATGATCGGCTTCGGCCCGACGCTCTGGTCGCGCACCCGGGGTGAGACGGAGTACGGCCTCAAGGCGATCCCGCTCGGCGGCTACGTGCGCCTCGTCGGCATGTACCCGCCCGACGCGGCCGTCGGCAACCCGCCGGCGCGCACCTGGCTGGGGCGGCTCGCGCGCGACGCCCGCCAGGCGAGCGCGGAGGAGATCCGTCCTGGCGAGGACCCCCGCGCCTTCTACCACCTCTCGACGCCGAAGAAGCTGGTCGTGATGCTCGGCGGCCCGGTGATGAACCTGGTCATCGCGTTCTTCCTCATGGCGATCGTGCTGGTCGGCATCGGTCTGCCGACGACGACCACCACCCTGTCGGGCGTCTCCCAGTGCGTCATCCCGGTCGGCGCCGACGAGCTGCGCGAGTGCACGCCGTCCGACGAGGCCGCACCGGCGGCTGCGGCCGGCATCGAGGCGGGGGACACCGTCGTGTCCTACGACGGCACCGAGATCACGTCCTGGGAGCAGCTCTCGGACCTCATCCGCGACACGGGCGAGCAGGAGGTCCGAATCGTCGTCGAGCGCGACGGCGAGGTCATCGACCTCACGATCACGCCGGTCGTCGCGGAGCGCGCCGTCTACGACGAGAACGACCAGCTGGTCGTCGACAGCGCCGGTGACCCGGTGACGAAGCCCGTCGGGTTCCTCGGCATCGTCCCGGCGCAGGAGCTGGTCCGGCAGTCCCCGCTGGACGTCGTCGGCGCGGTGGCTGACACGACGTGGCAGACCGTGACGGTCGTCGCCACCCTCCCGAGCCGCATGGTCGACCTCGTCCAGTCCCAGGTGAACGGGACCGAGCGCGACCTCAACAGCATCGTCGGCCCCGTGGGCATCGGCCGGTTCGCCGGGGAGATCGCCTCGACCGACGGCATCGAGTGGCAGCTCAAGGCCGCGGCGCTCCTGCAGCTGATGGCGGCACTGAACATCGCGCTCTTCGTGTTCAACCTCATCCCGCTGCCGCCGCTCGACGGCGGCCACGTCGCCGCGGCGCTGTGGGAGGGCGCCCGGCGCCAGGCAGCCCGGCTGCGTGGGCTGCCCCGCCCGGGTCCCTTCGACTCCGCCAAGCTCGTGCCGCTCGCCTACTCGGTCTTCGTCGTGCTGGGTGCGGTCGGGCTCCTCCTGCTCTACGCCGACATCGTGAACCCGGTGCAGATCTGACGCGATCCGACCCGTGGGGCTCTGGGGTGATCTCGTGCACACCGGCCTCCGCGGGCGGGCGGGCGACCTGCCGGGTGCGATGATGAACGCGTGAGCATCCCGATCAGCCTCGGCATGCCGGAGGCGCCCCCCTTGGTCCTGGCCCCCCGGCGCAAGACGCGCAAGATCAAGGTCGGCAAGATCGACGTCGGCGGTGACGCCCCCGTCAGCGTCCAGTCGATGTGCACGACCCAGACGACCGACATCAACGCGACGCTGCAGCAGATCGCCGAGCTGACGGCCGCCGGCTGCGACATCGTCCGCGTGGCCGTCCCGACGCAGGACGACGCGGACGCGCTGCCCGCCATCGCCCACAAGTCGCAGATCCCCGTGATCGCGGACATCCACTTCCAGCCGAAGTACGTCTTCGCGGCCATCGACGCCGGCTGCGCCGCGGTCCGCGTCAACCCGGGCAACATCCGCAAGTTCGACGACCAGGTCAAGGAGATCGCCCGCGCGGCCACCGACGCCGGGACGTCCATCCGGATCGGCGTCAACGCCGGCTCGCTCGACCCGCGCCTGCTCGCCAAGTACGGCAAGGCCACGCCGGAGGCGCTCGTCGAGTCCGCCGTCTGGGAGGCGTCGCTGTTCGAGGAGCACGGCTTCCGCGACTTCAAGATCTCCGTCAAGCACAACGACCCCGTGATCATGGTCCGCGCGTACGAGCTGCTCTCCGAGCGCGGCGACTGGCCCCTGCACCTCGGCGTGACCGAGGCCGGCCCGGCGTTCCAGGGCACCATCAAGTCCGCGACCGCGTTCGGCGCCCTGCTGAGCAAGGGCATCGGCGACACCATCCGCGTGTCCCTGTCCGCGCCGCCGGTCGAGGAGGTCAAGGTCGGGATCCAGATCCTGCAGTCGCTCAACCTGCGCCCACGCAAGCTCGAGATCGTCTCCTGCCCGTCCTGCGGGCGCGCCCAGGTGGACGTCTACTCGCTGGCCGAGCGCGTCACGGCCGGGCTCGAGGGCATGGAGGTGCCGCTGCGCGTCGCCGTCATGGGCTGCGTCGTGAACGGCCCCGGCGAGGCCCGTGAGGCCGACCTCGGGGTCGCGTCCGGCAACGGCAAGGGACAGATCTTCGTGCGCGGCGAGGTCATCAAGACCGTGCCCGAGGCGCTCATCGTCGAGACCCTCATCGAGGAGGCCATGCGCCTCGCCGAGAGCATGGATCCCGTGGAGTCCGGCGACGGCGCGCCCGTCGTCACCGTCGGCTGACAGGGTGCTGGCGCCCAGCGTTCACTCGATCGACGTGTCGGACATGGGGTGAAGCGGACGCCCGTGGTGCAGGATCTACCCATGGTGCAACGCCGCGCTGCTCTGCTCGACGGTCGGGCCGGAGGTCGGGTCCTCGGTGACGTCGACCTCACCGCAGCCCTGGCCGTCTGCGCGCGGGACGCCGTCGGGTCCGTCCTGGCGACCGCCCGGCTCGAGCAGGCCGTCGGGCGGACACTGCGTGCCGCGGGGGGAACCCTGTGGGGCTACGAGGAGGGCGGCGAGCTCCTCGCCGTCTGCTACGCCGGGGCGAACATGGTCCCGATCGTGCCCGTCGACGACCCGCAGCTGATGGCTCGCGCGCTCGACGCGTTCGCCGGTCTCGCGCGCGGGCAGGGCCGGCGCTGCTCGTCGATCGTCGGACCCGCCGAGGCGGTGCTCGGCATGTGGGGCAGGCTCCGCTACTACTGGCCGGCCGCCCGGGAGGTCCGCGAGGACCAGCCGTCGATGGTGATCGAGCACGCGCCGCTGATCACCGCCGACACCCGCGTGCGCCGGTCCCGGCCGGAGGAGTTCGACATCGTGCTCCCGGCCTGCGTGCGGATGTTCACCGAGGAAGTCGGCTACTCGCCGGTCAGCGGGCCCGGCGGGCCGTACGAGACCCGGGTGCACGGCCTGATCGCCCAGGGGCGCTCCTTCGTCCGCGTCGACCACCCCGGTGACGTCGTGTTCAAGGCCGAGCTCGGTGCCGTCGCCGGGGGAGTGGCGCAGGTCCAGGGCGTCTGGGTGGCGCCCGATCGCCGTGGCGAGCGGCTGTCGGAGGCCGGGATGGCGGCCGTGGTGCAGATCGCCCGCGGCGAGGTGGCGCCGCTGGTGTCGCTGTACGTGAACAGCTACAACGAGCGGGCGCTGGCGGCGTACCGCGCGGTGGGCTTCCGGCAGGTCGGTACGTACGCGACCGTCCTGTTCTGAGGGCTCAGCGCAGCAGCCGGGACATCCGCCGGTCGGCGAGCGGCTTGCCGCCGGTCTGGCACGTCGGGCAGTACTGCAGCGACGAGTCCGCGAACGAGACCTCGTGCACGGTGTCCCCGCACGGCACGTCGTCCCACCCCGGGCAGGGCTGGCCGGTCCGCCCGTGCACCTTCATCCCGCGGCGCTTCGCGTCCTTGAGCTCGATCGCGGGCTTCCCCGACGCCGACCCGACGGCACCCGTGAGGACCTCGCGGATCGCCTCCCACAGGACGCGGGTGCGGTCGGCGTCGAACGACTTCGTCATCGCGAACGGGCTCATCCGTGCCGCGAGCAGGATCTCGTCCGAGTACGCGTTGCCGATGCCCGCGATCGTCCCCTGGTCGCGCAGCAGGCCCTTGACCTGCTGGTTGCGCGACGCGAGCAGCTCGGCCAGGCGGTCCTCCGTGAACTCGTCGGACAGCGGCTCCACGCCCAGCGTCGCGATCTGCGGGACGTCGGCCGGGTCCTCGACGACGTGCACCGCGAGCCGCTTGCGCGTGCCTGCCTCGGTGAGGTCGAACCCGGAGCCGTCATCGAGGCGCACCCGCAGCGCGAGCGGCGACTTGCCGGGCCGCACGGGGTTGGTCGACAGCTGCTCGGACCAGCGCACCCAGCCGGCGCGCGACAGGTGCCAGATCAGGTGCAGCGGCTCGCCGGTCGGCTGCACGACCATGAGGTCCAGCCACTTGCCGTGCCGCTGGGCATCCACCACCGTGCCACCGACGAGCGCGTCGGGCGGTGGCCGGAACGTCTTCAGCGCGCTGATCGCGCCGATCGACACCTCGGTCACGACGTGGTCGACCGTCCGCCCGCGCAGGAACTGCGCGAGCGCCTCGACCTCGGGCAGCTCCGGCACGAGCACCATCCAACCGCACGGAATCGCGTACGGCTCCGGGAGCACGGGCAACTACGCTCCTCCCATGCTCATCCGCCTCTCCCAGCTCTTCTTCCGCACGCTGCGGGAGGACCCGGTCGACGCCGAGGTCGCCAGTCACCGTCTGCTCGTGCGTGCGGGCTACATCCGCCGCGCCGCCCCCGGCATCTACACCTGGCTCCCGCTGGGGCTGAGGGTCCTGGCCAAGGTCGAGCAGGTCGTCCGCGAGGAGATGACCGCGGCCGGCGCCCAGGAGGTGCACTTCCCGGCGCTGCTGCCCAAGGAGCCGTACGAGGCGACGGGCCGCTGGACCGAGTACGGGCCGAACATCTTCCGGCTCAAGGACCGCAAGGGCGGTGACTACCTGCTCGCGCCGACGCACGAGGAGATGTTCACGCTGCTGGTCAAGGACCTGTACTCGTCGTACAAGGACCTGCCGCTGACGCTCTTCCAGATCCAGACGAAGTACCGCGACGAGGCCCGCCCGCGTGCCGGCCTCATCCGCGGGCGCGAGTTCATCATGAAGGACGCCTACTCGTTCGACGTCGACGACGCCGGGCTGGAGGCGTCGTACCAGGCGCAGCGCGCCGCGTACCGGCGCATCTTCGACCGGCTCGGCCTCGAGTACGTCATCGTGGCCGCGACGTCGGGTGCCATGGGCGGCTCGCGCTCCGAGGAGTTCCTCACGCCGACCCCGATCGGCGAGGACACCTTCGTGCGCTCGCCGGGCGGCTACGCCGCGAACGTCGAGGCCGTCACCACGGTCGTCCCCGACGCGATCCCGTTCGACGACGCCCCGGCGGCCCACGTCGAGGACACGCCGGACACGCCCACGATCGACACGCTCGTCGCCGTCGCCAACGAGCGGTTCGCGCGCCCCGACCGGCCCTGGACCGCCGCCGACACGCTCAAGAACGTCGTCCTCGCCCTGGTGCACCCGAGCGGCGAGCGCGAGCTGCTCGTCGTCGGCCTGCCCGGCGACCGCGAGGTGGACCTCAAGCGCCTCGAGGCGGCCGTCGCGCCGGCCGAGGTCGAGGCCGCCGGCGACGCCGACTTCGCACCCCACCCGGAGCTCGTCCGCGGGTACCTCGGACCCGACGTCCTCGGCCCGAACGTCCCCGTGGCGGACGGGGAGGAGCGCACGGCCATCCGGTACCTGCTCGACCCGAGGGTCGTCGCGGGCACCCGCTGGATCACCGGCGCCAACGAGCACGGCAAGCACGTGTTCGACCTCGTCGCCGGCCGGGACTTCACCGCCGACGGCACGGTCGAGGCGGCCGAGGTGCGCGCGGGTGACGCCGCCCCCGACGGCTCCGGTCCGCTCGAGCTCGCGCGCGGCATCGAGATCGGCCACATCTTCGCGCTCGGGCGCAAGTACGCCCAGGCGCTCGGCCTGACCGTGCTGGACCAGAACGGCAAGGCGCAGGTGGTGACGATGGGCTCTTACGGCGTCGGGGTCACCCGGGTGCTCGCCGCGCTCGCGGAGGCCAACAACGACGAGCGCGGGCTGGCCTGGCCGGCGCACGTGGCCCCGGCGCACGTGCACGTCGTCGCGACGGGCAAGGACCCGGCGGTGTTCGAGGCGGCCGAGGCGATCGCCACCGAGCTGTCGTCGCGCCGCGTCGAGGTCCTCTACGACGACCGCCCGGGCAAGGTGTCGCCCGGCGTGAAGTTCGCCGACGCCGAGCTCCTGGGTGTCCCGCTGGTGGTCGTCGTCGGCCGCGGGCTGGCCGAGGGGGTCGTCGAGGTGCGTCCGCGCGTCGGCGGCACCACCGAGCAGGTCCCGGTCGCCGAGGTGGCGGACCGCGTCGAGGCCCTGGTCACGACGCTCCTCACGGCCTGACACACCGCAACGTCCGAGCTTTCGGTCGCCCTGACGACCGGAAGCTCGGACGTCCCGGTGTCGGCTGCTCGAGGCGGTCAGCCCGTGGGCTGCTGTGCGCGTTCCGGCAGGCCCGGGAACGGGACCGGGGTGGCGCCCCAGGCGGCGGCGTCGACGGTCGCCCGGTGCAGACCGTCGATCAGCGTGGACCGGGTGCCCGGCCCTGCCTGGGCGACGGCGTTCGCGTAGGCGTCGGCGACCGCGGTCTCCAGCGTGCGCCCGAGGGCGATCGAGACGGTCGGGTCGTCGAGCCCTGCGGGCAGCGTGTACGACGCCCGGCGGGGGTCCTGCGCCGTCCCGTCGATCCCGGCGGCCGCAGCCCAGTCCTCGCTGCGGACGCGGTGGGCGGCGGCCGACGACTCGGCTGCCGCGCGCTGCTCGGCGGAGAGCTTGGCGGCGATGACCTCGAACCCGTAGCCCGCCTCGTCGTGCGCGAGCGCGAGCGCCGCGGCCTCGGCGGCGGACAACGCGTCGCCCTCCGGTGCCGAGCTGTCCGGGCTCGGTTCCGGCTCGGTCGACGCGGTGGGCTCGTCCGGGACGAGGGACGGCATCTCGGCGCCGGTGGCCAGCGCGAGCCGGGTCGCCAGCTCCCCGCGGGACGTCGCGACGGATGCGACGAGCCTGGCGAGGGGCCCGTCGGTCACGGTGTCGGCGTCGGTCAGCGCGGTGCGTGTCGCCGCCGCGAGCTCCGCCAGGACGTCGGCCACCGAGGCCGTCGGCGGCGCGCTCGTGGTGGGGGAGCCCGTGGGTGCGGGCAGCCCGGACACGTACACCCCGCCGAGCTGGTCGGCGTGCTGGTCGGAGAAGCCGGTGACGTCGGCGAGCACGGGTGCGACCGGCTCGACGGCGCCGTCGGGGAGCAGCGCGGCCGCGGTCGCGGCGGCCGACAGGGCGAGCGAGTCCGCCACCGTCCGTGCCCGGACCTGCTCGACGGCGTCCGGGCTGGGTTCGACGGGCGGCGGCGTCTCCACCCGCAGACCGCACGCCGCGAGCGTGAGAACCGTCACTGCCGCGGCGATCGCGCGAGCGACGACGCGTCCCGGGCGCGCGTGATCGCGCGCATGATCCCTGCGGCCGGCACGCCTCTGCTCCACGCTCATCGCCGGTGATCCTGCCATGCCGCAGGGTCGCGGCCGTCGGGCTCGCCCGGACTCGTTACTGTGGTCCCACAACATCACAGGGTCGCAACGTCGCTCGCCGACGACCCGCTGGACCGACAGGAGGCTGACATGGTCGCGCCAGCACACCCGACACACGCTGATCGGGTCCGGGACGTCGTGGAGCCCGCCGTCGACGCAGCAGGTCTCCTGCTCGAGGACGTCACCGTGCGCAAGGCAGGCTCGCGATCCGTGGTCGAGGTGGTCCTCGACGTCACGGAGGACGACGCCGGCGGCCTGGACCTGGACCGCGTGGCGGAGGCCACCCGAGCGGTCTCCGACGCCCTGGACGCCGCCGACATCATCGTCGGGGAGTACACGCTCGACGTGATGAGCCCCGGTGTGGACCGCCCCCTGACGGAGCGCCGCCACTTCACGCACGCGGTCGGGCACATGGTCACCGTGTCCCTGGCGGACGGCGGGACGCTGGCCGGGCGACTGACGGAGGTCGACCGTTCCGACGACGCGATCGTTGTCGTGCCCGTGACGCCCGGGCTCAAGGGTCGCAAGCCGGTGGTGGGCGAGCCCGTCCGCGTGTCCCTGTCCGACGTGCGCCACGCGCACGTCGTGGTGGACCTGTCGGGCATCGGCCCTGTGGACGACGTGGACCCAGACGAGACGGCCGGCCACGACGCCGCTGCCGGCAAGGAGAGCTGAGATGGACATCGACATGCAGACGCTGCGGCTGCTCGAGCGCGAGCGGGAGATCAGCCTCGACGTGCTGGTCTCCGCGATCGAGCAGGCGCTGCTGTCCGCGTACCACCGCACGCCGGGCGCGCAGACGCGGGCACGGGTCGAGGTGGACCGCAAGACCGGGCACGTGACCGTGTGGGCGCGGGAGGCCGCGCCCGTGGGCGAGCCCGACGACGAGGGCATCCTGCCGCCGCCCGGTCCCGACGGCCCCGAGTTCGACGACACCCCCGACGGCTTCGGGCGCATCGCGACCGCGACGGCCCGCCAGGTCATCGTGCAGCGCCTGCGCGACGCCGAGGACGACCAGGTGCTCGGCGCGTTCCGCGGCAAGGAGGGCGAGGTCCTCGGCGGCGTCATCCAGCAGGGCCGCGACCCGCGGACCGTGCTCATCGACGTCGGCGGGACCGAGGCGGTGCTCCCCGCGCACGAGCAGGTGCCGGGGGAGGAGTACGTGCACGGCGACCGGATCCGCGGGTACGTCCTCGAGGTCGCCCGCGGGCAGCGTGGGCCGCAGGTGACCCTGTCCCGGACGCACCCGAACCTCGTGCGCAAGCTGTTCGAGCTCGAGGTCCCCGAGGTCGCGGACGGCACGGTCGAGATCACCGCGATGGCGCGCGAGGCCGGTCACCGCACCAAGATGTCCGTCCGCGCGACGGTCCCCGGCGTCAACGCCAAGGGTGCCTGCATCGGCCCGATGGGCGGCCGGGTGCGGGCCGTGATGGCGGAGCTGCACGGCGAGAAGATCGACATCGTCGACCACGCCGACGACCCCGCGGAGATGATCGCCCACGCCCTGTCGCCCGCCCGCGTGCTGTCCGTGACGGTCGTCGACCCCGTGGCACGTGCGGCGCGCGTGATCGTGCCGGACTACCAGCTGTCGCTCGCCATCGGCAAGGAAGGGCAGAACGCCCGCCTGGCCGCGAAGCTCACGGGCTGGCGCATCGACATCCGGTCCGACGCCGAGGTGCCGGGGGAGAGCGTGTCGGAAGGCGCCCGCGGTGCCCATGGTGGCGCGGACGGCAGTGAGTGACGTCACGAGTGACGCCGCCGGAGCCGCGGCGCGGTAGACTTGCCGCGGCTGGGCCGGATGTCCGGCTCCTCCCGTCGAGCCGGCGGACCCCACAGACACCCGAACGTGTCTCTGGCATGGGTCCGCTGCGCACGTGCGTGGGGTGCCGAGCCACCGGCCCGAGGTCAGCCCTGCTGAGGGTGGTCGCCGTTACCGAGAGCGCAGTCGTGCTCGTCGTGGACGTCAACCGCACGATGCCGGGCAGGGGGGCATGGCTGCACCCCGATCCTGGATGTCTCGAGAAGGCCGAACGCAGGCGAGCGTTCGGGCGTGCCCTGCGAGTTGCGGGGCAGCCCGGCACGGACGCGGTGCACCGCCACCTCGAGGAGCAGCAGGAGCAGGACGTCGTCGGGTAGTTCCCGGTGGCGAGGCCGATCGTCGATACGGAAAGCGGGTTGGAAGCCGATGGCTGCCCGATGAGCACGCACCGATGAGTACCCAGCGATGAGTACCCAGCACTAACGACGGTCCGACCCTGTCCGGGCGGACCGAGACAGGAGAGATGTGGCCAAGGTCCGCGTCTACGAGCTCGCCAAAGAGCTCGGGGTCGACAGCAAGACCATCATGACCAAGCTGAACGAGTTCGGTGAATTCGTCCGCTCGGCATCCTCGACCATCGAACCGCCGGTCGTCCGCAAGCTGCGCGACACCTACCCGGTCGGTGGCGGAGGTTCCGCCCCCGCAGCAGCACCCGCCCCGAAGGCATCGGCACGTCCGGCGCCCGCCCCGGCCGCCGCTGCCCCCACAGCACCCGCACCTGCCGCACCGGTCGAGGCACCCCGCCCCGCGCCTGCGGCAGCTGCGCCCGCCGCGCCGGCTGCTGCCCCCGCAGCCCCGGCTCCGGCAGCAACCCCCGCCCCGGCACGTCCGGCTCCCGCGCGCCCGGCCCCGGCCGCCGCGCAGGCTCCTGCTGCCTCGGCACCTGCCGCAGCCGCTCCCGCCGGCCCTGCAGTCCGGCCCGGTCCGCGTCAGGCCCCGCCTGCCGCTCGTCCGGGCAACAACCCGTTCGCGCCGTCCCAGGGCATGCCCCGCCAGGGCGAGCGTCCCGGCGGCGGTCCCCGCCCGCCGCGTCCGGGCAACAACCCGTTCGCGCCCTCGCAGGGCATGCCGCGTCCGGGTGACCGTGACCGGCGTCCCGCCCCTGCCGAGGGTGCTCCGGCCGCCTCGGCCGGCGAGCGTCCGGGCGGTCCCCGTCCCGGCGGTCCCCGCCCCGGTGGCCCGCGTCCCAACCCGGGCATGATGCCGGGCAAGACGTCCAGCGGCGTCGGTCGTCCTGGCGAGCGTCCGGCCGGTCCCGGTGGCCGTGGCGGCCCCGGCGGTGCCGGTGGCGGTGCGCGCGGCGGCTACGCCGGTCGACCCGGTGGCGGCGGGGGTGCGCCCGGTGGCGCTCCCGGTGGCGGTGGCGGTTTCGCCGGTCGTCCCGGTGGCGGTGGCGGTCGTCCCGGCGGTGCCGGTCGCGGCAGCACGCAGGGTGCCTTCGGTCGTGCGGGCGGTCGTCCCGTCCGTGGCCGCAAGTCGAAGCGCGCGAAGCGTCAAGAGTTCGAGCAGATGCAGGCCCCCTCGCTGGGTGGCGTGCAGGTTCCTCGCGGCAACGGCAAGACCGTCGTCCGCCTGCGCCACGGCTCGTCGCTGAACGACTTCGCGGACAAGATCGACGCCAACCCGGCCGCGCTGGTCACCGTGCTGTTCCACCTCGGTGAGATGGCGACGGCGACGCAGTCGCTCGACGAGGACACGTTCGGCACGCTGGCCGAGGAGCTCGGCTACATCATCGAGATGGTGTCGGCCGAGGAGGAGGACCGCGAGCTGCTCGGGGCCTTCGACATCGACCTGGATGCCGAGCTCGAGGCCGAGGGCGACGACGACCTGACGGCGCGTCCGCCGGTCGTCACCGTCATGGGCCACGTCGACCACGGAAAGACCAAGCTCCTCGACGCCATCCGTCAGACGGACGTCGTCGCGGGCGAGGCCGGCGGGATCACCCAGCACATCGGTGCCTACCAGGTGCACACCGTGCACGAGGGCACCGACCGTGCCGTCACGTTCATCGACACCCCGGGCCACGAGGCGTTCACCGCCATGCGTGCCCGTGGTGCGCAGGTGACCGACATCGCGATCCTCGTGGTCGCTGCCGACGACGGCGTGATGCCGCAGACCATCGAGGCGCTCAACCACGCCCAGGCGGCCGGCGTCCCGATCGTGGTCGCGGTCAACAAGGTGGACAAGGAGGGGGCCAACCCCGACAAGATCCGCCAGCAGCTCACCGAGTACAACCTGGTGGCCGAGGAGTACGGCGGCGACACCATGTTCGTCAACGTCTCCGCGAAGCAGAACGTCGGCATCGACCAGCTGCTCGAGGCGGTCCTCCTCACGGCGGACGCGGCCCTCGACCTGCGGGCCAACGCCGACAAGGACGCTCGTGGCGTCGCCATCGAGGCGAACCTCGACAAGGGCCGCGGTGCCGTCGCGACGGTGCTCGTGCAGTCCGGCACGCTGAACGTCGGCGACTCGATCGTCGCCGGCACGGCGTACGGCCGCGTCCGCGCGATGTTCGACGAGCACGGCGAGCCGGTCCTCGTGGCCGGTCCGTCGCGCCCCGTCCAGGTGCTCGGCCTGACCTCGGTGCCCCGCGCCGGTGACACGTTCATCGTGGCTCCGGACGACCGCACCGCGCGTCAGATCGGTGAGAAGCGCGAGGCGGCCGAGCGTGCCGCCCTCCTGGCCAAGCGTCGCAAGCGCATCAGCCTCGAGGACTTCACGCAGGCGCTCCAGCAGGGCAAGGTCGAGACCCTCAACCTGGTCCTCAAGGGCGACGTCTCCGGTGCCGTCGAGGCGCTCGAGGACGCACTGCTCAAGATCGACGTGGGCGAGGAGGTCGAGCTGCGCGTCATCCACCGTGGGGTGGGTGCCATCACGCAGAACGACGTCAACCTGGCCACCGTCGACTCGGCGATCATCATCGGCTTCAACGTCAAGTACGCGGAGCGCGTCGAGGAGCTGGCGGACCGCGAGGGCGTCGACGTGCGCTTCTACTCGGTCATCTACCAGGCGATCGACGACGTCGAGGCGGCCCTCAAGGGCATGCTCAAGCCGGAGTACGAGGAGGTGCAGCTCGGTTCCGCCGAGGTGCGCGAGGTCTTCCGGTCGTCAAAGTTCGGCAACATCGCCGGCTCCATCGTCCGGTCGGGCCTCATCCGACGGAACACGAAGGCGCGCGTCACGCGTGGCGGCAAGGTCGTCGGCGACAACCTGACGATCGAGTCGCTCAAGCGGTTCAAGGACGACGCCACGGAGGTCCGCGAGGGCTTCGAGTGCGGTATCGGCCTCGGCTCGTTCAACGACGTCGAGATCGGCGACACCATCGAGACCTGGGAGATGCGCGAGAAGCCTCGCGCCTGACCCCGGTGATCAACGTCCGCAGGGCGGGCGAGGAACTCTCCTCGCCCGCCCTGCGGTCTCTCAACTAGACAAGGAGTGATCCGATGGCGGACACCGCCCGCGCCCGCAAGCTCAGCGAGCGCATCCAGCAGGTCGTCGCGCAGATGCTCGACACCCGGATCAAGGACCCGCGCCTGGGCTTCGTCACGGTCACCGACGTCCGCGTGACCGGCGACCTGCAGCACGCCGACGTCTTCTACACGGTCCTCGGTGACGACGCCGCGCGCACCGACACCGCCGCCGCGCTGGAGAGCGCGAAGGGCATCATCCGCTCCGAGGTTGGCAAGCAGACCGGTATCCGGCTGACGCCGTCGCTGGACTTCCACCTCGACGCCCTCCCCGACACCTCGGCACAGCTGGACGCCGCGCTGCTCGAGGCGGCCCGCCGGGACCGCGAGGTCGCGGCGCTGGCTGCCCAGGCGAGCTTCGCGGGCGACGCGGACCCGTACAAGAAAGCCGACGACGACGCGGTCGACGACGACTGACCACGCATACGACGGCGCCCTCCGGAGAACCGGAGGGCGCCGTCGTGCTGTCCGTCAGGCGTGCTGCCGTCCCGTCTCGCGGGGCATCCACAGCAGCACCGTGAGGGCCCCGACGGCCACCACGGCGGCGGCGACCAGTGCCGCCGGCTGCAGTCCCGCGACGTACCCGTCGGGCGTGAGCGTGCCGTCCGAGGCGGTGAACACCGCGACCAGCGCTGCGACACCGAGCGCCCCACCGATCTCCCGGATGGTCGAGTTCACCGAGCTGGCGGTGCCGTGGTCGTCGGGCGCCATGTCGAACAGGACGGCCGTGGCGCTCGGTGCGAACGTGAGGCCCATGCCGATCCCGGCGAACGCGAGCCCGGGGACCAGGTCGGCGTAGACGAGCCCGTCGCTGGTGACGACCAGGCCCATCCACGCCAGGCCGGCGGCCTGCAGGGCGAGCCCCGCGGCGAGCAGGGGGCGCACGCCGATCCGGGGGGCGAGCATCCCGGCGATCGGCGCGAAGATCATCGGAGCGGCGGTCCACGGGAGCGTGCGGATGCCGGCCTCCAGCGGGGTGTAGCCCATCCCGATCTGCAGGTACTGCGCCAGCAGGAACACGAGGCCGAAGACACCGAAGGAGAACGCCAGGGCGCTCGCGTTGGCGACCGTGAACGAACGCACCCGGAACAGTCGCAGGGGGATCAGCGGGTGGTCGGTGCGCGACTCGCGGAGCAGGAACGCGGCGAGCAGGAGGACGCCGAGGAGGATCCCGCCGATGACGGTGACGGAGCCCCAGCCGTCGTCGTTGCCCCGGATGATCGCCCAGACGAGCGAGAAGATGCCGGCACCCGCCAGGACCAGGCCGGCCAGGTCGAGCGCCTGACGCCGGCCGTGGGACTCGGGCAGCGCCCAGAACACCAGCGGGATGGCGACGACCGCGACCGGGACGTTGATCCAGAAGATCGCCTCCCAGGAGATGCCGTCGACCACGGCGC
Source organism: Cellulomonas sp. P5_C5 (assembly GCF_054049655.1). Classification (NCBI taxonomy): domain Bacteria; kingdom Bacillati; phylum Actinomycetota; class Actinomycetes; order Micrococcales; family Cellulomonadaceae; genus Cellulomonas; species Cellulomonas sp. P5_C5. The sequence goes on along the minus strand of NZ_JBFULY010000003.1, from coordinate 161,025 downwards.
CGCCGATGACCGGGCCGAGTGCGACGCCGAGCCCGGAGACGCCGCCCCAGATCCCGATCGCCATCGCCCGCCGAGCCGCGGGGACCGCCCCTGCGAGCAGGGTGAGCGACAGCGGCATGATCGCCGCGGCGCCGGCGCCCTGGACCGCTCGGGCGGCGATGAGCAGCTCGGCGCTCGTGGCCAGGGCGGACGCGATGGAGGCGAGCGCGAACACGACGATGCCTGCGACGAACACCCGGCGGCGCCCCCAGCGGTCGCCCAGGGTCGCGGCGGCGATCATCAGGGTGGCGAAGCTCAGGGTGTAGGCGTTCACCATCCACTGCAGCTGCTCGAGCGTGGCGGACAGCTCGGTGCGCAGGACGGGGAGCGCGGTGGTCATGACGAGGTTGTCGAGGGTGGCCATGAACATCGGGACGGACGCGGCGATGAGCGCGACGGCGGTGCCCCGGCGCCGGCGCACGGGAGGTGGCGCGACGGGCAGCTCGGCTGGTGCCGGCATCGTGACGGTCACGAGAATCTCCTTGTTGGCATTGATTGATTACTAACAAGAGCCGACCGTAGGCATCGGCTGATAACATGTCAACCATGTCTCAGGAACAGCCCGTCGACTGGACGGCGAAGAAGCCGGCCCCCCGCATGTCCGGCACCCAGCGGCGCGCCGAGATCCTGGTCGCCGCCCGCAAGGTGTTCGCGGAGCGCGGGTACGCAGCCAGCACGGACGAGGTGGCCCGCGCCGCAGGCGTGTCGCAGCCCTACGTGGTGCGCCTGTTCGGCACCAAGCGCGAGCTCTTCCTCGCGGCCTACTCCGAGGCCAGCGCGCAGATCCTCGCGACGCTCGGCGCGGTGCCCGCCGGGCCCGAGGCGGGGCACGCGATGGGCGACGCGTACGTCAGCCTGCTGGCGGACCGCGACCTGCTGCGCCTGGTCATGCACGGGTTCATCGCCGGTGCCGACGAGGAGGTGGGGCGCGTCGCGCGGCACACGCTGGGGGAGGCCTTCCGCCTGTTCCGGGAGAGGTCGGGGGCCGACGACGAGACCGCCCGCGCGTTCGTCGCGCAGGGCATGCTGATCAACGTGCTCCTCGCGGTCGACGCGCCGGCGCACCGCGGCGAGGACGGCGGGATGGACGCGCTGGTGCAGTGCGTCGAGGACGGCATCTCCGAGCGGCGCACGGCGTGACCAGACCGACCAGTCAGGGCCCCCGGCGCCCCACGGCCGCAGACGGGGTCGTCGTCGTCGACAAGCCCGCCGGGTGGACCAGCCACGACGTCGTGGCGCGCATGCGCCGCCTGGCGAGCACCCGGAAGGTCGGGCACGCGGGCACGCTCGACCCGATGGCGACCGGAGTCCTCGTGGTGGGCATCGGGCGCGCGACGCGGCTGCTGACCTACATCGTCGGGGCCGACAAGGAGTACACCGCGACCATCCGGCTCGGCGTCACGACGACCACCGACGACGCCGAGGGGGAGGTGCTCGCGACCGTCGACGCCTCGGGCGTGACGTCCGCGGACGTCGTCGGGGGAGCGGGCGCGCTCACGGGCGCGATCCAGCAGGTGCCCAGCGCCGTCTCGGCCATCAAGGTCGACGGCCAGCGGGCGTACGCCCGGGTGCGCGCAGGGGAGGACGTCGAGCTGGCCGCACGCCCCGTCACGGTCAGCCGGTTCGACGTGCACGACGTTCGCCCGGCGCGGACCGACGACGGGTCGCCCGTGCTCGACGTCGACGTGACCGTCGTGGTGTCGTCGGGAACCTACGTCCGTGCCCTCGCCCGCGACCTCGGCGCCGGCCTCGGCGTCGGCGGCCACCTGACGGCCCTGCGCCGCACGCGGGTCGGTGGCTACGGGCTCGACGTCGCCCGGTCGCTCGACGACCTCGGGGCCCTGCCCATGGACGAGCCGATCGACGTGGTGTCGCTGGCCGACTCCGCGCGCGCCACGTTCCCGGTGCGGGAGCTCACGGCCGCCGAGGCGCGTGCCCTGTCCTACGGGCAGGCGATCGCCGTCGTCGAGGACGCGCCGGGGACGACGGTCGCCGGGATCGACCCCGACGGTGCGCTCGTCGCGCTGCTGGAGGAGCGCGGCGGCGCGATCCGCCCCGCCCTCGTGTTCGCACCCGCCTGACGACTGTCCCTCGTCCGGACGAATCGTTTCGAGACTCTTCCGATTTGTCCGGATCGGGGGCTACTCTGCGCGGAGCGTCATCGGCGCCCCACAGGGTCGTGGGAGCGCTCCTATCTAGGGAGACACCGTGGTTTCTCGTCACACCTGGCGCGCAGGCGCCGCCTTGACCGCTACAGCCGCACTCGTGCTGATGGGCATCGCACCCGCGGGTGCAGCCGTCCCGACCGAGTCGTTCGACGACGGGCCGGGGGCCTGGGTCGCGTACGGGCACGAGGGGGCGATCGACACCAGCGGCGGGGCCTTCTGCGTCGACGTGCCCGCCGGTTCCGCGCAGTACGGGGTCGGCGTGCTGCTCAACGGCGTCGCGGTCGAGCAGGGCACGACGTACACGCTCGCGTTCTCGGCGTCCGCGACGACGGACGTCACCGTCCGCGCGCTCGTCGGCCAGAACGGCGCTCCCTACGGCACTGTGGTGGACAAGAGCCCCGCGCTGACCTCGGAGCTCACGGACTTCTCCTACGAGTTCACGGCGACCGACAGCTACCCCGCGACCGCCACCGCGGACGAGCCCGAGGGCCAGATCGCGTTCCAGCTCGGCGGCTTCAGCCCCGACGCCTGGACCTTCTGCCTGGACGACGTGTCGCTGTCCTCCGACGTCGAGCTCCTGCCGCACACCTCGTTCGCGGAGTCGCTGGGGCCCTGGGGCCTGTACGGCGGGTCGGACCCCGTGTTCACCGACGGCGGCGTCTGCACCACCCTGCCCGGTGGGCAGAGCAACCCCTGGGACGCCGGCCTTGCGTTCACGGGGATCCCGGTCGAGGAGGGGCAGAACTACGTCCTGACCTTCACCGCCCGAGCGACCCCGGAGACCCCGGTGCGCGTCATCGTCGGCGAGGGCGGTGGTGCCTACCGGACCACGTTCGAGCAGGCCTCCGTGCCGCTGACCAGCGAGCTGACCACCTACACGTACCCGTTCACGGCGAACCTCACGTTCCCCGCCGACGGCGCAGCGCCCGGCCAGCTGGCCTTCCACCTGGGCAAGACGACCGGGTACGAGTTCTGCATCACGGACGTCTCGCTGCGGACCACCGCGAGCCCGCCGCCGCCCTACCAGCCGGAGACCGGGCCGCGCGTGCGCGTCAACCAGGTCGGCTACGTGCCCGAGGGCCCGAAGCGCGCGACCTTGGTGACCGAGTCGACCGAGGCGCTGCCGTGGGAGCTGCACGACGCGGCCGACGCCGTCGTCACGTCCGGCACCGCCACGCCCGCGGGCACCGACGGGTCGACCGACCTCAACGTCCAGGTCATCGACTTCTCGGACGTGACCACCGAGGGTGCCGGCTACACGCTGGTCGCCGACGGGGAGACGAGCCGGCCGTTCGACATCGACGCCGACCTCTACCAGCAGCTCCGCCAGGACACGCTCGACTACTTCTACCTGGCACGCTCCGGGACGCCGATCGACGGCGCGATCGTCGGCGACGAGTACGCCCGCGTGGCCGGGCACGTCGGGGTCGCACCCAACCAGGGCGACACCGAGGTGCCGTGCATCGGCCCGCGCGACTACTACGACGGCTGGACCTGCGACTACACGCTCGACGTCTCGGGCGGCTGGTACGACGCCGGCGACCACGGCAAGTACGTGGTCAACGGCGGCATCTCGGTGGCGCAGCTGCTCGGCACCTACGAGCGGACCCTGACGGCGTCGTCGGCCGCGGCCGGAGCGCTGGGGGACAACACCCTCGACCTGCCGGAGCACGGCAACGACGTGCCCGACGTGCTGGACGAGGCGCGCTGGGAGCTCGAGTGGATGCAGAAGATGATCGCGCCCTCGGGTGAGTACGAGGGCATGGTGCACCACAAGATCCACGACGAGGGCTGGACCGGTCTGCCGCTCCTGCCGGCGAACGACCCGCAGGTGCGCTCGCTGGCCCGACCGTCGACGGCAGCGACCCTCAACGTCGCCGCCGTGGCCGCTCAGGGTGCCCGCCTGTTCCGCGAGTACGACCCGGCCTTCGCCGACTCGCTGCTCGCCACCGCCCGCTCGACCTGGGCCGCAGCGCTCGCCCACCCGGCCGTGTACGCGCCGGCGGCGGCCGGTGCCGACGGCGGCGGGGCGTACGACGACAGCGTGGTGACCGACGAGTTCTACTGGGCGGCCGCCGAGCTGTTCCTGACCACGGGTGAGGACGCGTTCGAGCAGTTCGTCCTCACCAGCCCGCAGCACACGGCGGACATCTTCACGCCGGACGGGTTCAACTGGGGGAGCGTCGCGGCGCTCGGCCGGATCGACCTGGCCACCGTGCCGAGCGACCTGCCGGGGCTCGACGCGGTCAAGGCGTCGGTCGTCGCCGGCGCTGACGGGTACGTCGCCAGCCAGGCGGCGCACGCGTTCGGCTCGGTGTACTCGCCCGCCAGCGGTCAGTACGCGTGGGGGTCGAGCTCGTCGGTGGCCAACAACCTCGTGGTCGTCGGTGTCGCGTACGACCTCACGAGCGACCTGAAGTACAGCCGGTCGGTGCTCGAGGGCATGGACTACCTGCTGGGCCGCAACGGCCTCAACCAGTCCTACGTGACCGGCTGGGGCGAGGTGGCCTCCCACCAGCAGCACAGCCGCTGGTTCGCGCACTCGCTGGACCCGGCGCTGCCGGAACCGCCCGCGGGGTCGCTCGCCGGAGGTCCCAACTCGTTCACCGGGACGTGGGACCCGACGATGCAGGCGACGTTCACCCAGGGCTGCGCCCCCTCGATGTGCTACCTCGACGTCATCTCGTCGTGGGCGTCCAACGAGATCACGGTCAACTGGAACTCGGCGCTGTCCTGGGTGGCGTCGTTCGTCGCCGACCAGGGCGACGGTGCCCCGGTCCAGGTGGCTCCCGTCGTCACGCAGCAGCCCGCGTCGGTGACGGCGGCGTTCGGGTCGACGACGTCGTTCACCGCGGCGGCGTCCGGCACCCCCACGCCGAGCGTCCAGTGGCAGGTCCAGCAGAGCGGGCCGTGGCAGGACGTGGTCGGTGCGACGTCGACCACGCTGGACGTCGTCGTCAGCGCCAACGCCCGGTACCGCGCGGTGTTCACCAACGCGGCCGGCTCGGTGACGACGCAGGTGGCGACGCTGACCGTGGCGAAGACCGCTCCGGTCATCACCACGCACCCGGCGCCGGTCCGCGTGGCGCTCGGCAGGACGGCGAGCTTCACCGCGGCCGCCACCGGCTACCCGACGCCGACGGTCACGTGGCAGGTGCGCTGGTTCGGTGGCCCGTGGGTGACGGTGCCCGGTGCGAAGAGCACGACGCTCAGCTTCAAGGCCACGGTGCTGAGCCTCGGCACGGAGTACCGGGCGGTCTTCAAGAACGCCGCCGGGACCACCGCGACGAACCCCGCCCGGCTCACGCTCACGCTGCCGGGACACCCTCGGAGCTAGTCGCCGCACCGTGACGGTCGCCCGGCGCGCGCCTCGATGGCGTGCGCCGGGTGGCCGGGGTGGCAGGCTTGTCCGTCGAGCCCTCGATCGCACGTGGGGCACGGACGACGAGGAGCAGGTGTGCAGGTCTGGAGGGAGCTGTCCGACGTGCCCGCGGACTTCGGTCCGTCGGTGGTGACGATCGGCAACTTCGACGGCGTCCACCGCGGTCACGTCAGCGTCCTGCGCCGGATGTGCGCGGACGCTGCGGCCGCGGGTGCGCAGTCGGTCGCCGTGACATTCAGCCCGCACCCGCAGCAGGTGCACCGGCCGGACACCGCGCCGCCGCTGCTCACCGGTGACGCCGACCGCCTCGAGCTCCTGGAGCAGACGGGCCTCGACGCCGTGCTGCTGCTGGAGTACACGCTCGAGTTCGCCCGCCAGTCGCCCGAGGAGTTCGTCCGGCGCTACCTGGTGGACGTGCTGCGCGCGCGCACGGTCGTCGTCGGGCGGGACGTGCGGTTCGGCTGGAACAACTCCGGTGACCTGTCGACGATGGTCGAGCTCGGCCGCGAGCACGGGTTCGACGTCGAGGTCATCGACGACGTGACACCGGCCGCGTCCGCCGACCCGGGCAGCGCGGAGGACCGGGTGGCGGACCCGCTGCGCAGACGCTGGTCGTCGACGTGGGTGCGCGAGCTGCTGGACGCCGGCGACGTCGTCCAGGCGGCACGGGTGCTGGGCCGGCCGCACCGCGTCCGCGGGGTCGTCGTGCACGGCGACGCGCGCGGTCGCGACCTCGGATACCCGACGGCCAACCTGAGCCAGGAGGCCGATGGCATGGTTCCTGCCGACGGCGTCTACGCCGGTTGGCTGCGCCGGGCCCTGCACGCCGACGGCAGCGACGTCGCCGACGCGGACGCCGACCGGGTCCTGCCCGCCGCGGTCTCCATCGGCACCAACCCGACCTTCGACGGCGTGCAGCGCCGGGTCGAGGCGTACGTGCTGGACCGCACGGACCTCGACCTCTACGGCGAGGTCGTCGTGCTCGAGCTGGTGGAGCGGCTGCGGCCGACGCTCAGGTTCGACTCGGTCGACGAGCTGCTGGTGCGGATGCACGAGGACGTCGACCGGGTGCGGGAGATCCTCGGCACGGCGCCGGGCCCTGAGTCAGACGCGTCCGGTCCGGACGCCGGTGCGGGGGGCGCGCCCGCAGCCTGATAGTCTATGGGCGCCGTACGAACGGCCGCGGACCGAGAGAGCCCGGGTGGACATGCCCCGGCGCACCGCGCAACGAGACAACCTGGAGAACCGTGCCGCTCGAAAGTGCCGTCAAGCAGTCCATCATGACCGAACACGCCACCCACGAGGGTGACACCGGTTCCCCCGAGGTCCAGATCGCGATGCTGACGCAGCGCATCAAGGACCTCACGGAGCACCTCAAGACCCACAAGCACGACCACCACAGCCGCCGCGGCCTGCTGCTGCTCGTCGGGAAGCGTCGTCGCCTGCTCGGGTACCTCCAGAAGGTCGACATCAACCGCTACCGCAGCCTCATCGAGAAGCTCGGTCTGCGCCGATAACGCCTCGCACCAGCCCGGACCCGCTCAGGGTCCGGGCTGGTGTCGCGTCGGGCCCTTCGGGGCCACCCAGCAGTACCAGCACCACCACACCGCGTCGGTCCGCTCGGTCCGGTCCTCGGTAGTGGCTTCCGGAACCTCCGCGAGGGGAGTCCGGTGGCCTCGATCGAAGATCGCTCGCGGACGGCCGGCGCCTTCTAGAAAGAGGAGGGCACCCATGGAGGGTCCCGAGATCCAGTTCGCCGAGGCAGTGATCGACAACGGTCGCTTCGGCACCCGCACCGTCCGCTTCGAGACCGGCCGCATCGCCAAGCAGGCGGCCGGTGCCGCCGTCGCCTATCTCGACGGTGAGACGACGCTGCTCGCCGCCACGACGGCAGGCAAGCACCCGAAGGAGCAGTTCGACTTCTTCCCGCTGACGATCGACGTCGAGGAGCGGTCGTACGCGGCCGGCAAGATCCCCGGCTCGTTCTTCCGCCGTGAGGGTCGCCCCAGCACCGAGGCCATCCTCGCGTGCCGCCTGATCGACCGCCCCCTGCGACCCCTGTTCGTCAAGGGCCTGCGCAACGAGGTCCAGGTCGTCATCACCGTGCTGTCGATCCACCCGGACGACTCGTACGACACGCTCGCCATCAACGCCGCGTCGATCTCGACGCAGCTGTCCGGCCTGCCGTTCTCCGGCCCCGTCGCCGGTGTGCGCGTCGCGCTCGTCGAGGGCCAGTGGGTCGCGTTCCCGCGCTACTCCGAGCGCGAGCGCGCCACCTTCGACATGGTCGTCGCCGGCCGGGTCGTGGGCGACGACGTCGCGATCGCGATGATCGAGGCCGAGGCGCCCGAGAAGTCCTGGAACATCATCAAGTTCGAGGGTGGCACCGCCCCCACGGAGGAGATCGTCTCCCAGGGCATCGAGGCGGCCAAGCCGTTCATCAAGGTGCTCGTCCAGGCCCAGCAGGAGCTGGCGTCGAAGGCGGCCAAGGAGACGCAGGCCTTCCCGACGTTCCCCGACTACCAGGACGACGCGTACGCGGCCGTCGACGGTGCGTCGAACGCGTCCCTGAACGACGCCCTGAGCATCGGCGACAAGCAGACCCGCGAGAACCGCCTGGACGAGATCAAGTCCGAGGTCGTCGCCCAGCTCTCCGCCCAGTTCGAGGGTCGTGAGAAGGAGCTGTCGGCCGCGTACCGCGCGGTGCAGAAGAAGCTCATCCGCCAGCGCATCCTCACGGACGGCTTCCGCATCGACGGCCGTGGCCTGCGGGACATCCGCACGCTCTCGGCCGAGGTCGAGGTCCTGCCCCGCGTGCACGGCTCGGCGATCTTCGAGCGCGGCGAGACCCAGATCCTGGGTGTCACCACGCTGAACATGCTCCGCATGGAGCAGCAGCTCGACACGCTCTCCCCGGAGACGCGCAAGCGCTACATGCACAACTACAACTTCCCGCCCTACTCCACGGGCGAGACGGGTCGCGTCGGTTCGCCGAAGCGTCGCGAGATCGGCCACGGGGCGCTCGCCGAGCGCGCGCTCATGCCGGTCCTGCCCAGCCGCGAGGAGTTCCCGTACGCCATCCGCCAGGTCTCCGAGGCGCTGAGCTCGAACGGCTCGACGTCCATGGGCTCGGTCTGCGCGTCCACCCTGTCGCTGCTCAACGCCGGTGTGCCGCTGCGCGCGCCGGTCGCCGGCATCGCGATGGGCCTCGTGTCCGACACGGTGAACGGGGAGACCCGCTACGCGGCGCTCACCGACATCCTGGGCGCCGAGGACGCGTTCGGTGACATGGACTTCAAGGTCGCCGGTACCCGCGAGTTCGTCACGGCCATCCAGCTCGACACCAAGCTCGAGGGCATCCCCGCCTCGGTGCTGGCCGGCGCGCTGACCCAGGCCAAGGAGGCTCGCCTGGCGATCCTCGACGTCATCGCCGAGGCGATCGACGTGCCCGACGAGATGAGCCCGTTCGCTCCTCGCGTCATCTCCGTGAAGGTGCCGGTCGACAAGATCGGCGAGGTCATCGGGCCGAAGGGCAAGATGATCAACCAGATCCAGGAGGAGACCGGCGCCGACATCTCGATCGAGGACGACGGCACGGTCTACATCGGCGCCACCGACGGTCCGTCGGCGGAGGCCGCGCGTGCGGCGATCAACGCGATCGCCAACCCGCACATGCCCGAGATCGGGGAGCGCTTCGTCGGCACGGTCGTCAAGACCACGACGTTCGGTGCGTTCATCTCCCTGTCGCCGGGCAAGGACGGTCTGCTGCACATCTCGCAGATCCGCAAGCTCGTCGGTGGGCGTCGTGTCGAGAACGTCGAGGACGTCCTGGCCGTGGGCCAGAAGGTCCAGGTCGAGATCGGCGAGATCGACCCCCGCGGCAAGCTGTCGCTGCACGCTGTGATCGAAGAGGGCACCGAGGGCGACGCTCAGGCGCCATCGGTCGAGGGCGCGTCCGAGCCGGTCGACGCCTGACGATGCCACTGGACCTCCCGCTCGTCCGCCCGGGTCAGCCCGGGGCCGAGCAGTCCGTCGGGCAGGACGGCGACGCCATCGTGCGTCGTTCCGTCCTGCCCGGCGGGGTCCGCGTGCTCACGGAGCACATGCCGGGCCTGCGCTCGGCGACCGTGGGTGCGTGGGTGGGGGTCGGCTCGCGCGACGAGTCCGACGGCCACCACGGCTCGACGCACTTCCTCGAGCACCTGCTGTTCAAGGGCACCGCGCGCCGCACCGCGATGGACATCGCGGAGGCGTTCGACGCCGTCGGTGGTGAGGCCAACGCCGCCACCGGCAAGGAGCACACCTGCTACTACGCACGGGTGCTCGACACGGACCTCCCGATGGCGGTCGACGTCATCGCGGACATGGTCACCTCCGCGCGCCTGGACACCGACGAGCTCGAGACCGAGCGCGGCGTGATCCTCGAAGAGCTCGCGATGAACGACGACGACCCGAGTGACGTCGTCCACGAGCAGTTCGCCGCCGCCGTGCTGGGGGCCCACGCGCTGGGCCGACCCATCGGCGGCACGCCCGACACCATCCGCGCGGTCCCGCGCGACGCGGTGTGGGAGCACTACCGCGAGCACTACCGGCCGTCGACGCTCGTCGTCACCGCTGCCGGGGGCGTCGACCACGACGTGCTGTGCGCGCAGGTCAGCGAGGCGCTCGCCGTGGGCGGCTGGCCGTTGGACGCCGGTGCGGAGCCGCGCAGCCGTCGGGTGCCCACCAACGTCTCGGTGCAGGCCGGGCGCGGGGGGATCCCCGCCGCCGGTGTCGAGCTGACGATCCGCCGGCACACCGAGCAGGCCAACGTCATCATCGGTGGCACGTCGCTGACCGCGACGGACCCGAAGCGGTTCACTCTCTCGGTCCTGAACGCCGTGCTCGGCGGCGGCATGTCGTCGCGCCTGTTCCAGGAGATCCGCGAGCGCCGCGGCCTGGCCTACTCCACGTACTCGTTCGCGTCCGGCCACGCCGACACCGGCGTCTTCGGCCTCTACGCGGGCTGCACGCCGGGCAAGGTCGACGAGGTCGTCGCGCTCATGGTCGCCGAGTGGGAGCGGATGGCCGACGCGCCGATCACGCAGGCCGAGCTCGACCGGTCGATGGGCCAGCTCGCCGGTGGCCTGGTGCTCGGCATGGAGGACTCCGGCTCGCGGATGAGCCGGCTCGGCAAGTCCGAGCTGGTGCACGGGTCGCTCCTGAGCATCGACGAGTCGCTCGACCTGATCCGCTCGGTCACCGTGCAGGACGTGCAGGACCTGGCCGCCGACCTGGCGTCACGCCCGCGTTCGGTCGTCCGCGTCGGCCCGTTCGGGGACTGACCGACCACCACCCCGGCCCAGCGGCGTTCTCGATCTCGCTGGACGCCGGTCGGCGGGTCCTGTCGAAGCGCGCTTCCGCGGCAGGGCGTCGGCGCCCGCTCGGGTGCTGCGCCCCCGTTCGAGGATCCGAAGCGTTTCGGTTTCGTCTCCGCCGTGTACGCGCGGCCGCAGAGCGCCTAGCGTCGCTCCGGTACCAATTGTGAGCGCTAACATCACCTCGACGGAGAGGTTCGGCATGCACCAGGAGCCCGGACGACCCGAGTCCGCCCGACCGAGCACGGCGCTCTCCCGCCGCCGGCTGCTGCAGCTGGCGGGCGTGGCGGGCCTCGCCGCCGCGGCCGGTCCGCAGCTGGGACCGATCACCCGCTCGTACGCCGCCGAGCTGGCCCAGGCCCGTGCCGAGATCGGCACCCGCGCCCGGCCCTTCGAGCTCGGCCAGGTGCGCCTGGCGGCGAGCCGGTGGACGCAGAACCAGGACCGCACGCTCGCGTACCTGCGCAGTGTCGACGTCAACCGTCTGCTGTACAACTTCCGTGCCAACCACCGGCTGTCGACGCAGGGCGCCCAGGCGCTCGGCGGATGGGAGGCTCCGAACTTCCCGTTCCGCACCCACAGCCAGGGCCACTTCCTCACGGCCTGGGCGCAGGCGTGGGCGGTGCTGGGCGACACGACGTGCCGTGACAAGGCGACGACGATGGTGGCGGAGCTCGCCACGTGCCAGGCCAACAACGGCGCCGCCGGGTTCACGACGGGGTACCTGTCCGGCTTCCCGGAGTCCGACTTCAACGCCGTCGAGACCGGGTCCGGCAACGTCTCGTACTACGCGATCCACAAGACGCTCGCCGGTCTGCTGGACGTCTGGCGGCTGCTGGGCAGCACGCAGGCGCGCGACGTCCTGCTGCGGTTCGCGGGCTGGGTGGACGCTCGCACCGGCCGGCTGTCGCAGTCGCAGATGCAGGTCGCCCTGCGGGTCGAGTTCGGCGGCATGAACGCGGTGTTCGCCGACCTCTACCTCATGACCAACGACCAGCGCTGGCTCACCGTGGCGCAGCGCTTCGATCACGCGTCGGTGTTCGACCCGCTCGCCTCCAACCGTGACCAGCTGAACGGCCTGCACGCCAACACGCAGGTACCCAAGTGGGTCGGTGCCGCGCGCGAGTACAAGTCCACGGGCGCGACGCGGTACCGGGACATCGCCCGCAACGCCTGGGCCATCACGGTGGGCGCGCACACGTACGCGATCGGCGGCAACAGCGAGGCCGAGCACTTCCGTCCCCCGAACGCGATCTCGACGTACCTGGACAACGACACGGCCGAGCAGTGCAACACCTACAACATGCTCAAGCTCACGCGCGAGCTGTGGACGCTCGACCCCGACAACGCGGGCTACTTCGACTACTACGAGCGGGCGCTGCTCAACCACCTGCTCGGCGCGCAGGACCCGTCCGACTCGATGGGCGGGTTCTCCTACTTCACGCCGCTGCGTCCCGGCGGCCGGCGCGGCACGCCCTCCTCGGGCCCGGCCTGGGGCGGCGGCACGTTCTCCACGCCCTATACGACGTTCTGGTGCTGCCAGGGCACCGGGATCGAGACCAACACCAAGCTCATGGACTCGATCTACTTCTCCGAGGGCACCACGCTGACGGTCAACCTGTTCATGCCGTCCACCCTGACGTGGGCCGCCCGCAACGTGACGGTCACCCAGGCCACGTCATACCCCGTCGGGGACACGACGACCCTGACGATCGGCGGGAGCCCGTCGGGGTCCTGGACGGTCCGGGTGCGTATCCCGGCCTGGGCCACGGGCGCCTCGCTGACCCTGAACGGAGCTGCGCTGGACGTCGCGGCCGCCCCGGGGTCGTACGCGTCGGTCACCCGCACCTGGGCCGCGGGCGACGCGCTCGCCCTCCGGCTGCCGATGAGTGTGCGGGTGGAGCCGACCAACGACAACGCCGGCACGGGGGCGGTCTTCTACGGTCCCACCCTGCTGTCCGGCAACTACGGCGACCGCACGCTGTCCGGCCCGCCGTCGCTGGACGTCGCGTCCGTCACCCGCACCAGCACCACCTCGCTGGCGTTCACCGCGCAGGCCGACGGGCAGAACGTCGGGCTCGGCCCGTTCTACGACGCCCACGGTCACAACTACACCGTCTACTGGCGCACGGGCGGCCAGGGCGGTGGGGCCACGGGCTCGTCGGGCCCGTACCGCCTGGTGAACGTCGCCAGCGGCCTCGTGCTCGGCGTCTCGGGCATGTCCACCGCCGATGGCGGCCTGGCGCTGCAGTGGGGAGACAACGGGTCCGCGGACCACGACTGGCTGTTCGTGGCCGATGGTGACGCGCTCAAGCTCCGGAACGTGCACAGCAGCAAGGTGCTCGGCGTCGAGAACATGTCGACCGCGGACGGCGCGCGCGTCCTGCAGTGGGGTGACACGGGCACCGCTGACCACCGCTGGGTGCTGGTGGACGGCGGTGACGGGACCCACCGCGTCCGCAACGTGCACACGTCGCGGGTCCTGGGCCTCCAGGGCAATGCGACCTCGCAGGGTGCGCAGGCCGTCATGGCGGGCGACGACGGCAGCGCCGACAACCGCTGGCGCGTCGTGCCCACGGGGGCGCGACGCCTGCAGAACCGCAACAGCGGGCTCGTGCTCGGCGTGTCGGGCATGTCCACCGCTGACGGTGCGCTGGCGGTGCAGTGGGTCGACACCGGCACGGCGGACCACCTGTGGACGGCGACGCTCGGCAGCGACGGGCTGCTGCGCCTGCGCAACCAGCACACCGGCAAGGTGCTCGGCGTCGACGGCACGGGCAACGGCGGCCGCGCGGTCTCCATCACGGACACGGGTGCCGCCACCCAGCGGTGGCGGCTGCGGTACGGGGGAGGCGGCTACTTCCGCCTGCAGAACGCGACGGGCCGCGTGCTGGGCGTGGACTCCATGTCCACCACGCAGGGCGCGCAGGCGCTCGTGTGGGACGACAGCGGGACGGCCGACCACCTGTGGAGGTTCGTCTGACGTGCAGGACCCGGCGTCACGCCGGCGCTCGGTCGTGCGCGTGGACCCCGTCGTGGACCGGGCCGAGCTCCGGTCGCGGCGCACGGGGCGACCGCGCCCGCTCGATCCGGCGAGCCAGGGGCACCAGCGAGAGCGAGCACCCCGTGGCGGCCAGCACGACGACGGTCCCGGCCGAGAGCGGGCTGGTCAGCACGAGCGGGAGCGCCAGGACGCCGGCGAACGTCGCCACCACGCCGGGCCGTCCTCCGCCCGACGCCATGAGGGGGAACCCGAGCACCAGGACGGCGAGCACCGCGAGCCCCAGGAGCTGAGCGACGACCTGCCCGGTCCAGAGCTCGCCCTGACCGGCCACGACCATGACGGCGACGCCGAACCCGAGGAACGCCAGGGCGGGGAGAGCGACGACGAGGGTCGCGGGGACGAGCGCGGAGCGTGGCGGCGCCGGGACCGGCACGACGCGACGTCCGAGCCACCACGCGACGACGAGCACGGCGCCCACGACGAACGGCGCCGCCGCGGTGAAGGCCCACGCCGGTGACCCGTACAACCGGCCGGGGTCGATGACCGTGTAGGGCAGCAGCTCCCGGTAGTCGCGCTCGTACGCGTGCCAGGCGAGGGCGTCGCTGACAACCACCGTCAGGGCCACGACGAGGGGCACGGCCGTGAACCGGGAGCCCCGACGGGTGAGCCCGCGTGTCGCGGACCACGTGAGGAGCAGGCACGCCCCGACGAACCAGGCCCAGTCCGAACCCGCTTCCCACAGCACGCCCAGCGTCACGAGGCCGAGGTGACCGCCGGCGACCGCCCGGGAGACCGGCACCGCGGCACGCACCGCGAAGGCCGCGACCACGAGTGCGAGGACCAGACCGACGAGGGGCTGCACGAGGTCGGGACGGGCAGTCTTCCGGCCCTGCACCTCCGCCGCCTGCGCCCGCGGCTCGGCATCGCCCAGCCCGGACAGGGCCATCGCCACGGGATGGACGGCCGCCGCGAGCGCGAGGGCGAGCGCGCCGAGCGCCGCGGCCGCCAGCTGCTCGTCCGGTGCCCCTGCCCACCAGATCAGCGCGTTCGGGCCGACCGTGACGGCCGCGACGAGGCCCGTCAGCACCCAGCCGGCGCGTCCGGTCCCGCCGAGCAGGAGCACGGCTGCGATCGCCACGGCGAGCCGTGCGCCGGGGTCGGCGAGCACCGTGAGGACGACGTCCGTCGTCGCTCCGTAGCGCGAGGAGGGCCACAGGAGGAACGCCGCCGCGGCGACGGCCGCGGCGACGGCCGCGATGGCGGGCGGGCCGAGGACGACGAGTGCGGTGTACCGCGCCGACGCCGTGGGCTGCACCGGGGGCGGTCCGCCGTCCGCGGTCGCGCGCCGGGCCGCCACGCGGGCGACGAGGGTGACGGCCGCGGCGAGCAGGACCGGGGTCGCGATGCCGGGTCGGAGGGCCCAGAAGGACCGGAGGTCGTTCGCGGGGTCGAGGAGGCTGACGACGGCGGGCACCGGGCCGGGCCAGGGGACGGCGACCGCGAGCAGACCGCTCTGGTAGTCCGACTTCCACGAGGTGGCGACCCAGACGGCCACGACGCCGACCGCGACCGCCGGCACCCGCCACGGGTGCCCCAGCCGAGCCTGGCGCTGGGACGCGACCCAGACCACGGAGCACCACAGCACGACGGTCAGCGTCCAGCGGACCGTGAGGTCGACGAGGGTCGCCTGGTCGACCGGCCAGCCGTAGCCGGCGGACATCAGGCCCTCGAGGACGTTGTTCCAGGCCAGCAGTGCGTAGGTGACGACGAGAACGACCACACCGACTGCGCCGATGACCGCCGCCGGCCGGCGCGGCAGGTCGACGAGCGCGTGAGCCGGGTCCATGGGGGAGTCATCGGGACGAGTCGGGCTGATCTTGACCCGTCGACCGGCGCCGCGCGCGATGATGGGGCATGGCCCTCGACCAGGTCGTCTACCGGCGCTACGCGCCCCCACCGAGCGCGCACGGGATCGTCGAGCACCTCTGGGTGGTGCGCCTGCCCGACGGTGCGGTGGAGCGCGAGGTGCTGCTCCCCGACGGGCACGGGCTCGTCACCGTGGCGGTCGGGAGCCCCGGGGTGCACATCGACCCGCTGACCCTCGTGCGGACCGCCGACGGCAGCGGGGTGCGCGGCCTCGCCGACCGGGCCTTCGTCCGTGAGCAGCACGGTCCGTCGGTGCGCCTCGGCGCCCAGCTCGACCCGGTGGCGCTCGCGCGCATGGGCGTGCACGCGGCCGCGCACGAGCCCGTCGCGGTGTCCACCGTGCTCGGCGCGGGGATCGAGGACGAGTGCGCGACGGCACTGGGCCAGGGCCGCGACGCGGACGCGGCGGCGACCCTCGGCGCGGCCCTCGCAGCGCACGCCGTGCCGGCGCCGGTCGGCTCGCCGCTGGAGGCGCTCACCCCGGTGCTGCGCAGCATCGTCGAGCAGCGCGGCCTGGTGCGGGCGTCCGACCTGGCTCGGCACGCCGACCTCGCCGTGGGTGTGCTGCACCGCGAGGTCGTCGAGACGCTGGGGATCACCCCGGAGGCGTTCCTGGCGGCCGTGCGGTTCTCCGCGTTCGTCCGCGACGCCGTGGGGCCCGGTCCGGTCCGGCCGGAGGACGCACTGGCGGTCCTGCGGTGGTACCTGCGCGCGGGCTACCCGCCCCGGGAGGTGGAGCGGTTCACCGGGCTCGGCCACGTGGAGCTGCGACGCCTGGAGTCGGGCATCGCGGCGGCGCTCGGGGTCGCCGCCTGACGTTAGGGTTTCTCCTCGTGAGCGAACGCATCAGGGTGGCCGTGCTGGGTGCTGCGGGACGCATGGGACAGACGGTCGTCCGTGCCGTGCAGGACGCTCCGGACCTGGAGCTGGTCGCCGCGGTCGACGCCGACGCGGACCTGTCGGAGGTCGTCGACGCGGGTGCGCAGGTCGCGGTCGACTTCACCGTCCCGTCGGCCACCGAGGGCAACGTGCACGCGCTCGTCGACGCCGGGGTCCACCTGGTCGTCGGCACCACCGGCTGGGACGACGACTCGCTGGCCCGCGTGCGGGACCACCTGGCCGACCGGCCGGGCGTCGGCGTCCTGGTCGCCCCGAACTTCGCGCTCGGTGCCGTGCTGGCCATGGCGTTCGCGGCGCGGGCGGCCCGCTGGTTCGAGTCCGTCGAGGTCATCGAGCTGCACCACCCCGACAAGGTCGACGCGCCGTCGGGGACCGCGCGGCACACGGCCGCAGCGATCGCGGCCGCACGCGCCGCCGCCGCGCTCGGTCCGCTGCCGGACGCGACCACGCAGGCTCTCGACGGGGCGCGCGGAGCCGACGTCGACGGGGTGCGGGTGCACTCGGTGCGGCTGCGCGGGCTCGTCGCGCACGAGGAGATCCTGCTGGGCAACGCCGGTGAGCAGCTGACCATCCGGCACGACTCATTCGACCGCGTCAGCTTCATGCCCGGCGTCCTGCTGGCGGTGCGTCAGGTGGGCTCGCGGCCCGGGCTGACGGTCGGGCTCGAGCAGCTGCTCGACCTGGCGTGACCGTGGCCGCCCGCTCGAAGCGACTGCGCTGGACCTCCGTCGCCGCTGCCGTGGCGCTGACCGGGCTGCTCGGCCTGTACGTGTGGCTCGTCGCCGCCCGCGCGACCGCCCTGATCCGCACCGGCGAGCCCGTCGGGATCGGGCTGGGCATCGCGTTCTGGATCCTGCCGCCCCTGGTGATCTGGCTGGTCGCGCGCGAGTGGCGGCTCGCGATCGACGTGCAGCGGATGGCCGACGAGCTGGCCGACGCCGACGAGCTGCCCGTCGACGACCTGCCACGGTCGCCCGCCGGGCGGATCGACCGGGCCGCCGCACGCGAGGCCTTCGAGCCGGCGCGCGAGCGGGCGGAGGCGCAGCCCGACGACTGGCGCTCCTGGTACCACCTCGCGTTCGCGTACGACGCGGCGGGGGACCGGCGGCGCGCCCGCGAGTCGCTGCGCACGGCCAGCCGGCTGCACCGGGCCTAGATCGAGGCCGACCAGCGGTGCTCGGTGACGGTCCGCGTCGAGCCGTCGGGCATCCGGCCCGAGACCAGCTCGCGGACCACGTCGTCGGGGCCGAGACCCGCGGACGAGAGGAACTGCGCCCGCGCGTCGTCGCCGTCGAGCACCCACGTGTGCACCTGGTCGGCGCCGTCCTCGCGCAGCGTGTCGACCGCGGCCGCGAGCAGCCGCGAGCCGTGGCCCACGCGCTGGTGCGCGGGCTCGACCTCGAGCGCGAGGATCGCGCCCCCCGGGGCGTCGAACGGCCGGTCCTCCGGGGTCGGGACCGGCGCGACGGACACCACGCCGACGACCGTCGGACCGTCGCAGGCGACCAGCACGCGGTAGCCCGCCCCGGGCGGGGAGGAGACCGCCGACGCCCACTGCGCCTCGATCGCCGAGGCGTCGAGCAGGTCGAGGGCGCCCTGGCCCAGGACCTCGACGTGGGACAGCTGCCACGCCTCGACCTGGATCCGGGCGATGGCGTGCTCGTCGCCCCGGATAGCGGGGCGGACCGAGACGTCGGCGTTCTCACTGAACAGGGGCACTAGACCACGCTAACCGTCTCGCGCTGGTCGTCCGACGCCTTCGGCGGGTTGGTGACCGGGCCCCGAGCCTCGGCGACGACGGGTGCCGCCTTCGGCGGGTGCTTGGCCGAGATCCTGTCGATCCAGGCGAGGGCGACCGCCGACAGGATGAAGGCCAGGTGGATCGCGGTCTGCCACAGCAGCACGGCGTTGCCGTGCGGCTCCGAGAGGATCGACTCGGCCCGGATGAAGCTGGCCAGCAGGTGGATCGACGAGATGCCGATGATCGACATCGCCAGCTTGGTCTTGAGCACGTTCGCGTTGACGTGCGAGAGCCACTCGGGCTGGTCGGGGTGGTCGTCGAGCTTGATCCGGGACACGAACGTCTCGTACCCGCCGATGATGACCATGATCAGCAGGTTCGCGATCATGACGACGTCGACCAGGCCGAGCACGGCGAGCATGATCGCCGACTCGCTCATCCCGCCGTGGAAGAAGACCTCGCTGAAGATGTGCCCGAGCTCGACCATGAACTGCCAGACGTAGATCGCCTGGGCGACGATCAGGCCGAGGTACAGGGGGACCTGGAGCCAGCGGGAGAAGAAGATCAACGAACCGAGCGAGCTGCGCTGGGCGGGAGTGGCCACGGGGTCCTCCGGAAAGTGATGGTGCCGGGCGCGCGAGTGCAGCGTCCGGCAGGGGGGTTCGGACACCCAACGGCCGACGGCAGCCGATGGTGCCCACGACCTCAGGGCATGCCGAGCGCGCGGAGCACGGCCGCGGTGACGGCGGCGAGCAGGACGACGACGATGAACGGCGCGCGCAGGGCCAGCGCGATCGCGGCGACGACGAGGGCGGGCAGCCGGGCGTCGAGCACGAGCTCGTTGCCGCGGGTGGCGGTCTGCACGGCGACGAGGGCGGACAGCAGGGCGACCGTGACGAGGGCGGCGGTCCGTGCGACGCGCGGCTCGGCGAGCCAGTGCTTGGGCACCAGGTGGCCGGCGAGCTTGAGCGCGAAGACGACGGCACTGGCGACGACCAGCGCGATCCACGTGGCGACGGTGCTCATGCGGCCGGCTCCGGTTCGCGTGCGACGAGGCCGGCGACGATCGCGACGAGGGCGGCGAGCAGCACGGGGATCCCCGCGGGCACGACCGGGGTGAGCGCGAGCGCGACGACGACGGCACCGACGGCCACCGTCTGCGCGAGCCGGGAGCCCGGTCCGGTGATCCGCGGCCACACCAGGCCGAGGAACGCGGCGGCAGCGGCGGCGTCGAGCCCGTACTTCGCCGGGTCGCCCATCCGGTCCCCGGCGACGGCGCCGACCAGCGTGAAGACGTTCCAGAGCACGAACACGCCCACGCCGGTCCACCAGAAGCCGAGCTGCGCGGCGTGCGGGGCCTTGTGGGCGGTCGCGACGGCGGTCGACTCGTCGATGGTCAGCTGCGCGGCCAGGGGCCGGCGCCAGCCGCGGGCGTCGATCAGCGGGGCCACCTGCGGGCCGTAGAGCCCGTTGCGCACACCGAGGAGCCCCGCGGTCGCGATGGCCGCACCGGCGAGCCCGCCCGCGCCGACGACGCCGATGAACGCGAACTGCGAGCCGCCCGAGAACATCAGGAGGCTGAGCGCCATCGCCTGCGGGACGGTCAGTCCGGCCGCGACGGCGAGCGCGCCGAACGAGACGCCGTACAGGCCGGTGGCCAGGGAGACCGAGACGGCCTGCCGGATGGCGGCCCGTCCCTCGGCGTCCTGCGTCACGCGGGCAACTGTGCCACGACCGTGACCCGTCAGATCGCCACGTACACGCTGTCGAGGTACTCCTCGATGCCCGCCTCGCCGCCCTCGCGTCCCAGTCCGGACGACTTCACGCCACCGAACGGAGCACTCGCGTCCGAGACCAGGCCACGGTTCACCCCGAGCATGCCGGTGTCCACGGACTCGGCGAGCCGCATGACCCGGGCGATGTCCCGCGTGTACGCGTAGGCCACCAGCCCGAACGGGGTCGAGTTCGCCAGCGCGACGCCCTCGGCCTCCGAGCCGAACGTCACGACGGGCGCGACCGGGCCGAACGTCTCCTCCGTGATGACGCGCAGGTCCGCGGAGACCCGGTCGAGGACGGTCGGCGCGTAGAAGTACCCGGGCCGGTCGGGCCGGTCGCCGCCGATGCGGACGCGGGCGCCGGCGTCGACGGCCTCCGCGACGACCTCCTCGACGCGGTCGACCGCGGCCGACTCGATGAGCGGGCCGACCGTCGTGCCCTCGTCGGCGCCGTGCCCGACGACCAGCCGGTCGAACGCCTCCGTGAGTCCCGCGGTGAACTCCTCCGCGACGGACGCGTGCACGAGGAACCGGTTGGCGGCGACGCAGGTCTGGCCCGCGTTGCGCATCTTGGCCTGCACGGCGCCCTGCACGGCTGCGGGGACGTCGGCGTCCTCGAACACGAGGAACGGGGCGTTCCCGCCGAGCTCCATGGACGTGCGCAGGATGTTGTCCGCCGACGCCTTGAGCAGCGCGGCGCCCACCTCGGTCGAGCCGGTGAACGAGAGCTTGCGCAGCCGCGGGTCCGCCAGCAGGGGACCGGAGATGGTGCGCGCCGACGCCGACGGCACCACGTTGATCACGCCCGTCGGCAGCCCGCGGCCCTCCAGCTCCTCGCGGATGATCTCCGCGACGTACGCGGTGGTCAGCGGGGTCAGCTGGGCGGGCTTGATGACGACGGTGCACCCCGCGGCGAGTGCCGGGGCGACCTTGCGGGCGATCATCGCGATCGGGAAGTTCCACGGCGTGATGAGCAGGGCCGGACCGACCGGTCGGCGCAGGACGAGCTGGTGGTTGGCGCCCGACGGTGCGCGGCGGGCCAGACCCTCGAAGCGCACGGCCTGCTCGGAGTACCACCGGACGTAGTCGGCACCGTAGGCGACCTCGGCGCGGGACTCGGCCAGCGGCTTGCCGCCCTCGGCCGTCACCAGGGCGGCGATGTCCTCCGTGCGCGCGGTCAGCGTCTCGAAGACTGCCCGCAGCAGCTCGGCACGCACCCGCGGGGCGGTCGCCCGCCACTCCGGGAACGCACCGTCGGCCGCGGTCAGGGCGTCGAGCGCGTCCTGCTCACCGCCGTCGGCCACGTCGAAGAGGGTCTCGGTGGTGGCGGGGTCGGAGACCTCGAACGTCCGCCCGGTGCTCGCGGGGCGCCACGCCCCGTCGATCAGGACCCCGGTGGGGACGTGGGCGGCGACGGTGGGGGGCAGCGACGGCGGTGTCATACCGATGAGTATGTCGTCCGCGGCGCGTCGGCGCGACGAGCCGCCGCCGGCGGCGACCTACGATGTCGCGCATGACCGAGACGCCCACGCCGTACGAGGACCTCCTCCGGCTCGTGCTCGAGACCGGCACCCCGAAGGCCGACCGCACGGGGACGGGGACGCGCAGCGTGTTCGGCCACCAGATGCGCTTCGACCTGGCGGCGGGGTTCCCGCTGGTCACCACGAAGCGCGTCCACCTGCGCTCGATCGTGCACGAGCTGCTGTGGTTCCTGCGCGGTGAGTCGAACGTCGCCTACCTGCACGAGAACAACGTGACCATCTGGGACGAGTGGGCCGGTCCCGACGGCGAGCTCGGCCCGGTCTACGGGGTGCAGTGGCGCAGCTGGCCCACGCCCGACGGCGGCCACATCGACCAGATCACCGAGCTGCTGGCCAACCTGCGCCGCGACCCCGACTCGCGCCGGCACATCGTGTCCGCGTGGAACGTCGCCGACATCCCCTCGATGGCGCTCGCCCCGTGCCACGCGTTCTTCCAGTTCTACGTCGCCGACGGGCGGCTCTCCTGCCAGCTCTACCAGCGCTCCGCCGACCTGTTCCTCGGGGTGCCGTTCAACATCGCGTCGTACGCGTTGCTGACCCACATGGTCGCCCAGCAGGTCGGGCTCGAGGTCGGCGACTTCGTGTGGACCGGTGGGGACTGCCACATCTACGACAACCACGTGGACCAGGTCCGCGAGCAGCTGAGCCGGACGCCCTACCCAGCGCCGACCCTCGAGCTGCACCAGGCCGCGTCTCTGTTCGACTACACGTTCGACGACGTCCAGGTGCGCGACTACCAGTACCACCCCGCCATCAAGGCGCCGGTGGCCGTGTGAGCCTGGCGCTGGTCTGGGCCCAGACCCCCACGGGGACCATCGGTCGCGACGGCACCCTGCCGTGGCACGTCCCCGAGGACATGGCCCACTTCCGCGAGCTGACCCGCGGGCACCCGGTGATCATGGGCCGCGCCACGTGGACGTCGCTGCCCGCGCGGTTCCGGCCGCTGC
Organism: Cellulomonas sp. P5_C5; assembly: GCF_054049655.1. Classification (NCBI taxonomy): domain Bacteria; kingdom Bacillati; phylum Actinomycetota; class Actinomycetes; order Micrococcales; family Cellulomonadaceae; genus Cellulomonas; species Cellulomonas sp. P5_C5. The sequence continues at coordinate 138,245 of NZ_JBFULY010000003.1, read as the reverse complement.
CCGGCCGCGACAACATCGTGCTGACCCGGACGGCCGGGTTCGAGGCCGCCGGCGCGCTCGTCGTGCACGGGATCGACGAGGCGCTCCGGCTCGTCGGGGACCGCGACGCCTGGGTCATCGGCGGGGGAGAGGTCTACCGGTCGTTCCTCCCGCTCGCGCACCGGGTCGAGGTCACGGTCGTCTCCCTCGACGTCGGGGGCGACACCCGCGCCCCCGCGCTCGACAAGGCGTCCTGGCGGCGCGCCGACGCGGACCCCGACCACGGCTGGCACGTGTCGGCCGCCGGCGGCACGCGGTACCGGTTCGAGTCCTACCTGCGCGCCTGAGGAGCGAAACCCCACGACGGAGGGCGCACGCGGGGCGGTACCGTGGCCCCATGCCGCGCACCTCCACGCCCACCCGCCCGTTCGGGACCGTGCTCACCGCGATGGTCACGCCGATGACGGCGGACGGGGCGGTCGACCTCGCCGGAGCCGTACGGCTGGCGAAGCACCTCGTGGACCACGGCAACGACGGGCTCGTGCTCAACGGCACCACGGGCGAGGCGCCGACCACGCACGCGCCCGAGAAGGCGGAGCTGGTCCAGGCGGTCGTCGAGGCCGTCGGCGAGCGCGCCTGGGTGGTCGCCGGAGCCGGGTCCAACGACACCGCGCACGCGGTGCGCATGGCGGAGCAGGCCGCCGAGGCCGGAGCGCACGGCCTGCTCGTCGTCAGCCCGTACTACTCGCGCCCCTCCCAGGAGGGTGTCCGCCGGCACGTCGAGGCCGTCGCGGACGCCACCGACCTGCCCGTCATGCTCTACGACGTGCCCAGCCGCACCGGCGTGCGGTTCGCGCCGGCGACCATCGCCGCGCTCGCGGGCCACGACCGCATCGTCGCCATGAAGGACGCCGGCGGCGACGCCTACGCGGCCGCCAAGTCGATCGCCGAGACCAGCCTCGCCTGGTACTCCGGTGACGACACCGCGCTGCTGGCTCTCCTCTCGCACGGCGCCGTCGGCATCGTGAGCGTCGCGGGCCACGTCGCCGGCCGCCAGCTGGGGCAGATCGTCGCCGCGTTCGACGCCGGCGACCACACCGCGGCGCTCCAGACCTTCCGATCGATCATCCCCGCGATCGACGCACTCAACGGCGCCGGCTTCCAGGCCGTCGCCGCGAAGGCCGCGCTCCAGGTGCTGGGCTTCCTGCCCGAGCGCTCGGTGCGCCTCCCGCTCGTCCCCGCGACCGACGACGAGCTCGCGCTGATCCGCGACGGCCTGCGGGCCGCCGGGCTGCTCGACGTCGTCGTGCGCTGATCCCACCAGGAGTCCTATGAGTCACCCGCATCCCGAGCTCACCCTGCCGCCGGCACTGCCCGACGGCGCCCTGCGCGTCGTCGCGCTGGGTGGGCTCGGAGAGGTCGGCCGCAACATGGCCGTCCTCGAGCACGCCGGACGTCTGCTCGTCATCGACTGCGGCGTCCTCTTCCCCGAGGACCACCAGCCCGGCGTCGACCTGATCCTTCCCGACTTCGAGTACATCAAGGACCGGCTCGACGACATCGAGGCGATCATCCTCACGCACGGCCACGAGGACCACATCGGTGCCGTGCCGTACCTGCTGCGCCTGCGCAAGAACATCCCGCTGGTCGGCTCCCGGCTGACGCTCGCGTTCATCGAGGCGAAGCTCAAGGAGCACCGCATCCAGCCCGTGACGCGCGAGGTGCGCGAGGGGCAGACCGCGACGTTCGGCGGGTTCGAGTGCGAGTTCGTCGCCGTGAACCACTCGATCCCGGACGCGCTCGCCGTGGCCGTGCACACCGCCGCCGGCACCGTCCTGCACACCGGCGACTTCAAGATGGACCAGCTGCCGCTCGACGGCCGGATCACCGACCTGCGGGCGTTCGCGCGCCTCGGCGAGCGCGGGGTCGACCTGTTCATGGTCGACTCCACCAACGCCGAGGTGCCCGGGTTCGTCGCTCAGGAGCGGGGGATCGGGCCCGTCCTGGACCAGGTGTTCGCGGACTCCACCAAGCGGATCATCGTCGCGTCGTTCGCCTCGCACGTGCACCGCGTCCAGCAGGTGCTCGACGCCGCCTACGCCCACCAGCGCCGGGTCGCGCTCGTCGGCCGGTCGATGGTCCGGAACATGGGCATCGCCGCCGACCTCGGCTACCTCAAGGTGCCCGACGGCGTGCTCATCGACCTCAAGCAGGTGGACACCCTGCGCGACGACGAGATCGTGCTCATGTGCACCGGGTCGCAGGGCGAGCCGATGGCCGCGCTGTCCCGGATCGCCAACAACGACCACAAGGTCTCGGTCGGCCCCGGTGACACCGTGATCATGGCGTCGTCGCTGATCCCCGGGAACGAGAACGCCGTCTTCCGCGTGATCAACGGCCTGACCCGGCTCGGGGCCCGCGTCGTGCACTCCGGCAACGCCAAGGTGCACGTCTCCGGGCACGCCAGCGCCGGCGAGCTCCTCTACTGCTACAACATCCTCAAGCCGCGCAACGTCATGCCCGTGCACGGCGAGATCCGGCACCTCGTGGCCAACGCGGCGCTCGCGGTGCAGACCGGCATCCCGGCCGACCGCGTGGTCCTCGCCGAGGACGGCGTGGTGGTCGACCTGATCGACGGCCGCGCGCGGATCGTCGGTGCCGTGCCCTGCGGGTACGTGTACGTCGACGGGTCCAGCGTCGGGGAGATCACCGAGGTCGAGCTCAAGGACCGCCGGATCCTGGGCGACGAGGGCTTCATCTCGATCTTCGCCGTGGTCAGCTCCGCCGACGGCAAGGTGCTGGCCGGCCCGCAGATCCACGCCCGCGGGTTCGCCGAGCAGGACGCCGTGTTCGACGACATCCTCCCGGAGCTCACCGCTGCCCTGGAGGAGTCGGCACGCAACGGCAACTCCGACGCGCACGTCCTGCAGCAGGTCATGCGCCGCGTGGTGGGCCGCTGGGTGTCCAACCGGCTGCGTCGTCGGCCGATGATCATCCCGGTGGTCGTGGAGGCCTGACGGGTCCTGACCCGTCGCTCGACCCGCACGGCCCCCGTCCTGTCCGCAGGCCGGGGGCCGTCGCGCGTCAGGTCGGCGTGACCCGGGTGACCTCGTCGGCGGTCGGGACGTCGTCCACCACCGCCTGCGCGTCGTCGGGGTCGCGGTCGCGGGGTCGACGCGAGGCCGCCGCCGAGCCGATGAGGATCAGGGCCGTCGCTGCGAGCACGGTGATCGTGATGACCTCGTCGAGCACCAGGGCGCCGAGCGCCACCGCGACGACCGGGTTGAGGTAGGCGACGAGGGTGGACCGCGCCGCGCCCACCTCGACGATCAGCCGGAAGAACAGCACGAACGCCAGCGCGGTGCAGAGCGCGCCGAGCCCCGCCAGGGCCAGCACCGCGTCGACCGGCGGCCAGGCGTGGGGACCGGTGACGACCACGACGGGTGCGTAGACGAGCGCCGTCAGGCCGAGGCAGGTGGCCGTCAGCGGGATGGCGGGGACGTCGCGCAGCCCCCGGTCCGCGATGATCGGTGCGGCGGCGTACCCGAGGGCGGCGAGAAGCACCTGGGCGACGGCCCACGGGTCACCGCCGGCCGCCCCCGGACCGAGCAGCAGCGCGACGCCGCCGAGGCCGACGAGCAGGCCGACCCAGCGCACGAGCGCCACGGGACGCCGGTCGCCCACGAGCCGGCCGAGGATCACCGCGGCGATCGGGACGGTCGCCACCAGCAGCCCGGTGGTCGAGCTGGAGAGCGTGCGCTCGGCGTTCGAGAGCAGGATCCACGGCAGGACGATCTCGAGCACCGCGAACCCGAGCACCGCCGGCCAGTGGCCGCGCAGGGTGCGCAGACCGCCGCCGCGCAGCGCGAAGGGCAGGAGCAGCAGCGCGCCGAGCGCGGTCCGCACGAACACGACCATGACGGGCGTGACGTCCGTGACGGCGATCTTGATCAGCAGGTACGGGATGCCCCAGATGACTCCGACGGCGACCAGGAGGATCCAACCGCGGCGGCTCACGTGGGCACCGCGCAGGGACGAGAACGCATGACGCCACCGTAGGACCGACCACCGACATCTTTTACGCGGACGTGCGGAACGCCGCCCGGTGCTGGCGTGGGCTGGTGCGGAACTCGCGCGCGAAGTGCTGGCGCAGGGCTGCCGACGAACCGAACCCTGCGGTCGCGGCGACCTGCTCGACGGGTGCGTCCGTCGACTCCAGCAGCACGCGGGCCCGCACCAGGCGCTGCCGCAGGAGCCACTGGGACGGGCTCGCGCCGGTGCGGGCGCGGAACTGGCGGGTGAACGTCCGCCGCGACAGGTGCACGCTCGCCGCCCAGGTGTCCAGGTCCAGGGGCGCGTCGAGCCGTGCCGTCGCCCAGCCCATCGCGACCTCGACCGGGTCCGCGGACGGCGTGGGGGACACCGGCGCGGGGATGTACTGCGCCTGGCTGCCGTCCCGGTGCGGCGCGAGCACGAGAGCCCGGGCGACGTCGGCCGCGAACGTGGCGCCGTGGTCGCTGCGCACGACGTGCAGGCAGCAGTCGAGCGCGGCCGCGACCCCGGCCGAGGTGACGACGTCGCCGAGGTCGCACCACAGCACGTCGGACCGGACGGTCGCCGACGGGTGCCGACGGGCGAGCTCTGCCGCCGCCGACCAGTGCGTCGCCACCTCGCGGCCGTCGACGAGCCCGGCTGCGGCGACCACGAACGACCCCAGGCACAGACCGATCACCCGGGCGCCCCGCTCGTGCGCGCCGCGGACCGCGGCGAGCAGGGCGTCGGACGGGTCGTGAGCGATCAGCCAGCTCGGGATCACCACGGTCTGCGCCTCCGCCAGGGCGTCGAGACCGTGCTCGACGAGCAGGTCGTAGCCCGCATCGGTGGCCAGCGCGCCGGGCTCCTCGGCGCACACGGTGACGCGGTAGCGCGGGGTGGGTGCGCTGCGGGAGCGGGCCGCGAACACCGTGGACGGCACGGAGAGGTGGAACGGGCTGATCCCGGGGAACGCGACGACGGCAATCTCGTGCATGGCCCGATCCTAGCGAACGGTGTCCGTCGGGCCACTGGTGACCACGCACCCGCCCGGCGAGGCTGGGCGCATGACCTCGATCAGAGCGACCTACGTCGGCGGCCCCACGGTGCACCTCCAGTACGCGGGCCAGACCTTCCTGACCGACCCCACGTTCGACCCGCCGGGGGAGTACCGGGGTGCCGGGGCCACCCTCCGCAAGCTCGTCGGGCCGGCCGTGCCGCTGGCAGAGCTCGGCCCGGTCGACGTCGTGCTGCTCTCGCACGACCAGCACGCCGACAACCTCGACCACTCGGGCCGGGCACTCCTGGCCTCGGTCCCGACGGTCCTGTCGACGCCGGACGCCGCCGCGCGGGTCCCGGGGGTGCGGGGCCTCGACCCGTGGGAGCGGGCGACGGTCGGTGCCGTCACGGTGACCGCCGTCCCGGCGCGGCACGGCCCGGAGGGCGCGGAGCCGCTCAGCGGGGTGGTGACGGGGTTCGTCCTGCAGGCCGACGGGTGGCCCACGGTCTACGTGTCGGGGGACAACGCGTCGCTCGACGTGGTCGACGCGATCGGCCGGCGCATCCCTGGCATCGACCTCGCCGTGCTGTTCGTCGGCGGCGCCAACGTCGGCCGGTTCGGCGCCGAGCCGCTCACGCTCGACGCCGCCCGGGCGAGCGCCGCCGCGGACCTCCTGCCGGGCGCGCGCGTCGTGCCCGTGCACCACACCGACTGGGCGCACTTCGTCGACCCGCTCGCCGCCGTCGAGGAGCGCTTCGCGTCAGGCGGTCGGCGGGACCGGCTGGTGGTGCTCGAACGCGGACGCCTGACCGAGCTCTGACGCTACGCAGGCGTCACCCCGCGGAACTCCGCGAGCCGCTCGTGCTCGATCCCGACCGCCGCCGTCGTCCGGCTCGACCACGGCACCCACTCGTCGAGCTCCAGCGCGAGCCGCTTGCCCTTCGCGCGCGGTCGCCACGTACCGACGAGCTCGCCGTCGGCGAGGACCGCGCCGGGCCGCCCGATGCTCGGCCAGAGCGCCTTGTGGTGGGCCTTGTCGGGGACCAGGAGCTCGCGGTCGCGGCCCTGGAGGAACAGGTCGTACGGGCCGAGCAGCCGCACGAGCGGCTCGTGCGGCGGGTCCTCGAGCGCGGCGCGGTCGGCGTCGAGGATGCTCGCACCGTCCCGAGCGACCTCGACGGCGTCCTCGGGCCACCGGGCCTTCACGTCCCGGACGGTCGAGTCGAGGAACTCCGCGGCCTGCTTCGGTGTCAGCGGGCCGAGCAGGCGCAGGAGCCCACGCAGCAGGTCGACGGGTCCGTCGTCGGAGTCGTCCGTCCGCTCGAGGTTCCCCACCTGGCCCGCGGGCCAGCGCGGGATGCGGCGGACGACCGGGGGAGAGGTGTCCGGCTCCAGCTCGAGCCCCGCGTGCAGCGCGGCGAGCCGGAACGGCATCTCGTACAGGTGGGTGGCGTGGCAGCCCGGGCACCACCGCAGGTACGGCTCGGTCATCTCCTTCGTCATCCGGGTGGAGAGCGTCCCCTTGACCGTGGGCTCGGTGACGACCTGGCGCATCGTGCGGGACACCGTCGCGAGCGCGTCGAGGACGGGGATGCCGGCGTCGGCCAAGGGGCCCGAGGCGTTGATGACGCGCTTGGCGGCATCGGCGTCCGAGTAGGGGCGCAGCGCCTTCTCGACCGCCGGCAGGTCGGACCGGCGGTAGGCGTGGGGCGCGGCGCGGACGGTCCACGCCAGGGCGAGCTCGTGCGGCCAGTGGTGCGCGGTCACCGGCACGCCGCGCAGCGCGAGCGCCCACAGCGCGCCGTCGGGTCCGGTGTCCTGCGCGCCGATGTCGAGGATCGCGGCCGAGCCGGGGCTCCGGTCCTTCCTGGTCGCCCGGTCGAGCTCCTGGGCGTGGATGCGGTAGCGGAGCACCTGCGTTCGGGTGACAGCCATGCCTCCACCGTGGCACGCGCCTCCGACACCGGCAGGTCAGCCGCCGAGGATGCCCGGTCCCGCGGCCCGCAGGACGTCGGCGTACCGCTGCTCGGCGCCCGCCGGCAGGAGCCCGTCCAGCTCGAGCTCGACGAGACCGTGCACGAGCGCCCACAGCCCGAGGGCAGGTTCCTCGGCGGGGGCGCCCTCGCCCAGCACGCGCGCGACCGCGTCGCGCAGGACCAGGAACGTCGCGCTGCCCGTCGCCGGTCCGCGGGTCCCGTCCTGCAGACCTGCGCCGGTCGCGCTGAACATGACGCGGTAGAAGTGCGGGTCGGCCAGCGCGTTCGCCCGGTAGGCGAGCCCGAGCCCGAGCAGGTCCGCGGCGGGGTCCGCGGTGTGCGGGACGGCGGCGAGCCGCTCGGCGAAGCGCGCGAAGGCCTCGTCGCCGACGGCCCGGACGAGATCCTCCCGGCTTCCGAACAGGGAGTACACGGCCGAGGGCGACGTGCCCGCGCGGGACGCGAGGTCGCGGACCGTGAGCCCGGTCGCACCCGTGGTCGCGACGATCGTCGACGCCTCCTCGAGCAGGCGGGCGCGTAGGGCGTCGTCGTGCACGCGGGGACGGGCCATCAGGTGATCCTACGGTCTTGACGCGGGTTTGCGCACAGTGTTCTATAACGCTGTTCGCAAACAAGGAGGACTGCCGTGATCGAGCTCACCGAGGCCGCTCGGGTCACCGCCGGCATCGTCGCACTGTCGGTGGTCGCCATCGAGTCCGGCGGTGCCTTCCTCCTGCGCGTCGTCACCGGCAAGGAGCAGGTCACCGACTTCCAGAAGAGCTTCTTCCGGGCCGGGCACGCCCACGCGGGCGTCCTGGTGACCCTCGGCCTCGTCTGCCTGGTCCTCGGCGAGGCCACGACGCTGACCGGCTTCTGGCGGTGGCTCGCCCAGACCGGGGTGCTGCTCGCGGCGATCGTGATGTCGGCCGGGTTCTTCTTCGCCGCCATGGGACGCGGCCGCCAGGAGCCCAACCGCGCCGTGATCCTGCTCGGGGTCGGCGCCGTGCTGCTCGCTGCGGGCGTCGCGACCCTGGGTGTCGGCCTGCTGCTCGGGTGAACGAGCGCCCGACACGCGCCCGACGGTCGACGTGTCGCGGGCGGCCCCGACTAGTTTGAGGACCATGGCGACTCGCACGTCCACCCCTCGCGCCCGCTCCGGTGCGCCGGCGACGTCGCGCGCGTCCGGCAAGTCGACCGGCACCTCCCGCCCGCAAGGCCGCAGACCCCCACCTCCGCCTGCACGACCGGCCTTGCCGGTCCGCATCGTCAAGGGCATGTTCATGGGTGCCGCCCACCTCGTCGGCGGGACCGCGCGACGCGTCGGGCACGGCGCGCGGGACCTCGACCCGGCGCACCGCCGCGACGGTCTGGCGTTCACGCTCCTCGGGCTCGCGATCGTCATCGCCGCGCGCGAGTGGTGGGACCTGTCGGGGACGGCCGGGGCCGTGGTGCACAACGTCGTCGCCGGGACGTTCGGCAAGGTCGGCGTCGCGGTGCCGCTGGTCCTGCTCGGGCTCGCCGTGCGGCTCATGCGGCACCCGGAGCGCGTCGAGGCCAACGGACGCATCGTCATCGGGCTCGGCGCCATCACCCTCGCCGTCTGCGGCCTCGTCCAGATCGGTGCCGGGCTGCCGGGGACGGACGACATCGCTGCGCTGCGCGTCGCGGGCGGCATCGTCGGGTTCCTCATCGGGACGCCGCTGGCCAGCCTGCTCACGCCCGGCGTGGCCGTCGCGCTGCTGATCCTGCTGGCGTTCTTCGGCGTCCTCGTCGTGACGGCGACCCCCGTGCACCAGATCGTCCCGCGCCTGCGCGGCGTCTACGACAAGCTCACCGGCAACACCCGGACGCCTGCGGAGGAGACCGAGGACGACGCACCGCTCGTCATCAACGCCGGGCACACGGCCGTTGCCGAGATCGAGGCGCCGCCCAAGCGCAAGCTCATCGGCCGACGACGCAAGCGCGCCGACCAGACGGACGAGCCGGACGACACGCGCCTCGACGCGTACGACGGCGACGAGGCGTTCGAGCGTGCCGCCATCGTCGCGGCGGCCGAGGCCGAGGCGGAGGCCCAGGCGGCGCGTGACGCGGCGCCGGACACGGTGCCGACGACCGTCGTGAGCGCCAAGGCCCCGCTGCGGGCACCCGAGCCGACCCCCGTCCCGCGCGGCGAGCAGCCGATGCTCGGCGGAGACGTCCTCTACACGCTCCCCGCAGAGGACGCCCTGGCCAAGGGCGCGCCGCACAAGGTGCGGTCGGCCGCCAACGACCGGGTGGTCGAGTCCCTCACCTCCGTGCTCGAGGCGTTCGAGATCGACGCGCAGGTCACGGGCTTCACGCGGGGTCCGACCGTCACGCGGTACGAGGTCGAGCTGGGCCGGTCGGTGAAGGTCGAGCGGGTCACGGCGCTGAGCAAGAACATCGCCTACGCGGTGGCCAGCGCGGACGTCCGCATCCTGTCGCCGATCCCGGGCAAGTCCGCGATCGGCATCGAGATCCCCAACACCGACCGCGAGACCGTCTCGCTCGGCGACGTGCTGCGCTCGAGCGCGGCCAAGCGCACCGAGCACCCGATGGTCATCGGCGTCGGCAAGGACGTCGAGGGCGGGTACGTCGTCGCCAACCTGGCCAAGATGCCCCACCTGCTCGTCGCGGGCGCCACCGGCGCGGGCAAGTCGAGCTTCGTCAACTCGATGATCGTCTCGATCCTCATGCGCGCGACGCCCGACGAGGTCCGCATGGTGCTCGTCGACCCCAAGCGCGTCGAGCTCACGCTCTACGAAGGCATCCCGCACCTCATCACGCCGATCATCACGAACCCCAAGAAGGCCGCCGAGGCGCTCGAGTGGGTGGTGCGCGAGATGGAGGCGCGCTACGACGACCTGGCGAACTTCGGGTTCAAGCACATCGACGACTTCAACACCGCGGTCCGCGCGGGCAAGGTCAAGCCGCTGCCGGGCTCGGAGCGCAAGATCGCGACGTACCCGTACCTGCTGGTGGTCGTCGACGAGCTGGCCGACCTCATGATGGTCGCGCCACGTGACGTCGAGGCGTCCATCCAGCGCATCACGCAGCTGGCCCGTGCCGCCGGCATCCACCTGGTCCTGGCCACCCAGCGCCCGAGCGTCGACGTGGTCACCGGCCTGATCAAGGCGAACGTGCCGTCGCGCCTCGCGTTCGCGACCAGCTCCCTGACGGACTCGCGGGTCGTGCTCGACCAGCCCGGCGCCGAGAAGCTCATCGGCCAGGGTGACGCGCTGTTCCTGCCGATGGGCGCCGCCAAGCCGATGCGCACCCAGGGTGCCTGGGTGTCGGAGTCGGAGATCCACGCGGTCGTCGAGCACGTCAAGAAGCAGCTCAAGCCGGTGTACCGCCAGGACGTGACCGCGGCGCCGGTCAAGAAGCAGGTGGACGAGGACATCGGCGACGACCTCGACCTGCTGCTGCAGGCCGCGGAGCTCGTCGTCACCACGCAGTTCGGCTCGACGTCGATGCTGCAGCGCAAGCTGCGGGTCGGGTTCGCCAAGGCGGGTCGCCTGATGGACCTGCTCGAGTCCCGCGAGATCGTCGGTCCGTCCGAGGGGTCCAAGGCCCGGGAGGTGCTGGTGCAGGCCGACGACCTGCCGGCCACGCTCGCGATGCTCCGCGGCGCACCGGGTGAGGACGAGGGCGACCGGTACGCGACGACGGACGGTGCCCTGCCGGGCGAGCCGCCGGAAGCGACCGACTACTTCGACGGCGCTGAGGAGGACGACGCCGGACGCTGGTCCGGCGGGGGTCGGTGAGCGCCGCGTTCCCCGACCCCTGGGGGGTCGTCAGCACGGTGATCGCCGGCGTGGCGGTCCTGGCACTCATCGCCGTCCTCGTCCTGCTCGGCAGGCAGCGGGCGCAGGTCCGGCGGGCGAACGAGCTGCTGGAGCTCTCCCGCGAGCTGCGCCACCGGTACGACGCGCTGCAGGCCGTGACCAAGGAGGGCGTGCTCGTCCAGTCGCTGTCCGGGCGGGTGCTCGACATCTCCGAGCGGGCGGCGGCGATCCTGGGCGTCGACGCGCAGGCCTCCGTCGGGCGGTCCGTCGGCGACCTCCCGGTCGTGCTCGTGAACGAGATGGGCCTGGCGATGAACCCGGCAGCGGTCCTGGGCCACCGCTCGGGCGTCGCGCGCGCGGGCTGGACCGTCCACTCGGAGCTCGTCGGGGTCGCGCTCCCCGGGACCGACACGACGCAGGCCCGGATGGTCCAGGTGGCCAGCCAGCTGGTGCCCGCCGGGGACGGGGATGCCGCCGCGGTGCTCACGACCCTCGTCGACGTCACGGGCCGCCGGGAGGTCGAGGCCGCGTTGACCCGGAGCGAGATGCAGTTCCGGGTCGCGATGGAGAACGCGCCGATCGGCATGGCGCTCGTAGACGTCGAGTGGCGGATCGTGGAAGCCAACGCGGCGTTCGCCGAGCTGCTGGGCACCAGCGTCGGAGCCCTGCGCGGGTACCGCATGGAGGACCTCAGCACCCCCGAGGGCCGGCCCGCCGAACGCCTGGAGGTCGACCACCTGCTCGGGGGCGGCCAGCACCGGTTCTCCCTGGAGAAGCGGTACCAGCGGGCCGACGGCCACCAGGTGTGGGTGGCGCTCGACGCGGCGCTGGTCCGGACCCCGTCCGGCGCGCCGGACCACTTCGTCGTCCAGGTGCGCGACTCGACGGAGTCGCGGCTCCAGGCGGAGATGCTCACGCACCGGGCGATGCACGACCCGCTGACCGGGCTGGCCAACCGCACCCTGCTCCAGGAGGTCCTCCAGTCCGTCCTGGAGCAGCCGGGCGTCGTCGACCGCGTGGCAGTCCTGGCGTGCGACCTCGACGGGTTCAAGGAGATCAACGACCGCTACGGCCACGCCGCCGGTGACGAGGTGCTCGTGCACGTCGCCGGGGTGCTGCGCGCGGCGACCGCACGCCGGGGCACCGTGGCGCGGCTCGGCGGCGACGAGTTCGTGGTGGTCGTGCAGGACCTCGACGGCCCGCGCGCGGTGTTCGAGGTCGCCACCGCCATCCACGCCGGGCTGCAGGAGCCGGTCCGGGTGGGCCGTCGGCGGCTCAACGTCGCGGCCAGCATCGGCATCGCCCTGGCGGACCCGGACTCGATCGAGGGCGGCGCGCCCGCCCTGCTCGCCGCGGCCGACGCGGCGCTCTACCGCGCGAAGGGTGCGGGTCGCGGACGGACCGAGGTCTACGACGCGTCGATGGCCATGGGGTCGCCGTCGGACCTGCACCGGGAGCTCGCCGCCGCGATCGCGGAGGACCAGCTCGTGGTCCACTACCAGCCGATCGTCGACCTGGCCGACGCCCGCGTGGTCGGGTACGAGGCGCTCGTGCGCTGGGAGCACCCGCACCGCGGGCTGCTGCTGCCCGCCTCGTTCCTCAGCCTGATCCAGGAGGCGGGCATGTCCGTCGCCCTCGGTCAGCTGGTCGCCCGGCGCGTGGTCGAGTTCGTCGCCTCCATCCACGACCGGACCCGGTGGGTGTCGGTGAACGTGTCCGCCGACCAGCTCGGGGACGGCGAGTTCGCGACGACCCTGCTCTCGGAGATCTCCCGGCACCGGCTCACCGCGGGCCGGATCGTGGTGGAGCTGACCGAGTCGTCGCTCGTCGCGTCCGGCACCCGGATCCGCCACGAGCTCACGCAGCTGTCCGCGGCGGGCGTCCCGATCCTGCTCGACGACTTCGGGACCGGGGTGTCGCCGTTGTCGTACCTGCGGGACCTGCCCGTCGCCGGCGTGAAGCTCGACATGTCGTTCACGTCCGGCATCCCCGAGGACCCGACCGCCGGCAAGGTCGCCCGTGCGCTGGGTGCGCTGGCGCGCGAGCTCGCCATGGTGACCATCGCCGAGGGGATCGAGCACGAGGAGCAGGCCGAGTACCTGCACCGCAACGGCTGGCGCTACGGGCAGGGCTGGCTGTACGGCAGCGCCCAGCCGGGCGACATCACCCGCTGACGCGGGGGACCACGACGGGCGGCGGGCCGGTCGTCGTCAGCGGGGTCGTGCGCTGCGGCGCCGCGGTCCCGGCAGCGGCGACCACGCGGGCCGTCCGGTCCGCCACCTGACCGCCGCTGAGCGAGCCGGCGCCGGCCGGGATGTCGACGAGGGCGTGCACCTGGTGCCCGCCGATCCGGTCGACCGTGATCGGCGTCCACTCCACCCCGGTCACCCGCGCGGGTCCGGCGGCGATCCCCTCGGCGGGGAACGCACCGGTGGCCCCCACGTGCGCGGTGAGCAGGAGGCCGGAGTCGGTGTCGGGGTCACAGCAGGCGCCGTCCTGGTTGGACAGGAAGTTGCCGAGCCCGTACGCCACCCACATGCCGGTGCCGTCGGGACCGCCCTCCAGACGCACGACCGGCTGCGGGACGTGCGCGTGGTGGCCGATGACCAGGTCGAACACCCCGGAGTCGGCCAGCTGCTGGTCGGTGGCGACCTGTTCCGGCGTCGGGTCGGTGCGGTACTCGACGCAGCAGTGGACGCTCGCGATCACGAGGTCCGCACCGGCTGCACGCGCCGCGGTCGCCTGCGCGACCATCGTCGGGACGTCGATGCGGTCCACCGACCACGGCTTGTCCGCGTCGATCGGCATCCCGTTCGTGCCGTAGGTCGCGGCGACGTGCGCCACCGTGAGCGTCCGGCCGGCCCGGTCGAGCGTGTACACCTGCGGCTGTGACTGCTCGACGGCGCTCCGGGCCGTCCCGACGTGCCCGAGCCCAGCGGCGTCGAGCGCGTCGAGCGTCGCCGTGACCCCGGCGAAGCCGCGGTCGACGGAGTGGTTCGACGCCGTCGAGCACCCGTCCCAGCCCTGGTCCCGCAGCCCCGTCGCGATCGCTGCGGGCGTGCCGAACATGGGGTAGCCGCTGGGCGGTGTGCCCGCGGGTGCCACGGGCACCTCGAGGTGGCACAGCGCGAGGTCGGCGCCCTGGACCCAGGGGTCCAGCGGTTCGAGCAGCGGCCCGAAGTCGTAGCCGCCGTCCGCGGTGCGGGCGCTCGAGAGGACCGGAAGGTGGGGCAGGACGTCACCGGCGGCGACGATCGAGAACTCCGCGTCCGGGTCGGCCGTCGGGGTGGGCGTCGGGGTGGGCGTCGGCGTCGCGCTCGCCGTCGCGGTCGCACCCAGGACGGTGGGCTCGGCCGCTGTCGGGCGGTCCCACGGACGCAGTGCTGCTGCAGTCGCCGCAAGGCTCGCGACGAGGAGCAGGACGATCGCGAGGGCGATGACCGCAGGCGAACGTCTGCCGCCGCGCGCGTGCTGGGTCACGCGCGGATTCTATGGGGTGGACGGGGCATCTCCTGCGCCCCTCTAGGCTTGCCGGGTGGTCGACGCCGTACCCTCCGCCTGGAACCTGGCGAACGTGCTCACGGTGCTGCGCATCGCGCTGGTGCCGTTCTTCGCCTGGGCCCTCCTCGCCGACGGCGGGCACACGACGACGGGCCGACTGATCGCGACCACGCTCTTCGTCGTGGCCGCCGCGACCGACCGTCTGGACGGCTGGCTCGCCCGCCGCTCGGGGCAGGTCACCGACCTCGGCAAGATGCTGGACCCGATCGCGGACAAGGTCCTCATCGGCACGGCCCTGGTGCTGCTGTCCTGGCTCGGGGACCTGGCGTGGTGGGTGACCGTGGTCATCCTCGTCCGGGAGCTCGGCATCACGGCGATGCGGTTCTTCCTCTTGCGGTACGTGGTGCTGCCCGCCTCGCGCGGCGGCAAGCTCAAGACCGTGCTGCAGTCGGTGGCGATCGGCCTGTACCTGCTCCCGCTCGACACCCTTCCGCAGGTCGTCTCGGTCGTCGCGACGATCCTCATGGGTGCCGCGCTGGTGGTGACGGTGGTGACCGGCGTCGACTACGCGCGGACGGGCCTGCAGATCCGCCGCACCGCCAGCCGGCCGCCCGCCGCCGGGCTGTGACGTGCCCCTCGCCTCGGACCTCCTCGCGGCGCTCGGCGCCCGGGGCTGGTCGCTGGCCGTCGCCGAGTCGCTGACCGGCGGCCTCGTCTCGGCCAGGCTGGTCGACGTGCCCGGGGCGTCGAGCGTCCTGCGGGGTGCGGTCGTCGCCTACGCCACCGACCTCAAGGGAACGCTGCTCGACGTGGACCGTGCCCTGCTCGACGCGCGCGGAGCCGTCGATCCCGACGTCGCCACGGCGATGGCGCGCGGCGTCCGGGCGCGGCTGGGAGCGGACGTCGGGCTCGCGACGACGGGGGTGGCCGGACCGGACCCGCAGGACGGGCACCCGCCCGGCACCGTGCACGTCGCAGTGAGCACGCCGGACGGCACGAGCGTGCGGTCGCTGCTGCTGACGGGTGACCGGGGGCAGGTCCGTGCGCGGTCGGTGGACGCCGTCCTGGCGCTGGGGGTGGAAATCCTGGGCCGATCGGGGTGAATCTGCGGCTGAGGGTGGGTGGACCGTCCCGCGAGCGGGAACACTGTGAGGGGTCGCGTCGTTGGAACGACCGTGATGAGCACTCGACCTCCGGCACGACGCATGCCTTCGCGTGTCGGCGGTGCAAGGTACGGTGGAATCCTCCCGGCGAAGGGACAGCCGGGCTCTGCGGGTTCCGTGGTCAAGAGTCCCGAAGTGAAGAGTTCCGTGGTTCCGGGTCCGCGACGGACTCCGGCCCCCGGAGTGGATGTGGCACGTGACACGAGAGGGGGAGCCCGAATGGTTGTACTACGTCGAGAGATCGGCGATGTGCTGCGGGACGCGCGACAGCGCCAGGGGCGCACCCTGCGTGAGGTGTCGTCAGCGGCCCGTGTCTCGCTCGGCTACCTGAGCGAGGTGGAGCGGGGTCAGAAGGAAGCATCGTCGGAGCTGCTCAACAGCATCTGCGAGGCGCTCGACGTCCCGATGTCGCTCGTCCTGCGCGAGGTCAGTGACCGCGTCGCTGTCGCCGAGGGTCTGCTGATCCCCGACACGGTGCCCGCGGACCTCGCGGCGTCGGTGGCCGGTGCCGCCGACCTCGGGTGGGCGCGGTCGCGGTCGGAGCTCGCCGCCATCGGCTGATCGGAGGGCTTCGGTCCTCCACGCATGACCGGACGGACGTCTCCGTCCCGGTCGACGGGTCGCTGCCCAGCGCCCGTGACGACGGACAGCGACGTCCGATCGTCCTCCTGCACGGTCCGTGGACACCCGTCCGCGGACCGTTGCTCGTTGTGGGGCGCGGCCCGGCCGGAGCGCGACCGACAGGACCTCGGGGTCAGTCGCGCGCGGCCTGGCAGCGCGGACAGTAGAAGATCGGCCGCTCCATGGGGGGTCGGCGCGCCTGGCCGACGGCGATCGGCGTGCCGCAGCGGTGGCACGGCTGCCGCGTCCGGGCGTGCACGTGCTCGGGGGAGCGGCCGTCGATCACGGAGCGCCGCATCTGCCGACGTGCGACGGCGAGCTGCCGGGACGCGTCGACCTGGTCGGCCGGTGTCCACGGCCACAGCTGCTCCGCGAACAGCGACTCGGCGGCGAACAGGGTGCCGATCCCGGCGACGACGGTCTGGTCGAGCATCACCTCGGCGACGGGCGTCGATCCGCGTGCCGCCCATCGGCGCAGGATCTCGTCGGCGTCGACCGGGTCCGCGAGGATGTCCGGCCCGAGGTGCCCGATGAGCGTGCGCTCGTCGCGGGTGCGGACGACGTCGAGCATGCCGAGGTGGTGCCCGACCGCGGTCCAGTCGGCGGTGGCCAGCACCGCGCGCACGTTCGTCGCACGCCCCGCGGCCGCCGACGTCCCCGTCCGCCAGATCCGCCAGTAGCCGTCCATCCGCAGGTGGGTGTGCAGCGTCCAGCCGTGGTCGAACCGGGTCAGCAGGTGCTTGCCGTAGGAGACGGTCTCCAGCACGGTCCGGCCCACCAGGTCGACCGTGGCTGCCGACGGCCAGCGCAGGTCGGACCGCGTGAGGACCTTGCCGCCGAACGCCAGCTCGAACCGGTGGGCGGTGCGCTTCAGGACGTCGCCCTCAGGCACCGGCGTCCGCCGTCACGGCCGGTCCCGCAGGCGCAGGCCTCGTGGGGTGGTCGCGAAGCCCGCGGCGACCAGTGCGGTGCCGAGCGTGCTGCGCAGTGCGCCGTCGAGGACGTCCACGCCGTCGACGCGCACGATGGTGAGCCGGCCGCTGCGCCGGACCCGCACGGTCGTCGCCAGGCCCTCCGCGGCTGCGGTGAGGACCCCCGCGTCGGACGTGAACGTCAGCACGGTGCGGCCCCCGCGCTCCAGGTAGAGCACGAGCGCGCCGTCGACGAGCACTACCAGGGCACCCGCCTTCCGACCGGGCCGGTGCCGTCCCGCGCCGGCGTCCGACGGGTCGGGACCGGCGACCGGCCACGGCAGCGACGCGCCATAGGGGTTCGCCGGGTCGGTGGCGGCGAGGACGACGACCTGGAGGTCGGTCGGGCCGTCCTGGTCGGCGGACCGCTCGACCACCTGGGCGTCGACCCGCAGCCGGTCGACCGCACCGGGGAGCGCGAACTGCGAGCCGCCGAGGCGCTCGACGAAGTAGCCGCGTCGGACCTGGCCGCCCTGCTCCAGCGCCGACAGCACCCGGTACACGTCCGTGAACCGGGAGCCGATGCCCTCGGCCGGGGCGACGGCCCGGGTCAGGATCCCGTGCCGGTCGAGCAGCTGGGCGGCCAGGGCGTGCGCGCGCAGCGTCGGGTCCTGCTCACGTCCGGGCAGCAACGACCACCGCCCGCCGCTCGCGGCGCCGTTCAGCCCGAGGGCGGTCGACCGCGTGCCCGGGTCCCCGGCCAGCTGGACGGCGGCGCGCAGGCCGAGCCGTGGGCGCAGCGGGCGGCCGCGCGGTGCGGCGGCGCGCGTCCGGTGCGCGGTGCTCCCGCTGCCGAGCCACGCACGGAGCGGGGCGAGCCCGTCGTTGGTCACGTGCCCCGACCAGACGAGGTCCCACACCGCCGCCGACACGTCCGCCTGGCTCGGGGCGGCGTCGTCCGGGCGCAGCTGGCGCACGCGGTCGGTCAACGCCCCGAGGAACCAGGCGCCCCCACCGCCGAGCGCCTCGAGCAGGGCGTCGTGCAAGGGCGTGTCCGGAGCGGCGTCCGCGGCGCGCAGCGTGAGGTCCGCGACCGCGGTGGGGTGCACCGAGACCAGCCCGTCGTGCCCGGCGAGCGCGCCGTGGCCCGCCCAGACCACCTCACCCGCAGCGGTCAGCTCGTCGAGCATCGCGGGGGTGTAGTCGACGACGCGGGCGGGCAGGACGTGGGTCTCCAGGGCCGACGCCGGCATGACGGCCCCGGCGAGCTGCTCGACGACGCGCGCGACGCCGTCGACTCCACGCAGGGTCCCCGTCGCCGAGCTGCGGCCCGACCGCCCCACGGGCTGGACGCCCTGCCAGCGGGGCAGGAAGACGCCGAGCGCCTGCGGGTCGACCGGCTCCACATCGGCGCGCAGCGCGGCGAGCGACCGACGGCGCAGCGTCCGCAGCACGTCGGCGTCGCAGAACTCGTCGCCGGTGCCGCCGAGCACGTCCGGGCGCAATCGCCCCTGCACCAGCACGCCGCGGCCCTCGAGCCGGCGCAGCGTCTCGGTCACGACGGCGACCCCCCAGCCGTAGCGGGCGGCGGCCCGGGCAGCGGTGAACGGCCCGTGCGTCCGGGCGTACCGGCGCAGGAGGTCGCCGACGGGGTCCGGCACGACCTCGGTGAAGGCCTCCGGCACGCCGACGGGCAGCGCCACCCCCAGCGCGTCCCGCAGCCGCCCCGCATCCTCGATCGCGGCCCACTGCTCGGCCCGTTCAGGCGCCACGCCGCCGAGCCGGACGCGGATCAGGCGACGCGCGTCCTCGAGCTCGACCAGCCAGCCGGGGACCTCGTCGCGCACCTCGGGCTTCGTCCGCTCGGCGACCTCCGCCGCGGTGAGCGGGCCGTGCCGCCGCACGGCGTCGGCCAGCTGCTCGAGCGTGCCGGCCTGCCGTTCGGGCGCCCGCCCGCTCAGCTCGGCCTCGGTGCGCACCACGGCCTCGGGGTCGAGCAGGTCGGCCAGCTGGGACTCGCCGCCCTGCCCGAGCAGCTCGGCGAGCAGGGTCGGGTCGAGCGTCAGCGCGGCGGCGCGGCGCTCGGCCAGCGGGGCGTCGCCGTCGTAGAGGAACTGGGCCGTGTACCCGAACAGCAGGGACTGCGCGAAGGGGGACGGCTGGGTGGTCGTGACCTCGACGACGCGGACCCGGCGGGCCACGACGTCGCGCATGAGGGTGGTGAGCGCCTCGGTGTCGAAGTCGTCCTGGAGGCACTCGCGGACGGCCTCGAGCAGGATCGGGAAGTCGGGGTACTCGGACGCCACGGACAACAGCTGCGCGGACCGCTGCCTCTGCTGCCACAGCGGCTGACGGCGGTCCGGCCGGCGGCGGGGGAGCAGCAGGGCGCGGCTCGCCGCCTCGCGGAACCGCGCACCGAACATCGCCGACGAGCCGAGCTCGGCCTTGACCGCGTCGAGCACCTCGTCGGGGTCGAGCAGCAGGTCCGCCAGGTCGATCCCCGGCCCCGTCGACTCGGCCCACGGGTCGTCGACGAGCGACCCGTCGCCCGCGTCGAGCATGTCGGGCAGCCGAAGCACGATCCCGTCGTCGGAGTGCATCGTCGCGGCGTCGACGCCGTACTTCTCGCGCAGCCGGGCGCCGATCACGATGGCCCACGGGGCGTGCACGCGTGCGCCGTACGGCGAGTGCACGACCACCCGCCAGTCGCCCAGCTCGTCGCGGAACCGCTCGACCATCAGCACGACGTCGGTGGGCAGCTCGCCGGTGGCCTCGCGCTGCTCACGCAGGTAGGCGAGCAGGTTGTCCGCGGCCCACGCGTCCAGCCCTGCGGCCTCGACGCGCACGCGGGCGTCGTCGTCGGACAGTGCGCCGAGCTCGCGCACCCAGGCACCCATCGCCTGACCGAGCTCCGCGGGCCGCCCGGGCGAGTCGCCCTTCCAGAACGGCAGCCGGCCCGGCACGCCCGGGGCGGGCGTCACCAGGACGCGGTCGGGCGTGATGTCGTCGATGCGCCACGTGCTGGAGCCGAGCGTGAACATGTCGCCGACCCGCGACTCGTAGACCATCTCCTCGTCGAGCTCGCCGACGCGCTTGCCGCCGCGGACCGTCCCGCCCGAGCGCTCGGCGTCGACCGGGACGTCGCTGGTGGTCGCGCTGCCGGCCAGGAAGACGCCGAAGAGGCCGCGGTCGGGGATGGTGCCGCCGCTGGTCACCGCGAGCCGCAGGGCCCCGGGCCGCCCGCTGAGCACGTCGCGTACCCGGTCCCACACGATCCGCGGCCGCAGCTCCGCGAACTCCTCGCTCGGGTAGCGGCCGGCCAGCATGTCGAGCACCGCGCGCAGCGTCGCCTCGCCGAGCCCGGCGAACGGGGACGCGCGCCGGACGACGGCCGAGAGCTCGTCGAGCGACCAGTCCTCGACCGCGACCATCGCCACGATCTGCTGCGCGAGGACGTCGAGCGGGTTGCGCGGGACCCGCATGGCCTCGAGCGCGCCGTCCCGCATGCGCTGCGCGGTCACCGCCGCCGGGACCAGCTCGCCCCGGAACGTCGGGAAGACGATCCCGCGGGACACGGCGCCCACCTGGTGACCGGCGCGGCCGACGCGCTGCAGCCCGCTGGCGACCGACGGCGGCGACCCGACCTGCACCACCAGGTCGATGGCCCCCATGTCGATGCCGAGCTCGAGGGAGCTGGTGGCCACCACGGCGGGCAGCTGCCCGGCCTTGAGCTCCGACTCGGTCCGGGTGCGCTCCGCGCGGCTCATCGAGCCGTGGTGCGCCCGCGCCAGGATCGTCGTCGCGTGCCGGGTGTCGATGCCGACGGCGGTGCCCGACTGAGCGGGGACGGCCGCTGCGCGCAGGGTCGCCGGGTCCGGGACGTCCTCGCCCGAGCGCTCGGCCCAGACCTCGTTCATCCGTGCAGTCAGCCGCTCCGCGCCACGCCGCGAGTTGGTGAACACCAGCGTGGACCGGTGCTCGGCCACGAGGTCGACGACGCGCTCCTCGACGTGCGGCCAGATGGAGGGACGCGGCAGCTGCCCGGCGGCGGCGCCGGACAGGTCGAGGTCGTCGGGCGTGACGTCGGTGCCGCGCAGGTCCGACAGGTCCGGCACCGGCACGACGACGTCGACCACGATCTTCTTGGTCGACGGCGGCTGGACGACCGTGACGGCCCGTCCGCGGTCCTCCGGGGTCCGCGCGCCGCCCAGGAAGGCAGCGACCGCGTCGACCGGCCGGACCGTGGCGGACAGCCCGATCCGCTGCGCCGGACCCGGGCCGCCCGGGTGGTCGAGCAGGGCGTCGAGCCGTTCGAGCGAGACCGCGAGGTGGGCGCCGCGCTTGGTGCCGGCGACGGCGTGGATCTCGTCCACGATCACGGTGCGGACCCCCGCCAGTCCCGCCCGGGCGCCGGAGGTGAGCACCAGGTAGAGCGACTCCGGCGTCGTGATGAGGATGTCCGGCGGCTTCGTCGCGAAGGCCCTGCGCTCGTTCGGCGGGGTGTCGCCGGTGCGGATGCCGACGGTGACGTCCGGCAGGTCCAGCCCCAGGCGGGTCGCGGCCTGCCGGATGCCCACGAGGGGCGAGCGCAGGTTCCGCTCCACGTCCGTGGCGAGCGCCTTGAGCGGCGAGACGTACACGACGCGGCAGCGCTCGACGGGCTCGTCGGGCCGCTGGCCCGTCAGGAGGCCGTCGAGCGCCCAGAGGAACGCGGCCAGCGTCTTGCCGGAGCCCGTGGGGGCGACCACGAGGGCGTGCTCCCCGCCGGCGATCGCGGTCCACGCGCCCAGCTGCGCGGTCGTGGGCTCGGCGAACGCCCCCGTGAACCAGTTCCTGGTCGGGTCGGAGAAGCGCTCGAGCACCACCCGGCCATTGTGTAGGTCACGACCGACACCCGCGCCTCCCGGAGGGTGGCAGGCTGTCCCCCGTGAGGCTACGAGAGTTCTGGCTGCTGGTGGACGAGGTCCTCGGCAGCGCGCACGGGAGGGAGCTCACCCGTGAGCTCGTGCTGCGAGGCCTCGACCAGCGCACCGCCATGCAGGCGCTCGACGACAACGTCGAGCCCCGGACCGTGTGGCACGCCCTCTGCGACGAGCTCGAGATCCCGGAGAACGCACGCTGGGGTGCCGACGCCCGCCGCCCCGCGCCCCCACGGGCCTAGGAAAGAAGACCGATGACGTCGTCGAGCGGACCTCGCACACCGTCCTGGATGCCCACGCTGCGCGACATCGGCGAGGCGGTGCTGACGCTCCTGACCACGACCGTGGGTCTCGCGGTCGCCGTCGCCGTCATCGACGGCGTCAGGTCCGACACCCCGTGGGCGATCGTGCTCGCCGCCGTGGTGGTGGCAGCCGGTGACCTGCTGCTGCGCGCCCCGCTGCGGTTCCTCGCCCGCCGGGGGAGCGCGGCGCTCGCCCTGGGCCTCGGGCTGCTCGCCCAGGTGGCGGTGCTGTGGCTGGCGCTGTCCGTCGTGCCCGGCATCGGCGCGGACAACCTCTGGTCAGTCCTCGGTGTCCTGGTGCTCACCGCGATCGTCATGGCGATCGGTCGGTGGGTGATCGGCTCGAGCAACAGCGACTACGTGGTCTCCGACCTCGTGCGGCGCGCGGCGCGGCAGGCACGGCGTGAGGGCGTCCGCGCGCCGTCGGCGGGTGAGCCGCGTCCCGCGGGGATGCTCGTCGTGCAGCTGGACGGCGTCGCCGCACCGGTGCTGCGCGAGGCCATCGAGGCAGGGCTGGCGCCCAACGTGCAGCGGTGGATGAGCACGGGCACCCACACGCTCGAGGACTGGTGGGCCCGGATCCCGTCGACGACGCCCGCCAGCCAGGCCGGCCTCCTGCACGGCGACTCGTCCCAGATCCCCGCGTTCCGCTGGTGGGACCGGGACCTCGGCCGGCTCGTCGTGACCAACCACCCCGAGGACGCCGCGCTCGTCGAGCAGCGCCTGACCACGGGCAAGGGGCTGCTCGCGGGCGGCGGGACGGCCGTCTCGACGATGTTCTCCGGGGACGCCGCCACGAGCTTCGTGGTCATGAGCAGGTCGCGCACCAAGGGTCCCGACGGGGGCCTCGGTCCGGGCCCGGCGTACGTGCGCTTCTTCGCGAGCCCGTTCGTGCTGGCCCGTGCCGTGAGCGTGTCCGTGGGAGAGATGTTCAAGGAGCTCTACCAGGCGCACCGCCAGCGGATCCGCGCCGTCCAGCCGCGCATCTCCCGCGGCGGCTGGTACGTGGTGCTCCGCGGGATCACCAACGTGCTCCTGCGCGACCTGAACACCTCGCTCGTGGCGGAGGCGCTCCTGCGCGGCTCACCCACGATCTACGTCGACCTCGTCGACTACGACGAGATCGCACACCACGCAGGGCCGACGCGCCCCGAGTCGCTGCGGTCGCTCGAGGGCCTGGACCGCGTGCTCGGCACGTTCGAGCGTGTCATCGCCGTCGCGCCCCGGGAGTACGAGATCGTCGTGGTCTCCGACCACGGCCAGGCGCTCGGTGCCACCTACGAGCAGCTCGGGGGCGAGACGCTGCTCGACTCGGTGCGCGCGCTCATGGCCGAGCCCGCCGCCGACGGCGTCGAGAGCGACACCGGCGAGGACTGGGGGCTGCTCAACGCCCTGGTCAACAGCGCCCTGAACCTCTCCCGCGGGTCGGCGGTCCTCGGCCCCGACCAGGGCCGCCCCAAGCAGCCCGCCGCGGAGGGGGACCTGCCCGACGTGGTCACCGTCGGCTCGGGGAACCTCGGGCTGGTCTGGTTCCCGCAGGTGCCGCACCGGTTGACGCTCGAGGACTTCCAGGAGCGCTGGCCCGGGCTCGTGACCGGCCTCGCGGCACGGCCCGGTGTCGGGGTCGTGGTGGTCGACACCGCCGAGCGTGGCCTCGTCGCGATCGGTCCGCGCGGCCTGGTCCTGCTCGAGCAGGCCGGCGCGGAGCCCGAGGGAGAGGATCCGCTCCTGCCGTACGGTCCGCGCGGGCACGCCGACCTCCTGCGTGCGGCGCGGCTCCCGCACACGGGCGACCTGCTCCTGATCTCGACCGTCACCGACAGCGGTCACGTGCACGCGTTCGAGGGGCAGGTCGGGTCGCACGGCGGCATCGGGGGCGCGCAGAACCACGCGTTCCTGCTGCACCCGACGCGGTGGGCGATGGCCGACGAGCTGCGTGAGCTCGTCGGCGACGACGAGATCCTGGTGGGCGCCGAGATGGTGCACGAGCAGCTGGTCCGCTGGGCGGACGGCGCCGGTCTGCGGCCATGACCCTGCGGCTGCGCTGGCTGGGTCATGCGAGCACCGTGCTCGACGTCGACGGCGCCCGCCTGCTCACCGACCCGCTGCTGCTCCGGCACGCCGGCCTGCTGCGCCGCCGGGGCGCCGCCCCTCGTGCCGCCCACTGGAAGGGCGCCGACGCGGTGCTCCTGTCGCACCTGCACCACGACCACGCCGAGCTCGGCTCGCTGCGCCTGCTGGCCGACGTCCCGGTGCTGAGCGCCCCCGCGAACGCCCGGTGGCTGCGCGGCCGCGGTGTCGGCTCAGCCGTCGGGCTCACGGACACGCAGTGGTGGGAGGTGCCGGGTTCCGACGTGCGGCTCCGGCTGGTGCCGGCCGTGCACGTGCACCGGCCGATGCCGCACCGGCCGAACGCGGCGCACGGCTTCGTCGTCGTGACCGACTCGTTCCGGGTGTGGTTCGCCGGGGACACGGCGCCGTTCGCGGCGATGGCGGACATCCCGGCGCTCGCGGGCGGCCCGATCGACCTCGCCCTGATGCCCGTCGGCGGATGGGGTCCGCGGCTGTCCGGCGGGCACATGGACGCGGTCCAGGCGGCTCGCGCGTGCGCCCTCGTCGGGGCACGGGCCGCGGTGCCGGTGCACTGGGGGACGTTGCACGCACCGGTGTCGCGACGGCTGCCGCCGGGCTGGATGGACCGCGCGGGCCCCGCCTTCGCGCACGCCGCAGCGCGCGTCGCGCCGTCGGTGGAGGTGCACGTGGTGGAGCCGGGGGAGCAGATCGAGCTGATGCCGGACCATTGACGGCGCCTCGGCGTGTCGCGTGCGTCGAACACCTGTTCGGCTAGGGTGGTGGATGCGGGTGCACGGCTGACCCGCCCACAGCCCCTCCGGCACGCGCCGGGTCCCGGGGACGCGGGCGGTGCGGCCGGGATGTCGGTGGTCGGACATAGCGTCGCTCGCAACAAGACCAGCCCCCGTACCGCAGCAGCAGCTGCTCGAGACAGACGAGGTCGACATGCCCGCACCGAAGGATCGCGAGAAGGCCCTTGAGGCCGCGCTCAGCCAGATCGACCGCCAGTTCGGCAAGGGGTCGATCATGCGGCTCGGGGACGACGGCCGCGCCCCGGTCGAGGTCATCCCCACCGGCTCCATCGCCCTGGACGTCGCGCTCGGCATCGGCGGGCTGCCGCGCGGTCGGGTCGTGGAGATCTACGGCCCGGAGTCCTCCGGCAAGACCACGCTCGCGCTGCACGCGGTCGCCAACGCGCAGAAGGCCGGCGGCATCGCCGCCTTCATCGACGCGGAGCACGCACTGGACCCGGAGTACGCCAAGAAGCTGGGCGTCGACACCGACGCGCTGCTCGTCTCCCAGCCGGACACCGGTGAGCAGGCGCTCGAGATCATGGACATGCTGATCCGTTCCGGCGCCATCGACGTCATCGTCGTCGACTCGGTCGCCGCGCTCGTGCCCAAGGCGGAGATCGAGGGCGAGATGGGGGACAGCCACGTCGGTCTCCAGGCCCGGCTCATGTCCCAGGCGTTGCGCAAGATCACCGGTGCGCTCAACTCGTCGGGCACCACGGCCATCTTCATCAACCAGCTCCGCGAGAAGATCGGCGTGATGTTCGGCTCGCCCGAGACGACGACGGGTGGCAAGGCGCTCAAGTTCTACGCGTCGGTGCGCCTGGACATCCGTCGTATCGAGACGCTCAAGGAGGGGACGGAGGCCGTCGGCAACCGGACCCGCGTGAAGATCGTCAAGAACAAGATGGCCCCGCCCTTCAAGCAGGCCGAGTTCGACATCCTCTACGGGGTGGGCATCTCCCGCGAGGGCAGCCTCATCGACATGGGCGTGGAGCACGGCTTCGTGCGCAAGTCCGGCGCCTGGTACACGTACGAGGGCGACCAGCTGGGCCAGGGCAAGGAGAACGCCCGTGGCTTCCTGCGGGACAACCCCGACCTGGCCATCGAGCTGGACAAGAAGATCAAGGAGAAGCTCGGCATCGGAGCACGGGTCGACGCACCGGCCGACCCCGTGCCGGCTGTGGACTTCTGAGCAGTCGGATGACCAGCAGTACCCGACGTCGGGGGCGGTTCGGCACCGAACCGCCCTCGACGGGCGCGGCAGCACAGGACGCCGAGCCTGACCAGGAGTCCGTGGCGCGGGCGATCGCGCTCCGGCTCCTGACCTCCTCGCCGCGCAGCCGGTCGCAGCTCGCCGAGGCGATGGCCCGCAAGGACGTTCCCGACGAGGTCGC
Source organism: Cellulomonas sp. P5_C5 (assembly GCF_054049655.1). NCBI lineage: Bacteria > Bacillati > Actinomycetota > Actinomycetes > Micrococcales > Cellulomonadaceae > Cellulomonas > Cellulomonas sp. P5_C5. The sequence continues at coordinate 111,774 of NZ_JBFULY010000003.1, read as the reverse complement.
GGAGCGCGTGCTCGACCGCTTCACCGAGGTCGGGCTGATCGACGACGCCGAGTACGCCCGGATGGTCGTCCGGACGCGGCACGCGGAGCGCGGGCTGTCACGACGCGCGATCGCCGTCGAGCTGCGCCGCCGCGGGATCGACGACGAGCTGGCCGGTGACGCGCTCGCCCAGGTCGACGCCGACGACGAGGAGTCGGCGGCGCGGGTCCTCGTACGGCGCAAGCTCGCCTCGACCTCCGGGCTGGACGCGCAGACCCGGTCGCGGCGGACGTTCGCGGCGCTCGGGCGCCGCGGGTACCCGCCAGGGCTCGTGGCGCGGCTCGTGCGCGAGGAGCTCGCAGCGCAGGACTCGGCGGCCGACACCGACCTGGACGGGTTCGACGACGGGACACCGTGACCTTTCGGACGGGTCAGGACACACCGGTCGCGCCTCGGGCCGCCACGTACCCGAACGGTGGTAGGTGTGCGCGACAATGGCGGCTACCCGCGCACCCGTACGGCTGCGCGACGTGCGGTCTGACCAGGAGGACGATGTGGACGCAGGCGCCATCGGCACGATCGTCGGGCTGCTCGGCGCCTGCCTCGTGGCCCTCGTGCTCGTCCTCGTCGCCCGCCGGGAAGCCGGTCTGCAACGGTCCCGCGCGGAGGCGGACGTCGCCTCCATCAAGGACGCGGCGCGCGCCATGCGCGACGACGTCGAGCGGCGCGAGAAGCGGCTGACGGAGCGCGAGCAGTCCGTCGCGACCGAACGGATCGAGATCGACGAGCTCGAGCGACGCGCCCGCGCGGACGCCGAGGCGGCCGCGGAGGCGCGCCGAGCGAGCGCGCGAGCCCTGGAGGAGTCGGAGCGCGCGGCAGCAGCCCGGGCGGCGACCGCGGAACGGGCTGCGCTCGCCGAGCTCGAGGCGGTCACCGGGCTCACCGCCGACGACGCCCGCGCCGAGCTCACCCGTCGACTCGTCGAGCAGGCGCAGAACGACGCCGCCGCGCAGGTCCGCCGTGCCGAGGCGCAGGCCCGCCGCACCGCTGACGCCCGGGCGCGGCGCATCGTCACCACGGCCGTCCAGCGGCTCGCCGTCCCGACGAGCACGCAGTCGCCGCTCACTGTCCTGCCGCTCCCGTCCGACGAGATGAAGGGCCGGATCATCGGCAAGGAGGGCCGCAACATCCGGTCCTTCGAGGCGCTGACCGGCGTGAACGTCCTCGTCGACGACCAGCCCGACGCGGTGGTCCTCTCCTGCTTCGACACCGAGCGCCGTGAGGTCGCCCAGGTCGCGCTCGAGGCCCTCATGGCGGACGGTCGGATCCACCCGCAGCGGATCGAGCAGGCCTACGCCGAGGCGCTGGCCGGAGCGGAGGAGCGCACGGACTCCGCCGGGCACGACGCCGCCGAGCGTGCCGGCGTGAGCGGGTTGCACCCGACGCTCGTGCGCACGCTGGGGCGGCTGCGGCTGCGCACGTCGTACGGGCAGAACGTGCTGGAGCACCTGGTGGAGACCGCACAGCTGGCCGCCACCCTTGCTGCGGAGATCGGCGCGGACGTGGAGGTCGCCCGCCGGGGGGCGTTCCTGCACGACCTCGGCAAGGCCCTGACCGCGGAGCTGCCCGGCACGCACGCCAAGCTCGGCGCCGACCTGGCGCGTCGGCACGGGGAGTCCGCGGCGATCGTGAACGCCATCGCCGCGCACCACGACGAGGTGCCACCCGAGACGGTCGAGGCCGTGCTCGTGCAGGTCGCGGACGCGATCTCGGCATCCCGTCCCGGGGCGCGCCGTGAGGAGCTGGGCCAGTACGTCGAACGCATCGACAAGCTCGAGCAGCTCGTCGCCGCGCACGCCGGGGTGCGGCGCGCGCTGGCCATGTCCGCGGGCCGCGAGGTCCGTGTCATCGTCGAGCCGTCCGAGGTCGACGACTTCGCGCTGCCGCAGCTGGCGGTCGCGATCGCCCGGCACATCGAGGCCGACCTGGCGTACCCGGGCGAGATCACCGTGACCGTCGTCCGCGAGATGCGCGCGAGCGCGACCGCCGGCTGAGACTCAGTCGTTCCCGGTCGCGACCACCAGGCTCGGTGCCTCGGCGCGAGGCTTGCCGGCGGTCCGCTTGCCGACGCGTCCGGCCAGCACGTCGGCCAGCCGGGTCAGCCCGTAGTTGATGACGATGAAGATCAGTGCCGCGACGACCAGCGCCTGGAGGATGTTGCCGTTGCCGGAGCCGAACCGGCGCGCCGCGTCCAGCAGCTCGGGGTAGGTGATGATGACTCCCAGCGCGGTGTCCTTGAGGATGACGACGAGCTGGCTGGCGATCGCCGGCAGCATCGCGATGAGAGCCTGCGGGACCTCGACGAGCCGCAGCGACTGTCCGTCCCGCAGCCCGACGGCCAGCGCGGCCTCGCGTTGCCCGCGCGGCAGGCCGTGCACGCCGGAACGGACGAGCTCGGCGAACACCGACCCGTTGTAGAACGTCAGCCCCAGGACGACGGCGACGAGGGGCACGTCGGACGGCTCGAGAATGCGCAGCTGCCCGAGGCCGAGGTAGAAGAAGATCATCATGAGCAGCACGGGGACGGCGCGGAAGAACTCGACGATCGTGCCGCTGATCGACCGGACGGTCTTCGACGTGGAGAGCCGACCGAGCCCGAAGAAGAAGCCGAAGACGGCGGCCGTGACGATCGAGATGCCGGCGGCAGTCAGGGTGTCGATCAGGCCCGGGATGAGGTAATTGGTCCACGGGTTGGCCGTGAGGAACGGCGTCCACAGGTCGGGGTCGAGCTGGCCCTTGGCGCCGAGGCGCGCGAGCACCCACACGGCGATGCCGATCACGATGATGGTCGCGCCGATGTTGGCCCACACCATGCGGCGCCGAGCGACCGGGCCGGGGACGTCGAACAGGGTGCTCATCGGGCCACCGCCAGTCGTCGGGAGAGCGCTGTGGTCGCCAGGCCGACGGGCACGACGATGATGACGAAGCCGAGGGCGAACGTGAGGAAGATCGCGAGGATCACGTCGGGGCGGAACTCGATCATGGTCTTCATCAGGCCGGACGCCTCGGCGACGCCCGCGGCCGACGCGACGGTCGAGTTCTTGGTGAGCGCGATGAGCACGTTGCCGAGCGGGGCGACGGAGCCGCGAAACGCCTGCGGCAGGATGATCAGCCGCGCCGCGGGCCAGAACGACAGCCCGATCGCGCGGGCCGCCTCGGCCTGGCCCACGGGAACCGTGTTCACGCCGGACCGCAGAGCCTCGCACACGAACGCGGCATGGTAGACGGACAGTGCGAGCACGGCGAGGCGGAAGAAGTTCGTCGTGAAGTCGGGGGAGAGCGTGATGCCGAGCTGCCCCCAGAGCCCGAGCACGCAGAACACCATGATGATCGTCAGCGGGGTGTTGCGCAGGAGCGTGACGTAGGTCGAGCCGGCCCAGCGCAGGCTCGGCACGGGGGAGATCCGCATGGTCGCCAGGAGGGTGCCGATGATCAGCGCGAGGATCGCTGAGTAGAACGTCAGCTGGATGTTGACCCAGAACGCGGCGAGTACGTCGAACTCGCTGAACAGTGAGGTGAACTGCTGGAGGAAGCCGTCGTCCACCGACGCTCCTTGCTCTCGGGGGGCTCTCCGGGTGACCGGGGGCCCGCGCGTGACGCGCGAGCCCCCGGTCCCTCAGCGGGTCAGGCGCAGGCGGCGGGCGTCGGAGGGTTGAGGTCCTCGTTCGCCTTGTACCCGGAGGCGCCGACGTTCTTGTCGAGCAGCTCCTGCCAGGTGCCGTCGTCGATCATCTTGGTGATGGCCTCGTTGATGGCCTCACACTTGTCGCTGTCCATCGGGATGCCGACGCCGTAGTTCTCCTCGGAGAACGGGTTGCCGACGACCTTGACCTTGCCCTCGTTGGCGGGCACGGCCGCGAGGCCGGCGAGGATGATGTCGTCCGTCGTGACCGCGTCGACCGTCCCTGCCGTCAGGGCGGTGACGCACTCGGCGTACCCGGGCTGCTCGAGCAGGTTGGTGCCGGCGGCGTACTCGTCCTTGATGCGCTGCGCGGACGTGGACCCCGTGACGGAGCAGAGGTTCTTGCCCTCGAGGTCCTCCGGGCCGCTGATCGAGTCGTCGTCCGCGGCGACCAGGAGGTCCTGGCCGGCGACGAAGTAGGGGCCGCCGAAGGAGACGACCTCCTTGCGCTTGTCGGTGATCGAGTAGGTGGCGAAGATCATGTCGACCTGGCCGTTCTGCAGCAGCGTCTCGCGCTGCGCGGAGGGTGCCTGGACCCACTCGATCTGGTCCTCGCCGTAGCCCAGCTCGCCGGCCACGAACTTCGCGACGTCGACGTCGAACCCGGTGTACTCGCTGCCGTCCTGGTAGCCCAGTCCGGGCTGGTCGAACTTGATGCCGATCTTGATGGTGCCCTCGGCGCCGCCGGTCTCCTCCGTCGCCTCGCTCGTCGCGCCGGCGTCGGTGTCGTCTCCGCCGTCGCCGCTCGAACAGCCGGCGAGCGTCAGCGTGGCCGCTGCCGCGAGAGCCAGTACCAGTCGTCCTCTACGCATCGTTCGTCCCCTTCGTGTGGTGTGCAGTGTCGGTTCGGTCTGAGTGGGGCGTGTCAGTGGGTGAGGATCTTCGAGAGGAAGTCCTGGGCGCGGTGGCTCTTGGGAGCGGTGAAGAACGTCTCCGGGTCGGCTTCCTCGACGATCTGGCCGCCGTCCATGAAGACGACACGGTTCGCGGCCCGGCGGGCGAAGCCCATCTCGTGGGTGACGACGATCATCGTCATGCCGTCGCGGGCGAGGCCGACCATGACGTCGAGCACCTCGTTGATCATCTCGGGGTCGAGGGCCGAGGTGGGCTCGTCGAAGAGCATGACCTTCGGCTGCATCGCGAGCGCGCGGGCGATGGCGACGCGCTGCTGCTGACCGCCGGAGAGCTGGGCGGGGAGCTTGTCGGCCTGGTTCCGCACGCCCACGCGGTCGAGCAGGGCGAGCGCGATCTCCTTGGCCTTGGCCGGCTTGACGCCCTTGGCCTTGACCTGACCCAGCGTGACGTTCTCCAGGACGGTCTTGTGCGCGAAGAGGTTGAACGACTGGAACACCATCCCGACGTCCGCCCGGAGCCGGGCGAGCGCGCGACCCTCCTCCGGCAGCGGCACGCCGTCGAGGACGATGGTGCCGGAGTCGATGGTCTCCAGCCGGTTGATCGTGCGGCAGAGCGTCGACTTCCCGCTTCCGGACGGGCCGATGATCACCACGACCTCGCCGCGACTCACGGTGAGGTCGATGTTCTGGAGCACGTGCAGCGCACCGAAGTGCTTGTCGACGCCGCGGAGCTCCACGAGGGCGTCGGACGTCTGGTCGGTCGGGGCGGGCGGTGCGGCTGAGGTGTCCACCATTGGATGAACCTACGGGGGGTTTGCCCGATCTGGCGAGCGATGACGGTCACGGTTCGGCAACGTCACCGTCAAGCAAGCCCCCAGGTGAGGGACTCAGGAAGAGCGGCCGTACCCTTGTCGGTGATGTCCACGACCCTGCCCGCCCTGCTGCCCGACGCCTCGACACCTGAGCGCGACGGCGCTGCGCGCACCTATCTGGTCAAGACCCTCGGGTGCCAGATGAACGTGCACGACTCCGAGCACATGGCCGGCATGCTGGAGCAGGCCGGGTACGTCGCGGCGAGCCCGGTGCAGGCTGCGGCGGAGGACGCGGACGTCATCGTCATCAACACGTGCGCGGTCCGCGAGAACGCGGCCGACAAGCTCTACGGCAACCTCGGCCGGCTCGCCGCCTCCAAGCGCGCACGGCCCGGGATGCAGATCGCGGTCGGCGGCTGCCTCGCGCAGAAGGACCGCGCGGGCATCGTCGAGCGGGCGCCGTGGGTCGACGTCGTGTTCGGCACGCACAACCTCGACGTCCTGCCGGTCCTGCTGGAGCGCGCGCGGCACAACGCGGCGGCCCAGGTCGAGATCGAGGAGTCGCTGAAGGTCTTCCCCAGCACGCTGCCCACGCGGCGCGAGTCGGTCTACGCCGGCTGGGTGTCCATCAGCGTCGGCTGCAACAACACGTGCACCTTCTGCATCGTCCCGCACCTGCGCGGCAAGGAGCGCGACCGCCGGCCGGGGGAGATCCTCGCGGAGGTCGAGGCGCTCGTGTCGCAGGGCGCCATCGAGGTCACCCTGCTGGGCCAGAACGTGAACTCCTACGGCGTCGAGTTCGGTGACCGCGGCGCGTTCGCGCGGCTGCTGCGGGCCGTCGGCGCGATCGAGGGCCTCGAGCGGGTGCGCTTCACGTCCCCGCACCCGGCCGCGTTCACCGACGACGTCATCGAGGCGATGGCCCAGACCCCGACGGTCATGCCTCAGCTGCACATGCCGCTGCAGTCAGGCTCGGACCGCATCCTGCGGGCCATGCGCCGCTCGTACCGGTCGGAGAAGTTCCTGGGCATCCTCGACCGCGTGCGGGCCGCGATGCCGGACGCGGCGATCACCACCGACATCATCGTCGGCTTCCCCGGGGAGACCGAGGAGGACTTCGCCGAGACCCTGCGGGTCGTCGAGGCCTCGCGGTTCTCCTCCGCGTTCACGTTCCAGTACTCGCCGCGCCCGGGGACCCCGGCGTTCGACCTGACCGACGAGATCCCCAAAGCGGTGGTCCAGGAGCGCTTCCTGCGGCTGACCGCCCTGCAGGACCGCATCGCGCACGAGGAGAACCAGGCCCAGATCGGCCGGACCGTGGAGGTGCTGGTCGCCGAGACGGAGGGCCGCAAGGACGGTGCGACGCACCGCGTCACCGGGCGCGCTGCCGACAACCGGCTGGTGCACCTCGCCCTGCCCGACGGGGACGTCGACGTCCCCCGCCCGGGCGACCTGGTGTCCGTGACCGTCACGCACGCCGCGCCGTACCACCTCGTGGCCGACTCCGCGCTGACGGGCGGCACGTTCGCCGTGCGACGCACGGCCGCCGGCGACGCGTGGGACCGGCGCCAGAGCAGCCAGGACGAGCACAGCCACGGTGGCGCCGGCGAGGCCTGCGGCACCGGCGGCCCGGCCGGACCCGTCGTGCTCGGTCTGCCGACGTTCGCGCGGCGCTGACCGCTCAGTTGTCCGGCACGTCCGGCGGCGTCACGTCGTCACGCGGGAGGACGGCCTCGAGCGACGAGAACATCTGCACGCCCGTGCCCAGCCCGCACGCGAGCAGCTGCGCGAGCTGCGGCTCCGTCACCCCGGGCTCGAAGTCGGCCGACACCTCGCTGTAGAGGGCGAGCACACCCTCCTCCTCGCGCAGGTACGCCTTGGGCCAGATGCGCTCGCGGTTCCAGTCGTTGACCGCCAGCGACGCGACCTCGCGCTGGTCGAGCTGCAGGCTCCGGTGCCACCGGCCGCGGACCTGGAGGATCTCCTGCTGCTCGCCGAGGAGCAGGAACCAGAAGCGGCTCCCGTCCCACGTCCCCGTGAGGTCGCCGTCGTCGTCGACCACGAAGCGGTAGCCGCGCGCGACGAGGTAGTCCGCGATCCGCTCCCGGGTCAGGGGACCGGGCGGCTCGTCGTCGGGCGTGGGTCGCTTGGTGGGCTTCGGCAGCCCGCCGAGCACCCGCAGCAGCCAGCCGGGCCCGCTCATGAGCCCACCTCGTTCGCGGGCCTGCGGGCGACCACGCCCTCCGGCCCGCTCACGGGGCCACCCCCGCCGGGTCCGGGTACCGCTCGTCGAGCGCGTCGAAGAACATGCTGCCGGTGGACAGGCCGCAGAAGAGCATCTGGCTCAGCTGGGCGTCCGTGGCGCCGTGCTCGAGGTCCGTCGCCACCTCGGAGACGACGTGCACGCGACCGTTGTCCCGGACGCGGACGTACGCCTTGGGCCAGATCCGGTCCGCGTTCCACTCGTTGCAGACGTCGAGCACCTCCTCGAGCCGCTCGATCGCCACCTCCCGGTGCCACTGGCCGCGCACCTGCAGGATCTCCGACTTCTCCCCGAAGAGGAAGAAGTAGAAGAGCCGCCCGCGCCACAGGCCACCCAGGTCACCGTCGTTGTCCACGAAGTAGCTGAACTGGTTGTTGGTCATCCACGCGGCGATCCGGGCCGGTGTCACGTCGGACGGCAGGTCCGCGGCGGGCTCGGCGACGCCCAGCTCGCGGGCCAGCAGCTCCGCGACGCGGTCGTGCAGCTCGTCGTCGGCGGGCTCGAGGTCCGCGTCCGCGTCCGAGGCAGCCGCGGGCCCAGGACGCCCTTGCCACCAGCGCCGTGCGCGATCCCCGAACGACCCCATGCGCACGACAGTACCGGCGGTCGGCCACACCGGGGTGCCGTCATTCGGGTGGCGGAGGTCTCCCGTAGGTTCGGGGGATGCTCGTCGCCGCTGCCCTCGTCCCGGACACCGCGCTGCTGGTTCCTGGCGTCGCAGGTGGGGCGGACGCGCTCGTCGGGCTCCGCACGGCGGCCGTCGACGCGGTCGCCGAGGTGGTCGGGGCCGACGTCGCGACGATCGTCGTCGTGGCGCCCGGCCCGGTCCCGCGCGAGCTCACGGGGACGGTCCGACCCTCGCTCGGCGCCGCCGGTGTGCCCGACGACCTGCTCTGGTGGCCGGTCGACCCCGTCGAGCTCGGCGGGGACGGCCAGGACGTCCCGTCGGTCCCGAGCGCCGTCGGTCTGCACCTGCTCGCGCGGGCGCGCGGGCACACGCGGCTGCGGGTCGTGGAGGTGACCGGTCGGCAGAGCCCCGAGGCGCTCGCCGCCCTCGGCCGCGAGCTCGTGCGCGACGCGCCGACCGGGCTGGTCGTCGTCGGTTCGGGCAGCGGGCGGCACGGCCCCGACGCACCCCTCGCGGACGACCCGCGCGCACCCGACCACGACGCGCGCGTGCTGGCCGACCTCACCGACGCCGGGCCCGAGGCCAGGACGCGGCTCGCGGCCGACGACGCCGACCTCGCTGCCGAGCTGGCCGTCCGGGGCTGGGCGCCGTGGCAGGTGCTCCTGGGCGCGGCCGGCGACCGCCCCGTCCGGTCGCGGGTGCTCGCGGAGTCGACGGAGCTCGGGGCGCAGCACGCGGTGCTCCTCTGGGACGCCCGGTAGGGTCTCTCGCTGTCCGTCCCCGACACGCCGAGGTCCCGATGTCATCCGCCGAGCACGAGCCCACCACCCTGCCGCCCCTGTCGACCGCGCGGGTGGCCGAGCGGCTCGACGCCCGCGGGTCGGTCTACGGCACCGACAAGGACGGCGACCTGGTGGGCCGCTGGGACGGTCACCCGTTCTGGTTCATCACCCTGGGCCGCGCCAAGGAGTACCTGCAGGTCCGTGGCCGCTGGGCGCGCCAGGTGCCCGGCACCGAGTTCGGCAACGTGCTCCTGGGCGCGAACGCGTGGTCCGAGACGATGGTCTGGCCCAAGATCTTCGTGCGGATCGAGGCCGAGCAGGTCGCCGTCTACACCGAGCACACGGTCGACTACGAGCACGGCCTCACCGACGAGCAGCTGGACCTGCACCTGACCGTCGGCATCGCCAGCGCGCTGCGGTTCTTCGCGGGGCTCGACGAGAAGTACCCCGACGCGGTCCCGACCGTCCCGGTCGCCCCTGCGCCGCCCGAGGTGCCGATCGCGTACACGGACCCCGCCCGACCCACCCTGGACTGACGCCGATGGCCCTCGTGGTCGCGCTCGTCGGGCCGACGGCGACGGGCAAGTCCGACCTCGGGCTCGCGCTCTCGCACGCCCTGGGCGGCGAGGTCGTGAACGCCGACGCCATGCAGCTCTACCGGGGCATGGACATCGGTACCGCCAAGCTCACGCCCGACGAGCGCCAGGGCGTCCCGCACCACCTCCTGGACGTCCTGGACGTGCACCAGGACGCGTCGGTGGCCGACTACCAGGCACGCGCCCGCACGGCACTGGGCGAGATCGAGGGCCGCGGCAACCGCTCCATGGCGGTCGGGGGCTCGGGTCTGTACGTCCGGGCGCTGCTCGACCACATGGAGTTCCCCGGGACCGACGCCGACGTCCGGGCGCGCCTCGAGGCGCGCGTCGAGGCGGAGGGCGCCCGCGCGCTGCACGCCGAACTCGCGGCGGCAGACCCGGTGGCGGCCGGCGGGATCGGCCCGCGCAACGCCCGTCGCATCGTCCGCGCGCTGGAGGTCATCGAGATCACCGGACGGCCGTACTCCGCGAGCCTCCCGCAGCACGTCTACGAGGTGCCGGCGGTCCAGCTCGGGCTGGACTGCGACCGCGCGGTCCTCGACACGCGGATCATCCAGCGCGTCGATCGGATGTGGTCGCGCGGGCTCGTCGAGGAGGTCGAGCACCTGCGCGCGCACGGGCTGGGTCGGACGGCGTCACGGGCCGTGGGCTACGCCGAGGTGCTGGCGATGCTCGACGGCGAGCTGACCGAGGACGAGGCGCGTGCCGCGGTCGCCGCGGGGACCCGTCGCCTCGCGCGCAAGCAGATGGGCTGGTTCGGCCGGGACCCGCGTGTGCACTGGCTCGACGCCCAGGACCCGGACCTCGTCGAGCGGGCGCTCGCGCTCGTCGCCGCCGCGGACGCCGGTGACCTGGGCCTCGCCACCGACGACCCGACGCCACGACGTAGCCTGGGCTCATGACCGTGGTGGCCGCCCCGACGCTGCACGTGACCAAGGGTCACGGCACGCAGAACGACTTCGTGCTGCTCGACGACCGCGACGCGCTCGTCGAGCTGTCGCCGGTCCTGGTCCGAGGGCTCGCCGACCGGCGTGCCGGGGTCGGTGCGGACGGCGTCATCCGGGTCGTCGCCAGCGAGCACGTGCCCGAGGGCGTTGCGGCGCTGGCCGAGGACCCCGACGCGCACTGGTTCATGGACTACCGCAACGCCGACGGCTCGGTCGCGGAGATGTGCGGCAACGGGGTCAGGGTGTTCGCCGCCTACCTGGAGCGCCTCGGGCTGTGGGACGCGGCCGACGGCGAGCTCGCGCTCGGGACGCGGGCGGGAGTCCGACGCGTCCGCCGGGTGCCCGTGCCGACGGGCGTCGGCGACGACGTCTGGTACGCCGTCGACATGGGCCGCTGGTACCTGCCCGGCGGGTCGCAGGCGGTGCGTGACGGCGCCGACGCGGAGGTCCTCGTCTCCGGGCTCGACGTCGCCCGCGCGGGACTGAGCGTGGACGTCGGCAACCCGCACGTGGTGCTCGCCCTCGGCGACGAGGACGAGCTGGCCGCAGCGGACCTCACCACGGCGCCGCAGGTCACGCCGGTGCCGCCGCACGGCACCAACGTCGAGCTCGTCGTGCCGCTGGGGGAGCACGAGGCTCCGGACGGGTCGCTCGTCGGTCGCGTGCGGATGCGCGTGCACGAGCGGGGCGTCGGGGAGACCCGGTCGTGCGGGACGGGTGCGTGCGCGGCGGCCCTGGCGGTCCGCACCTGGGCCGGCGCGGGAGCGCCCGACGTCTGGCTGGTCGACGTGCCCGGGGGGACCGTCCGCGTGAGCGTGCTGGCGGACGGGCACGTCGAGCTCGCCGGACCCGCCGTCCTCGTGGCCGCGGCCGACGTCGACCTCACCGCCCTGGTCGCCGGGCACTGATCGTGGTGCGTCTGACCCCGGCGGACCTGGGCGTGCCGCTCGGCGCACGCGCCACGGTCGTGCAGTTCTCCAGCACCTTCTGCGCACCGTGCCGGTCGACCCGCTACGTCGTCGAGCGGGCCGTCGCGACGGCCGACGGGGTCGCGTACGCGGACCTCGACATCGCCGACCACCTGGCGCTCGGCGAGCGGCTCGCCATCGACGTCACGCCCACGGTCCTCGTGCTGGACGCCCGCGGTGACGTGGTTCGTCGCGCGACGGGCGTGCCGACGCTCGCTCAGCTGCGCAGCGCGCTCGACTCGGCGTCGTCGGTCGAGTCGTCCGCCTGAGGGCGGCCGGCCCCCACGCGCGGCCCCACCAGCGCGGCGCCCACGGCGAACGCCGCGGCGACCGCCAGCGCGGCGGTGAACGGAGCGTCCGCGTCGCTGTCCGCCGCGGCGAAGGCGAGCGCGGTGAGGGCCAGGGCGAGGGCCGCGCCGATCGAGTCCGCGATCGACAGCGCGGAGCTGTTCACGCCCTGCGTCCCGGGGCCCGAGTAGGCGAGCACGAGCACCGTCAACCGGGAGTACACGAGACCCATCCCGGCCCCCGCCAGCATCCAGGAAGCGATCGCGACCGTGGGCGGCAGGTGGACCGCCGCGGTGACCAGCACCCCGGAGACGGAGACGACCACCAGGAGAGAGCCGACGACGACCGCCGTGCGGGACGGCAGCCGGTCCCCGAGGCGTCCCTGCAGCCACGAGGTCCCGGCCCAGGCGACACCCGCGAACGTGAGCGCGATCCCCGCGGTCGTCGGCGAGAACGCGTACCGCTCGGTGAGCAGGTACGGCAGGTACACCTCGGCCCCCAGGAACGCGCCGGACACCAGACCGCGGGTCGCGATGACGCTCGGCAGGCCGCGCGCCGCGCGCATGGTGCCGGCGGGGACCACGGCGCGCAGCGCGACGAGGGCGCCCACACCGGTGCCGACGGCGACGACCACCGACCACGGCAGCGGCACCTGCGCGGCGAGGTTGAGCCCGAGGACGGCCGCGGCGGCGAGAGCGGCCCAGGCGAGCCGGCCGCGCGGCGCCGCCTCACCGGCGGTCTCGGGTGGCCCGATCCGGCGCAGCGCCGGGACCAGCATCAGCGTCGTCGGGATCACCAGCAGCGCGACCCCGAGGAACACCCAGCGCCACCCCGCGTGCTGCGCGACGGCTCCCGCGCCCGCCGGCCCGACCAGCGACGGGATGATCCACGCCGCCGCGAACCACGCGAACACCCGCGGGTGCAGCATCGCCGGGTAGAGCCGGGCCACGACGACGTACAGCGCGACCGTCATGGCCCCGCCGCCGAACCCCTGGAGCAGCCGACCCCCGACGAGCACGCCCATCGACGGCGCGGCGCCGGCCACGAGGATGCCCGCGGTGAACAGCCCGACGGCCACCAGCAGCGGCGTCCGCGGTCCGCTGCGGTCGCTCCACGGGCCGGCCAGCACCATGCCCACGACCCCCGTCGCCAGCGGCCCCGCGAACGCGAACGCGTACAGCGAGGCCCCGTCGAGCGCATCCGAGACGGTCGGCATCACGGTCGTCACGGCCAGCGACTCGAACGCGACCATGAAGATCAGCGCGACCATGCTCCAGGTGGTGGTGCGCAGCTCCCGCCAGTCGCTCATCGGTCGTGCACGACGAGCACGCGGAACCCCTTGGCGCTCGCGGTGCGGTCGACGGCGACGCCGAGCTCGGTGGCGATCCACCGCTGCAGGGAGTCGGCGCCCAGGTTCTTGCCGACGACGAGGTGCGCCTCGCCGCCGGGGGCGCGACGACCGAGCCAGTGCGTCAGCATCGCGTGCAGCGCGACCTTCCCGACGCGGATCGGCGGGTTGGACCAGATCGCCGCGAAGCGCACGTCGTCGGGGACCTCGTCGGGACGCACGGCACGCAGGTTCGTCGCGCCCAGGCGTTCGGCGTTGCGGCGCGTCAGGTCGAGCGCCCGCTCGTTGACGTCGACCGCCCACACCCGCGCGGCGGGGGACTCCAGCGCCAGCGTGAGCGCGATCGGTCCCCACCCGCAGCCGAGGTCGAGCAGGTCCCCGCCCGTCGGCGGCGCGGGGACGTGGTCGAGGAGCACCCGCGTGCCCAGGTCGACGTGGTCGGGGGAGAAGATCCCGCCGGCCGTCTCGACCTCGACCTCCCGGCCCGCCAGGTGGACGCGCAGCAGCCGGCGCTCGTCGGGGGAGGCCGGCTGTGCGGTGAAGTAGTGGTCCTGCTCGCTCACGGCGCCGACGATACCCACGCGAGCGCGCTCGGCCCGCAGCGAAATGCCTCGTGCGCTGTCGGCACCCCGTGGGACCCTGGGGGGCACCCGACGAGACGAGGAACCCCTTGACCGACCCGCAGCACACCACCAGCCAGACCGAGGACGCCCCGCCCACGCGCTCCGCGCAGGAGGTGGCCGACGACGTCGTGGCCCGTGTGCTCGCCAGGGCAGGGACCACGCTGCACGCCGGCGGCACCGTGCACTCGTCCTACGACGGGGACCAGCTCGAGCTCGAGGAGCGCACGTCGCTGCGCCGGGTCGCGGGCCTGTCCACCGAGCTCGAGGACGTCACCGAGGTCGAGTACCGCCAGCTGCGCCTGGAGAAGGTCGTCCTCGTCGGAGTCTGGGGCTCCGGCACCGTCACCGACGCCGAGATCTCGTTGCGTGAGCTCGCGCAGCTCGCCGAGACCGCGGGCTCGCAGGTGCTCGACGGGCTGCTCCAGCGCCGGCAGAAGCCGGACCCGGGCACGTACCTCGGATCGGGCAAGGCCGCCGAGCTGGCCACGCTCGTCGCAGCCGTCGGTGCGGACACCGTGGTCGTCGACGGCGACCTCGCACCGTCGCAGCGCCGCGCGCTGGAGGACATCGTCCGCGTCAAGGTCATCGACCGGACCGCACTGATCCTCGACATCTTCGCCCAGCACGCCAAGTCCCGGGAGGGCAAGGCGCAGGTCGAGCTGGCGCAGCTGGAGTACCTGCTCCCGCGCCTGCGCGGCTGGGGCGACTCGATGTCCCGGCAGGCCGGTGGTCAGGTCGGCGGTGCGGCCGCGGGCATGGGGTCACGTGGTCCCGGTGAGACGAAGATCGAGCTCGACCGGCGACGCATCCGCAACCGCATGGCCAAGCTGCGCCGCGAGATCGCGGCCATGGAGCCGGGCCGGGTCACCAAGCGGGCGTCGCGCAAGAAGCACGCGATCCCGTCGGTGGCCATCGCCGGCTACACCAACGCGGGCAAGTCGTCGCTGCTCAACCGGCTGACGCACGCGGGGGTCCTCGTCGAGAACGCGCTGTTCGCGACGCTCGACCCGACCGTCCGCCGCGCGGAGACGGTCGACGGACGGATCTACACGCTCGCGGACACCGTGGGCTTCGTCCGCGCGCTGCCGCACCAGCTGGTCGAGGCGTTCCGCTCCACGCTGGAGGAGGTCGCCGACGCGGACCTCATCCTGCACGTCGTGGATGCGTCCCACCCCGATCCCGAGGGCCAGATCGCTGCCGTGCGGCACGTGTTCGCGGACATCCCGGGCGCGATGGACGTGCCCGAGATCATCGTGCTCAACAAGGCCGACCTCGCGACGCCCGAGGCGATCGCCCGGCTGCGCTCGCGCGAGGTGCACTCGATCGTCGTCTCGGCGCACAGCGGGGAGGGGATCGACGAGCTGCAGGCGCTGGTCGCCGACCAGCTGCCGCGGCCCGGGGTGAGCGTCGACCTGGTCGTCCCGTACGACCGCGGGGACCTGGTGAGCCGGGTGCACGAGCACGGCGACATCCAGTCGGAGGAGCACACCGCGGACGGGACGGCCCTGCGTGCGCGTGTCGACGCCGGTCTCGCCGCCGAGCTGGAAGCCGCTGCACAGGCCCGTTCTTGAGCGTGCTCTGCCGCCACTAGGCTGACGCGGTGCCAGACGCCGACCCCTCCGTCGAGACGCTCCTCGACGTCGCGGTCGGGGCGCTCGGCGGGGTCCGTCGTGACGGGCAGCACGAGATGGCCGTCGCCGTCGCGGAGACGATCGACAAGGGCGAGCACCTGCTCGTCCAGGCCGGGACGGGCACCGGGAAGTCGCTCGGCTACCTGGTCCCCGCCGTGCGGCACGCGGTCCTCGAGAACGAGCACGTCATCGTCTCCACCGCGACCCTCGCGCTGCAGCGCCAGATCATCACGCGCGACCTCCCGCTCGTCGCGAAGGCCCTCGAGCCCCACCTGCCGCGCACGCCCGCGATCGCCCTGCTCAAGGGCTGGCACAACTACGTGTGCGTGCACAAGGTCGCGGGCGGGTACCCCGACGACGACACGGGCACGCTCTTCGACCTGGGGGACCACGCCGGCGCCGCAGAGCACCCCGCTCCCGCGCGCACGGGGGCGTCGGCGCTGTCCGAGAGCCTCGGCGAGCAGGTGCTGCGGCTGCGCGAGTGGGCCGACGAGACGGACAGCGGCGACCGCGACGACCTGGTGCCCGGCGTCACCGACCGGGCCTGGCGGCAGGTGTCCGTGACCTCGCTGGAGTGCCTGGGCGGCAAGTGCCCGATGCTCGCCGAGTGCTTCCCGGAGAAGGCGAAGGCCGCGTCGCGGGAGGCCGACGTCGTCGTCACCAACCACGCGATGCTCGGCATCGCCGCCTCGGGCTCACCCGGCGTGCTGCCGGAGCACCAGGTGCTCATCGTCGACGAGGCGCACGAGCTGACGGACCGGGTGACGGCACAGGCGACCTCCGAGCTGTCCGTCGCCACCATCGAGCACGCCGCCCGGCTCGCGCGTCGGCACGGCGGCGTCCCGACCACCGACCTCGACTCGGCCAGCCAGGCGCTGGCCACCGTCCTGGTCGGGCTGCCCGAGGCCCGGTTCCGCGACGGGCTGCCCCCGGCGGCCCGGGACGCTGTCGCCAGCGTGCGCGACGCCACCCGCGCCCTGCTCACGGTGCTCAAGCCGGAGACCGGCCCGAACGTGCCCCCCGAGGGCGGTCGCAAGGTCGCGCAGGCCACGATGCTCGCGCTGTACGAGGTGGCCGACCGGATGGCGGCGGACCCCGAGGACCACCGGCACACCGTCCTGTGGTGCAGCCGCGGCGAGGACCGGCGCGGCTCCGTGCTCACCCGCCTCTACGCGGCGCCGCTCGCGGTCAACGGCCTCATCCGCACCCACCTCCTCGCGGGGCGCTCCGGCGTGCTGACGTCCGCGACGCTCGAGCTCGGTGGCTCGTTCGACCCGATCGCCCGCGCGGTCGGGCTCGAGGTCCGGCCCGACGCCGAGCCCGTCGGTCCGACGTCGCTGGCAGGGGAGGAGCCCACCGCGCCGGCCGGCGTGCCGTGGCGCGGCCTCGACGTCGGCAGCCCGTTCGACTACCCCCGGCAGGGGATCCTCTACGTCGCTCGGCACCTGCCCAAGCCGGGTCGCGAGCCGGCGACGGACGCGCAGCTCGACGAGATCGCGGACCTCATCACGGCCGCCGGCGGGCGGACGCTCGGGCTGTTCTCGTCACGGCGCGCCGCCAACGCCGTGGCCGCCGCCATGCGCGAGCGGCTCGACGTGCCGATCCTCGCGCAGGGCGACGACCAGCTGCCGACCCTGGTCTCCCAGTTCATCGCCGACGAGGCCACGTGCCTGTTCGGCACGCTCTCCCTCTGGCAGGGCGTCGACGTCCCGGGCGCGACGTGCCGGCTCGTCATCATCGACCGCATCCCGTTCCCGCGGCCGGACGACCCGGTGAGCTCCGCGCGGTCGGACGCGATCGAGAAGGCGGGCGGCAACGGCTTCCTGGCCGTCTCCGCGACGCACGCGGCGCTGCTCCTCGCGCAGGGCGCGGGGCGGCTGATCCGCACGAGCGAGGACCGGGGGGTGGTCGCCGTGCTCGACCCCCGGCTGGCGACGGCCGGCTACGGCAGCTTCCTGACCCGGTCGCTGCCGGCGTTCTGGCGCACGACGGACCGTGCCGTGGCCGTCTCCGCGCTGCAGCGGCTCGCCGCACCCGGTTAGCCTCGGGAGATGACCGAGAGCCTGGACCTGGAAGACATCGGCCTGACCCCGTTCCGCAGCGGCAGGCGGACCTCGAAGCTGGCGATCGTGGGTGCGGGGGCGGTCGGGTCGACCATGGCCTACGCGGCTCTCCTGCGCGGTGCAGCCCGGTCGGTGGCGCTCTACGACATCAACGCGGCGAAGGTCGAGGCCGAGGCGCTGGACCTCGGGCACGGCATCCAGTTCATGCCGATGGCCGAGGTGGTCGGCTCCGACGACATCGCGGTGTGCGCGGACGCCGACGTCGTCATGTTCACCGCCGGGGCCAAGCAGAAGCCCGGCCAGTCGCGCCTCGATCTCGCCGAGGCCACGATCGGGCTGGTCCGCAAGGTCCTGCCGGCCCTCGTCGAGGTGGCGCCGAACGCCGTCTACGTGATGGTGACCAACCCCGTCGACGTGGTCAGCTACGCCGCGCTCCAGATCTCCGGCCTTCCGCCGTCGCAGCTGTTCGGGTCCGGCACCGTCCTCGACTCGTCCCGGCTGCGCTACCTCATCTCGCAGCACACCGGGGTCGCGGTGCAGAACGTGCACGCGTACATCGCCGGCGAGCACGGGGACACGGAGCTGCCGCTGTGGGGGTCGGCGAGCATCGGCTCGGTCCCGCTGCTGGAGTGGACCGGCCGCGGTGGGAGCGGGCCTCTGACCGCGGAGGTGCGGGACCGCATCGCGCACGAGGTGGTCGACTCGGCCTACCGCATCATCGAGGGCAAGGGCGCGACGAACTACGCCGTCGCACTGGCCGGCTCCCGGATCATCGAGGCCATCGTCAAGGACGAACGACGCGTGCTGCCGGTGTCCTCGCTGCTGGACGACTTCCACGGGATCAGCGACGTCTGCCTGTCCGTCCCCGCGATCGTGGGAGCGCACGGCGTGGGCGAACGACTGCCGGTACCGCTGTCGGACGCGGAGCTGGCGGGGCTGCGGAAGTCTGCGGACGCCGTGCGTTCGGTGGCTCGTCAGTTCGGCTTCTGACGCACGTCGGGCCGCACCCCGACAGAGGTGCGGCCCGACGACGGAGTGTCAGAGGCTGCGCAGGACGCTCACCACGCGCCCCAGGATCGTGGACTCGTCACCCGGGATCGGCGAGTAGGCCGGGTTGTGCGGCATGAGCCAGACGTGGCCGTCGATGCGCTTGAGAGTCTTGACCGTGGCCTCGCCGTCGATCATCGCCGCCACGATCTCGCCGTTCTCGGCCACCGGCTGACGCCGGACCACGACCCAGTCGCCGTCGCAGATCGCGGCGTCGATCATCGAGTCGCCGACCACCTTGAGCAGGAAGAGGTCGCCGTCGCCGACCAGCTGGCGGGGGAGCGGGAAGACGTCCTCGACGACCTGCTCCGCCAGGATGGGCCCGCCCGCCGCGATCCGGCCGACGACCGGCACGTAGGACGGAGCGGGCAGGCGCTCGCCGTCCCCCTGGTCCGGGAAGGCGGAGCGGCTGCCGTCGGGCGCGGTCCAGGTGCCGACGCCGCGCGAGTCGTCGGCGTGCACGACCTCGATGGCGCGCGGGCGGTTGGGGTCGCGGCGCAGGTACCCCTTGCGCTCGAGCGCCATGAGCTGGTGCTTGACGCTCGACGGGCTGGTGAGACCGACGGCCTCCCCGATCTCCCGCATGCTCGGCGGGTAGCCCCGGGACTCCACCGACGACCGGATGGTGTCCAGCACGAGGCGCTGGCGCGCGGTGAGGCCGTCGGATCCGGGCGCCCCGTCCGGGAGCGTGTGGACCGTCGCCAGGTCCTTCTCGGGCTGGGACGTGTCCCCTGAGTCCGTCACTGCGCTCCTCCTCCGTCCGGCGGCCGCCGCGCAGCACGCCCGGCCTTCTCCGCCTGTACCTGCTCCCGCCCGCGAGGTCCTGACCTGCGGCGACGGGGGATCCCGGCGGCGATGTCAGTGCCTCGTGGTGCGCTTGTGCTGCATCGCCAGCCTAGGGAAGTCGGGGCTGAAGATCAAACATCTGTTCGATCGTGTCTCGACAGTGTCCTCGGATGCTGGTAGACATCGTACAGACGTTCGACGAACAGGCGTTCGACCTCGGGTCGGCGCTGACGCGGCTGGTGGAGCGGTACCCCGGGCAGCCGGGCCGAGCAGGAACGAGGGACGTGATGAGCGCGATGGTCATGGGACCGGCGATGCCGAACCGGGTGTCGAACCGTGTGTCGAACCCGGTGTCGAGCCGGACGGCGAACCGGGTGGCGGTCTCCGCCGCGCCGCGCGCGCACGTCTCGGCCCCGTCCGCCGCGCACCTGCGCCTCACCGCGCGCGGCCGCGCCGTGCTGTGGATCCTCGCCGCCGTCGCTGTCGTCCTGACGAACCTGGTCGCGAGCCAGGCGTCCGCCGACGGCCCCGTCTCCGCGCAGGAGGTCGTGCGGCACGTCGTCCAGCCGGGGGAGACCCTGTGGCAGATCGCCGAGTCGGTGGCCGCGCCGTCCGAGGACGTCCGGGACGTCGTGGTCGACCTGGTCCGTCTGAACGAGCTTCCCGAGGCCGGCCTGATGGCCGGTCAGGTGATCGTCGTCCCCGCGAGCTGAGCGCCCCTCGACGGCGGCTCGGTTGCCATCCGATCGTGCGGCGGCTAGGTTAGCCTTACCTCACAAGGCGAGCTGGGGGGCTTGCCGGAGGTGTGAGGTCGACGAGCGTGAGCTCGTGGGCTCACCGCAGTACAGCGCGGCACCGAGGCGAGTCGGTCCGTGACCTGGGACGGGGGCGTCCCCGCGAGAGCGGCCATCTTCGGGTGGCCGCTCTCGTGCGTTCCCGGCCGGCCGGCCTCGCGCGGCGTCTGTGCTCGCCGAGCGCGCGACCGACCTCGTTCTACGTCGGAGAACGATCTGCGCGCCGCCCGACGAGGCGCCTTGCGACGCGGGGGCCCGTGGCCTAGCGTCACGGAGGCGTTCACGACGCGATCGCTGTCGACAGACGTCCTGCCCGATGTCGAGGCGTCGACGCACCAGCACGAAGGGGGACACCGTGCACTGTCCGTTCTGCCGTCACCCGGACTCGCGGGTCGTCGACTCGCGGACCTCGGACGACGGCTCCACCATCCGGCGACGCCGGCAGTGCCCGCACTGCAACCGTCGATTCACCACTGTGGAGACCGCCAGCCTGTCGGTCGTGAAGCGCTCCGGTGCCACCGAGCCGTTCAGCCGCGAGAAGATCGCCGGTGGCGTGCGCAAGGCGTGCCAGGGGCGCCCGGTCAGCGAGGACGACCTCGCTCTGCTCGCACAGAAGGTCGAGGAGACGCTCCGCAGCGCGGGTTCGGCGGAGATCGACGCCTACGAGATCGGTCTCGCGATCCTCGGCCCGCTGCGGGAGCTGGACGAGGTCGCCTACCTGCGGTTCGCCAGCGTCTACCAGGCGTTCGACTCGCTCGAGGACTTCGAGGCGGCGATCACGGTGCTGCGCGCCGAGCGGGACTCGGAGCCGGGCACAGAACCTTCGGACGACGACGAGAGCGCGCCGACGGGCGAGGACGTCCGCTCGGTCTGAGCGGCACGGAGCGACCTGCACGTGTCGGCGGCACCACGTAGGTTCGTCGGGTGGAACCTCGCGACCTTGCGCTCCTGCGTGTCCCCGGTGCGCCGGCGGTCCTGGCGGACGGCACCCGCGCCGTCGTGTCGGTCCTCCAGCCCGACCTGACCGTCGACGAGTACGTCGGCCATCTCTGGTCCGTCGACCTCGACGGCGGCGAGGTGCCGCGCGTGCTGACCCGCGGCCACCGGGACACGGCGCCGGACGTGAGCCCGGACGGCCGGTGGGTCGCGTTCCTGCGGGCGGAGCCCGAGGGCAAGCCGCAGGTGCACGTCGTCGAGACGGCAGGCGGTGAGCCGATCCGGCTGACGGACGCACCCCTGGGCGCGTCCGAGCCCCGGTTCTCCCCGGACGGCACGCGCATCGCGTACGTGGCCCGGGTGCCCGAGGAGGGCCGGTACGCCGCCGACGGCAAGCCCGGCAGCGAGGACCCGCGGCACATCACGGAGCTGAAGTACCGGTCGGACGGCGTGGGCTTCTTCCGGGACCGCCCGCAGCACGTGTTCGTGGTCGACGTCCCGACGGACGGCGAGCGTCCGGCGACGCCGCCCGAGCCGTCGCGGCTGACCACGGGAGACACCGGCGTGAGCGGTGTGCGGTGGCTCCCGTCGGGTGCCGCCCTGGTGGGGGTCTCGTCCCGGCACGCCGCGCGCGAGTCCGACCTGCGCAGCGACGTGGTGCGCGTCGTCGCGTCGCCGACCGGCGACCCCGGCTCCCCGGTCCCGGTCACCGACGCGGACGCGGGCAGCACCCTCGGCGTCGACGCGGTGCTGCCGTCCGCCGACGGCGGCACCCTCTGGTTCCTCGCCAGCGACCTCGGCCGAACGGGCCGGGACTTCGTCGCCACCCAGACGGGCCTCTACCGGCTGGATCTCGACCGCGCCGACGCGGTGCCGCAGCGCCTCACGGACCCCGACGAGGACCAGGTCACGGCCCTCGTGGGGGAGCTGGACGGGGACGCGGTGGTCGTCATCGAGCGTCGCGGCGCCGCGCACCTGGTCCGCGTCACGGCCGACGGCGCGGCGACGACGCTCGTCGGTGGCACCCACGTCGTGTCCGGCGCAGCGGTCGCTGGGGGGACCGGGCGGGTCGTCGTGACCGCGGCGACGCCGACGTCGGCCGGTGAGGTCTTCCGGGTCGACGCGGCCTCAGGAGCGGTCGAGGCGCGCACCGACCTCTCGGTCGCCTTGCGTGCCACCGGGCGTACGCGTGTCCCCGTCGAGCTCGTCGCCACCGCGCCGGACGGCTACGAGGTGCACGGCTGGGTGGTGGCGCCCGACGAGGAGCGGTACGGCTCCGGGCCGCACCCGACCATCCTGATGATCCACGGCGGTCCGTTCGCGCAGTACACCCACGGGCTCTTCGACGAGGTCCAGGTGCTGGCCGAGGCCGGGTACGCGGTCGTCCTGGGCAACCCCCGCGGGTCCTCCGGGTACGGGCGGGCGCACGGCCTCGCGATCCACCGGGGCTTCGGGACGGTCGACACCGACGACGTCCTCGCCCTGCTCGGTGCGGCCCTGGAGGACCCGGCACTGGACGGCGAGCGGGTCGGGGTCATGGGTGGCTCGTACGGCGGCTACCTGACCGCGTGGCTGACGACGCGCACGGACCGGTTCGTGGCGGCGATCGTCGAGCGCGGCTTCCTCGACCCGGTGAGCTTCGTCGGGTCCAGCGACATCGGCTGGTTCTTCGGCCTGGAGTACCTGGGCGACGCCGACGACGAGGCGGGGGCCGCGGCCCTTGCAGCCCAGTCGCCGATGGCGAACGTCGGCCGGGTCCGGACGCCCACCCTGGTCATCCACTCGGAGCAGGACTGGCGCTGCCCGGTCGAGCAGGGTCAGCGCTGGTTCGTCGAGCTGAAGCGCCGCGGGGTCCACGCGGAGCTGCTGCTGTTCCCGGGCGAGGGGCACGAGCTCACGCGGTCGGGCAACCCGAAGCACCGTGCGGTCCGCTTCGAGCACGTGCTGCGGTGGTGGTCGACACACCTGCCCGTCGGGAGCTGAGTCAGCGGTCGCTGGACCGGACTCCCCACAGGTTGATGCCGGCGTCGACGGCGTGCGGCTCGATCGCGGACAGCTCGTCGTCCGTCAGTGGGGGGAGGGCGACGGCGGCCAGGTTCTCGTCGAGCTGCGCCGTGGTGCGCGCGCCGACCAGGACAGAGGTCACGCGCGGGTCCCGGAGCACCCACGCCAGGGCCAGCTGCGGGAGGGTCCGCCCGCCCGCCCGGGCGATCGTGTCGAGCGCCCGCACGTGGTGGAGGGTCGCGTCGGTGAGCCACTCGGTCCGCAGCGGCCCGCCACGGGCTGCCCGGGAGTCGGCCGGCACCCCGTGCAGGTAGCGCGTGCTGAGCATGCCCTGCGCGAGCGGGGAGAACGCGACGACGGCCATCGCAGCGTCTCCGGCGACGTCGAGCAGCGACCGGCCGTCGGCACCGGGCTGCTCGACCCACCGGTTGAGCATCGAGTAGGCCGGCTGGTGGACGGCGAGGCGCAGCCCGAGCGACCGGGCGACGGCGAGCGCCTCGACCGTGCGGTCGGCCGAGTAGGACGAGATCCCGGCGTGCCGCACCTTGCCCGAACGCACGGCCCGGTCGAGCGCGCCGAGCGTCTCCTCCAGAGGCGTGCTCGGGTCGAACCGATGGCTGTAGAACACGTCGACCGCATCGACGCCGAGACGGCGCAGCGACTCGTCCAACGACGCCCTCAGGTACTTCGCGGAGCCGTGCTCGCCGTACGGCCCCGGCCATGCCCGGTACCCGGCCTTCGTCGTGATCAGCAGCTCGTCGCGATGTCCGCGCAGGTCACGGGCGAGGAGGCGGCCCACCGACTCCTCTGCCGCGAAGGGCGGCGGGCCGTAGTTGTTAGCGAGGTCCAGGTGCACGACTCCGCGGTCGACGGCGTGCAGGACGAGGGCGCGCTGGTCCGCGAACGGTGTCGTCGCGCCGAAGTTCTGCCACAGGCCCAGGGAGATGACCGGCCAGGACAGCCCGCCGGCCCGCCGGTGGGGGAGCAAGGTGGCCGGGAGCACCCGACCGACGCTACCTGGCGTGAGAAGAGGTGGCGCCGCGCGCGTGAGTCGGTCAGGCTGGGCAGGTCGCGGGCGCAGACGTCCGACGGCACACAGCATCGTAAGGAGACGCCCATGGCCCAGGACGACGACAAGGCGACCACGGAGGCGGCGGTGAGCGACGACACGAAGGCGAAGTTCCGCGAGGCGCTCGAGCGCAAGAAGTCGAACCAGCACCGCACCGCGGACGGCTCGACCAACACCGGTCAGGTGCACGGCTCGGAGACCGCGGGTCCCTCGCAGCGTCGCTTCCAGCGCAAGTCCGGCTCCGCCTGAGCCTGCACGACTGAGGGCCCCGACCAGGAACCTGGTCGGGGCCCTCAGTGCTGCGTCAGGACAGCAGGCGCAGGCGCACGGACTCCGGGCGCGTGGACAGCGCCTCGACCACGGCGGGGTCGACCCGCGCACCGGCGTCGGTGACCACGTAGCCGAGGTCCCCGCGGGTCGCGAGCAGCTGACCCTCGATGTTCACGCCGTGCTCGGCGAGCGTCGCGTTGACGGCCGCCAGCACCCCGGGCACGTTGCGGTGCAGGTAGGCGAGGCGATGCACGCCGGGCTGCTGCTCCAGGGCGAGGTTCGGCAGGTTGACGCTCAGCGTGGTGGATCCCGTGGCCAGGTAGTCGCGCACCTTGTTGGACACGAACTGGCCGATGGCCTCCTGCGCCTCCTCGGTGGAGCCGCCGGTGTGCGGCGTGAGGATCACGTTGGCAAGCCCGCGCAGCTCCGACTCGAACGGGTCGCCCTTGCGCTTCGGCTCGACGGGGAACACGTCGACGGCGGCCCCGGCCACGTGCCCGGCGACGATCGAGTCGCGCAGGGCGGCGTAGTCGACGACGAACCCGCGCGAGAGGTTGAGGAACACCGCGCCCGGGCGCATCCGCGCGAACTGCTTGGCCCCGAACAGCCCGGCGTTCCCGCTGCGGCCGTCGACGTGCAGCGTGACGATGTCCGCCGCCTCGAGCAGCTCGTCGAGCGTGCTCATGCGGCGCGCGTTGCCGAGGGCCAGCTTCTCGGCGGTGTCGTAGAACACGACCGACATGCCGAGGTTCTCCGCCAGCACGGACAGCTGGGTGCCGATGTTGCCGTAGCCGATGATGCCGAGCGTGCGGCCGCGGATCTCGTGCGCGCCCGTCGCCGACTTGTTCCAGATGCCGTCGTGCATGGCCCGGTCGAGCTCGGTCTGCCGGCGCGTCAGCGAGATGATGTCCGCGATCGCGATCTCCACCACCGAGCGGGTGTTGGAGAACGGTGCGTTGAACGTCGCGACGCCGCGCGCAGCCGCCTCGGCGAGGTCGATCTGGTTGGTGCCGATGCAGTAGGCGCCGATCGCCACCAGGGACGGGGACGCCGCGAGCACCTCCGCGGTGACGTGCGTCTTGGAGCGGATGCCCAGCAGGTGCACGCCGTCGAGAGCCTCGATCAGCTCGGCCTCGTCGAGCGCCCCGGTGCGGGTCGTCACGTCGAAGCCGGCCGTCTCGAGGATCGAGCGAGCCTGGGGGTGGAGGTTCTCGAGCAGCAGGGCCTTCAGCACGCCCCTATGGTGCGCCCCAGGACCCCCGAGGCCTACAGCGGTCCGGCCCTCGGACAGGCGTGAGACGCGAGGGACGGGCAGGTCAGACCCAGCCGCGGGGCAGCGGGCGGTCGTGGAGCACGTGCAGCGCGCGCGTCGGGCGGGTCATCGCGACGTACAGATCGCCCGCGCTCGCGTCGATCACCTCGGCCGGCTCGACCAGCACGACGACGTCGAACTCCAGCCCCTTGGCCTCGCGCGGGCTGAGCACGACGAGCGGTGCGTCGAGGTCCGCCGCGCTCGACCCGGTGCCCAGCGCAGGCTTCAGCCCGGCGTCGCGCAGGGCGGCACCGATCGCGTCGAGCCGCGCGTCCACCGCGATCACCGCGATCCGTCCCGCACCCTCGGCGTCCGTGACCTCGGCCACGAGCTTCTCGGTCTTCTCCGTGACGGCGGCAGGGAAGTCCACCACCCGGGTGACCACCAAGGAGTCGTCGACGTCGCGTGCGGACGTCAGCGGGCTCACGGGCAGGTTCGCCGCGACGGCCACCCGGCGGGCCGTGTCGGCGACCTCGGCCGGGGTCCGGTAGTTCACGGTCAGCTCGTTGAGGCGCCACGACGACCTCAGCACCGGGTCCAGCTGCGCCGCCCAGCTGCGCGCCCCGGCGGTCGCGGTGGTCTGCGCGACATCCCCGACGATGGTCAGCGACCTCGTCGGCACCCGTCGCAGCAAGGACCGCCACGCCATCGCCGAGAGCTCCTGCGCCTCGTCGACGACGACGTGGCCGTACGTCCACGAGCGGTCGGCGGCGGCCCGCTCGGCCGTCGTCAGGGTCGGGCCGGTCGTCGCGAACCGGTCCGCGAGCATCTCGGCCGACACCATCCCGCCGCTGCCCGTGGACTCCAGGACCTGCCGGGCGTACGCGAGCTCGGACGCGCGTCGCTCGGTCGCGGCCCGCGCCTCGGCCCGGGCGGCCTGGTCGTCCTCGCCGAGCAGCTCGGCGGCCTCGTCGAGGATCGGGACGTCGGCGGGCGTCCAGGGCGCGTCGGCCTCCCGCACCAGCATCGCCCGCTGCTGCGGGCTGAGCTGCGGTGCCGCGGACGCGAGCCGGTGCGGCTTGGACCAGAGGTCGGACACGAGCTTCTGCGGGGTGATCGGCATCCAGGCCAGGTTGAGCGCGACGCGGATCTCCCGGGTGGTGCGCAGCTCCTCGACGATCTCGCCGCGCTCGTCGGCGGGCACCTCCTGGCCGAGCTGCTGCACGTACTGCTCGGCCAGGCGGCCGAGCATGTCCCGCACGAACGAGACGCGCGCCTGGTTGTGGGGCTTGTGGTTGCGCCGGGCGCGAGCCATGGCGGAGGCGACGTCGTTGGGGCGGATGACGAGGTCGTGGCCGTCGACGCGCACGTGCACGGGCTGCGCGGGGATCCGCTCGCGGTCGCGGACCGCCCGGGCGATGACGCTGCCCCACAGAGCGCGGCCCTTGAGCTCGGCGACGGCCTCGTCCTCCGTGGCCGTCGCCTGGATCCCGGGGTAGAGCTCCGCGACGGTCGTCGTGACGACACCCGTCTCACCGAGGGAGGGCAGCACCTGGTCGATGTAGCGCAGGAACGTGCGGCTCGGACCGACGAGCAGGACGCCCGAGCGCTCCAGGAGGCGCCGGTGCGCATACAGCAGGAACGCCGCGCGGTGCAGGGCGACAGCCGTCTTGCCGGTGCCCGGGCCGCCCTGGACGACGAGCGCCCCGCCCAGCTCGGAGCGGATGATCGCGTCCTGCTCACCCTGGATCGTGGCGACGATGTCGCCCATCCGGCCCGTGCGGCCCGCAGCCAGTCCCGCCAGCAGGGCACCTTCGCCGGACAGGCCGCTCAGGCGCGCGTCGGAGTCCCCGGTGAGCAGCTCGAGGTCGAGCACCTCGTCCTCCACGCTCGTCACGGTCCGCCCACGGGTGACGACGTGCCGGCGGCGGACGACGCCGTCGGGGTGCGCCGCGGTGGCGCGGTAGAACGCCTGCGCAGCCGGGGCCCGCCAGTCCGTCAGCAGCTGCGTCTGCTCGGTGTCCGTGAGGCCGAGGCGACCGATGTAGCGGCGGCTGTCGTCGTCCAGGTCGAGCCGCCCGAAGACGAGCCGCTCCTCGACGGCCTCGAGCTGCCCGATGCGGTCCTCGTAGAGCGTCGCGAACGCGTCCCGCTCGCTGCGGTTCTGCGGTGAGCCCGACGGGCCCTCCCGCCGGACGTCGGCCAGGCGCGCCCGGGTCTGCGCGCGCAGGTCGTCGAGCCGGCCGTACAGCTGGTCGACGATGCCTTGCTCGACGGCCAGCTCGTTGTCCATGCCTGCCACCTGGGCGATCTCCGTTCCGCCGGGGACACCGGCCGTGCGTATCTCCGCCCCTGCGCACGTCGAGGGACGACGCGACGCCGGAGCGGCCGTCCATTATCCGACCTTCGCGGCCGTGTCGCACACAGCCGACCGGGTGGGGTCTGCGGGCGGCCGGGTGAGATGGCGCGCGACACCGGTTTCCGACCCCTACGATTCGGGTGTCCTGTCGAGAAGAGGCAGGTGAACCGTCGGGAGGAGAGGCCCGTTGAGCGACGCACGCACCGCCCCCGACGACACCCGCCGCGGCCCGGTGACGAGACCCGCCCCCGTCCGTCTGCTTCTCGTGGAGGACGACGAGGGCGACGCGGTCCTCGTCCGCGAGCACCTGGCGGACGCCGGTCTGGACGTCGACCTGCACTGGGTCCGCACCCTTGACGAAGCCATCGACCGGCTCCACGTCGACCTGGTCCTGCTCGACCTCGGACTCCCTGACGCGATGGGCATCGCCGCGCTCGAGCGGCTCCTGGCCGCCGGCGCGCCCGCGGTCGTCGTGCTCACCGGCCTAGCCGGCACCGACATCGGGCTCGAGGCCGTCGCGGCGGGCGCCCAGGACTACCTCGTCAAGGGCGAGGTCGACGGCGAGATGCTGGGCCGCTCGGTGCGCTACGCCATCCAGCGCCGCCGCCTCGAGGACACGGACCGCGCCCTGTACCGCAGTCTCGTGCGCGCCGAGGAGGTCAACCGGCTCGAGCGGGCACTGCTGCCCACGCCGTCCGTGGTCGACCAGCGGCTCGAGGTGCGCGTCGGCTACCGCGCCGGGCGCGACGGCGTGCTCGGCGGCGATTTCTACGACGTCGTCGAACGGCCCGACGGCTCCGTCCTCGCCCTGGTCGGCGACGTCTGCGGGCACGGACCCGACGAGGCGGCCCTCGGGGCCACCCTGCGGACGGCGTGGCGGACCCTGGTGCTCGCCGAGGTGCCGACGATCCACATCCTCGGCCTGCTCGAACGCGTCCTGATCTCCGAACGTGCACGGCCTGAGGTGTTCACCACGGTCTCGATGCTGGACGTCGCCGCCGACCGCGCCTCGGTCGACCTCTACCTCGCCGGCCACCCGGTGCCGCTGCTCCTGGGCGAGCCGTCGACGCTCCTGCCGACGCACGGACGGGGGCGTGCCCTCGGCATCCCCGTCCCCGGTGGCTGGTCGCCGGTGCGGCTGGAGCTCCCTCCCTCGTGGCGGATCCTGCTCTACACCGACGGGGTCCTCGAGGCAACGATCCGCGGCAGCAAGGACCGCGTCGGCAAGACCGGGCTGCTGCGCATCGTGGACGGTGCGATGGCGGCCCAGGGCGACCTCGTCGAACGGGTGCTGCACGACGTGCGGGAGCTGCACGGCGGTGACCTCGTCGACGACGCCGCCGTGGTCGTCCTCGGGTGGCGTGCGTGAGCGCTGCCTCGACGCCTGTGCGGCGTTCCTCGACGCTGCGCCGACGGCTGCGGACCGTGATCATCGCGGCCGGCGCCGCGCTCCTCGTCGTCGTGCTGAGCACCGTGTTCGTGCTGGTCCGGCTGTTCGACCGCCAGGAGGCGGTCACCGAGACGTACTTCACCGCGATCACCCAGGCCGACGGCGCGTTCATTCAGCTGGTCGACGCCGAGACGGCCGTGCGCGGGTTCGCCCTGACGGGGGACCCGGTCACCCTCGAGCCGTACGAGCGGTCCGCCGCCGACGACCTGTCGTTCCGCACGCTCGCGGAGCGGGAGGCGCAGGGCGACGACGAGGAGCTCACCGCGGCAGCGCAGGCGGCCGCCGACGCGGGCCGGCGCTGGAACGAGGAGTTCGCCATCCCCGTGATGGACGAGGTCCGCACCAACGGGGTCGAGGCCGTGTCCACGGAGGAGATCGAGCAGGGCCGGGTGCTCTTCGACGAGGCCCGTGCCGCCGCGGAGGACTACATCGACCTGCTGCGTGACCGGAGAGCGGCCGCGGTCAGCGAGCTCGGGTTCTGGACCCTCGTCGCAGCGGGGACCGTGGCGCTGCTGGTCCTCGCGGCGGTCGCGCTGGGCGTCGCGCTGTGGGTGACGCTGCGCCGCTGGATCCTCGAGCCGCTCGACTCCCTCGCCACCGACGCCCGAGCGGTCTCCTCGGGTGACCTCCGGCATCCCGTCGCGTCCGTGGGCCCGGGCGAGATCGCCGCACTCGCGGACGACGTCGAGCGGATGCGGGTCGCGCTCGTCGACCAGGTGCAGGTCCTGGAGTCGTCGCGGGCCGAGATCGCGCTGGCGCACGAGCTCCTCACCGAGCAGGCGGAGGAGCTCCGGCGCTCGAACCGCGACCTGGAGCAGTTCGCCTACGTCGCCTCGCACGACCTGCAGGAGCCGCTGCGCAAGATCGCGAGCTTCACCCAGCTCCTGCAGAAGCGCTACGGCGGGCAGATGGACGAGCGCGCCGATCAGTACATCGCCTTCGCCGTCGACGGGGCCAAGCGCATGCAGCAGCTCATCCAGGACCTGCTCGGCTTCTCCCGGGTGGGTCGGGTCGGTGGCGAGGTCAGCGACGTCGACCTCGCGGTGGCGCTCACCGGCGCGCTGGAGAACCTCAGCGAGTCGGTCGCGGAGTCCGGCGCGGTCGTGACGCACGACGAGCTGCCGGTCGTCCGCGGCGAGCACCCCCTGCTGACCCAGCTGTTCCAGAACCTGGTCGGCAACGCGATCAAGTTCCGCGACCCGTCGCGGCCCCCTACCGTCCACCTCAGCGCACGGCGCGTGGCAGACTCCTGGGAGCTCGAGTGTCGAGACAACGGCATCGGGATCGACCCGCAGTACGCGGAACGGGTGTTCGTCATCTTCCAGCGTCTGCACGCCAAGGACATCTACGAGGGCACCGGCATCGGTCTCTCGCTGTGCAAGAAGATCGTCGAGTTCCATGGCGGTCGTATCTGGATCGAGCAGCCCGAGGGAGTCGGGACCAGCATCCGCTGGACCCTCCCCGCTGCCGACGACCCCACCCCCTGAACGGAGACAGCGCGTGCAGAACAGCACCAAGATCATCGACGTCCTCCTGGTCGAGGACGACCCGGGCGACGTGCTCATGACCCGGGAGGCGTTCGAGGACAACAAGCTCCGCAACCGACTGTCGGTCGTCTCCGACGGCGTCAGCGCGATCGAGTTCCTGCGCAAGGAGGGCGAGCACGCCGACGCGCCCACCCCCGACCTGATCCTGCTCGACCTGAACCTGCCGAAGATGGACGGCCGCGAGGTGCTCCAGGAGCTCAAGGCTGATGCCAACCTCCGTTCCATCCCGGTCGTCGTGCTCACCACGTCCGAGGCGGAGGAGGACGTCGTGCGCAGCTACTCGCTGCACGCGAACGCCTACGTCACCAAGCCCGTGGACTTCGACCGGTTCATCGAGGTCGTCCGCCAGATCGACGAGTTCTTCGTCGAGGTCGTGCGGCTGCCCGGTCGCTGACCGGAAGGCCCGCCGGTCGCCGACCGGAAGACGTCCCGGGAGGAACCGCCGGGAAGAACTCGTGGCGGGTGGGCGTTGTCCCGGTAACCCGGACGGAAGTGAGCGCACACCCATGCTGAACCCGAGCGAGATCTACGACGTCGACCCCGAGGTCGCCGCCCAGGTCGAGGCGCGGACGGTGAACGGCGCCGGTCCCGTGCTCGTGCACGCCGTGCGCGGGTTCGTGGACGCAGGCAACGCCGGCCAGCTGGCCGCCGAGCACCTGGTCGACGAGCTGCCGACGACACGCCTGGCGACGTTCGACGTCGACCAGCTGCTGGACTACCGGTCGCGGCGGCCCGTCATGACGTTCGACCAGACCACCTGGGCGTCGTACGCCGAGCCCGAGCTGGTCGTCGACCTCGTCCAGGACGCGGCAGGAGTTCCGTTCCTGCTCCTGCACGGCGTCGAGCCCGACGTGCAGTGGGAGCGGTACGTGGCCGCCGTGCGGCAGATCGTCGAGCGTTTCGACGTGCCCCTGACCGTCGGGCTGCACGGCATCCCGATGGGCATCCCGCACACGCGCCCGCTGTCGGTCACGGCGCACGCGACGCGGCCCGAGCTCGTCGCCGACCACACGTCGTGGTTCGGCACCGTGCAGGTCCCCGCCAGCGCGAGCGCCCTGCTCGAGCTGCGGCTGGGCCAGTCCGGGCACGACGCCGTCGGCTTCGCCGTGCACGTGCCGCACTACCTCGCGCAGTCGGCCTTCCCGCAGGCCAGCCAGGCGGCCCTGACCAACGTCGAGCGTGCGACCGGGCTCGACCTGCAGGTCGCGGCCCTGACCTCGGCCGCGGACGAGGCCATGCAGGAGATCGACCGGCAGGTCACGGGCTCCGAGGACGTCGCTGCCGTCGTGCACGCGCTGGAGGAGCAGTACGACTCGTTCACCCGAAACATCGGCCGCACGAGCCTGCTCGCCGGGTCCACCGAGCTGCCGACGGCCGACGAGCTGGGGGCCGAGTTCGAGCGCTTCCTGGCGCAGCAGGGCGACGACAGCGGCCCGGCCTGAGAACCGACCTTTACCAGATCGTTGTCAAACCGTGTAAGCCGACAGGGCGAAAGCGTGGCGCCGCCCACGAGCCCGATGTAAGGATGCACACGTTGCAGTGACGTACTCGCTTGACCGGCTCGCTCGACAGGCGCCGTCATCCGGGCCCACGGCCCGGGCGTCGGTTCCGACCAGTCGCCCTCGGCTGGGCCACCCGGTGCAGGACGTGAGGCATTGCGGCACGGCGTAGGCAGAAGGTCCGCGCCGTCACCGGTGGGACAGAAGGAAACGAACATGGCACAGGGTGCTGTCAAGTGGTTCAACGCTGAGAAGGGCTTCGGGTTCATCGCCCAGGACGGCGGCGGCGCCGACGTCTTCGTCCACTACTCCGCCATCGACTCCTCGGGCTACCGCAGCCTCGACGAGGGCCAGCGGGTCGAGTTCGAGATCACGCAGGGCGCCAAGGGGCCGCAGGCCGAGAGCGTCCGCCCGATCTGATCTGACGTCCGGAGGGCCGTACCCGTTCTCGGGTGCGGCCCTCTGTCATGCTGGCGGGTCCGCCAGGGGAGCGGCGTTCCCGACGAACGCGGTCACCTCGGCGCCGTGCAGCAGGCGTGCAGGCGCCGGGAGGCTGCGGACCGCGCGGGCGAGCTGCGCCGAGCCCAGGAGCTCCACGTCGTCGGTCGCGACCAGGACCACGTTGCCGTAGCCCCGCCCGCGCAGGAGGCCCGGCTCGGCGATGACCGCGAGGTCGGCGAACGCGTCGCGCAGCGTGGCCCCCTCGGCCTTCGCCCCCGACAGCGGCGGTCGGTCGGCACAGTTGGCCAGGTAGACGCCACCCGGACGCAGCACCCGCGCCACCTCGGCGACCATCTCCCGTGAGCGGACGTGGTCGGGGGTGGTGTCGCCGGCGAAGACGTCCCGCACGACGACGTCCGCCGACGCGTCGGGCAGCTTCGACAGCTCGGCCCGGGCGTCGCCCGCGCGGATCCGGAGCGCGGGGGAGCGCGGCAGGTCGAACCAGCCGCGCACCAGCTCCGGCAGGACGGTGTCGAGCTCGACGGCCAGCTGCCGCGATCCGGGGCGCGTCGCGTCGACGGCACGCGCCAGCGCGCAGCCCGCGGCTCCGAGATGGACGACGTCGAGCGGTCCGCCGGCGTCGCCGACCCGGTCGATGACCGCGGCCATCTGCTGCATGTACTCGAACACGAGGCGGGTGGGGTCGACCAGGTCGAGGTAGGAGCTGGGCACGCCGTTGACCAGCACGGTCACGCCGTCGGGATCGTCCAGGTCGCGGATCAGCTCGACGGTGCCGGTCGGGATGGGCACGGGACCGGTCGGCCAGAGCCCCCGTGCCGCGCTGCGTGTGGGTGCTCGGTGCGAGGCTGGGCTGCGTCGGGCGGAGCGGTCGCGGGCGGCCATGGCTCCCACGCTACGGCGCTTCCCCGGTGGCTTGACGCCATCGAACAGGTGTTCGATACTGGTTCGAACAGGGATCGACGGGCAGGCAGGAGGGACGGCGAGATGCACCAGCAGCTCGAGCAGCAGCAGGGCCCCGGTGCGTCGACCGTCGCGCCGGTGCCGGCGCGCGTCGTCGAGCTGCTCGGCCGCGCTGACGCGGAGCTGATGGCCGCGCAGTTCTCGCCCGAGCCGTGGGAGCAGCTCTCCCACGCGCACCTCGCTGCGCTGCGCGCCGGGGCCGCCGTGGTCGCTGCCCGTGGTGCGCCGTCGGGACGGCGTGCACCTCGCACTGTCTGGAGCATGCTCGGCGTGGTCGCCCCGGAGCTGGGCTCCTGGTCGACGTACTTCGCGGAAGCCGCGGCTCTGCGTGCGGCGGTCGACGCAGGGCGGTTCGAGCTGGTGGGCCCCGCACGGGCCGAGGAGGCTGTGTGCGCGGCGGAGGACTTCGTCGACGCGGTGCGCGATCTCGTGCTCGGCGGGGTCGGGACCGTCGAGGGTCGCACGCTGAGCGTGCGCGTCTCCCGGGCGTCGTGAGCACGCGGCGAGCGCCGGGCTCCGGGTCCGGCGCCCCCGCCACGCCATGAGCCACGGAGCCCGGTCGGCGCGTGCCGCGCCGGGCGGGGAGCACGAGGACGTCGGCTGCTCGATCCTGCACGTCGACCTGGACGCGTTCGTCGCCTCGGTGGAGCTCGCTCGTCGGCCGCAGCTGCGCGGTCTGCCGGTGATCGTCGGTGGAGGCGACCGGGGCGACGTCCTGGCCGCGACGTACGAGGCGCGGGCGTTCGGCGTGCACGCCGCGATGCCGATGGCGACGGCCCTGCAGCGCTGCCCGCAGGCGGTCGTCGTCGCACCGGACCGCCAGGCGTACGCCGAGGTGTCCGCGGGAGTCATGCGGGTGCTCGGCGACATCACGGTGCTGGTCGAGCAGGTGGGTCTCGACGAGGCGTTCCTGGACGTGGCGGGCGCGCGGCGACGGTGCGGAGCGCCGACGGTGATCGCCCAGGTGATCCGCCAGCAGGTCCGGGAGCGGTTCGGCATCACGTGCTCCGTCGGGATCGGGTCCACCAAGCTGGTCGCCCGGCTCGCGTCCGGTCAGGCCAAGCCGGACGGCATGCTCCTGGTCCCGCGCGCGGCCACGGTCGACTTCCTGCGGGTCCAGCCCGTGAGCGCGCTCGAGCGCGTGGGTGAAAAGACGGAGGCGGTGCTCGCGCGCCGGGGGATCAGGACGGTCGCGCAGCTGGCCGACGCCGACGTGTCGACCATCCAGCACGCGGTCGGCCGGGTGGCGGGTGCGCACCTGGTCGACCTGGCCTGGGGACGGGACCCGCGGCCCGTCAGCCCGGGGCGCGCGGAGAGGTCGATCGGTGCCGAGGAGACCTTCCCGACCGACGTCTCGGACCTCACCGTGGTGGAGGAGAGGGCCCGTGAGCTGGCGGACCGGTGCGCGGTCCGGCTGCGTGCGAACGGCCTGGTCACCCGCACGATCACCGTGAAGATCCGCACCAACGACCTCTGTACGCTCTCCCGCTCCCGCACCCTGGTCACGCCCACGAACGGTGGCCGGGAGCTGTTCCTCGCGGTTCGGGAGCTGGTGGCCGGCGTCGACCTGCGTGGCCTGCCCGTCCGGCTCGTGGGGGTGCGTGCCGACCAGCTGTCCCAGGCGGCGACGAGCATCCGGCAACCGACCCTCGACGAGGCGTCGGAGGCCCCGGTGCGGGCGTGGCGGGAGGCGGAGCACGCCGTGGACCAGGTGCGTGGACCGCTCGACGGCGGCCTGATCCGCGCCGGAGCCTCCCAGCCAGGTGGAGTATCCTCCCGCTCGACTACCACCATCGTTCCGGCGGATCTATCCTGAGCCGGAAGACAGGTCCACATAGCTGACAACGGGGGTCAGGATGCCTCTCTCCGAGTACGAGCAGCGCGTGCTCGAGCAGATGGAACGGCAGTTGACCTCTGACGATCCTCGGCTCGCGAACACGCTGACCCAGCGCGGACACCGCCCGTTCGGCCGGTACGTCATCGCGGGGGTTGGTGCGTCCGTCGGTCTGCTGCTTCTCGTGCTCGGCGCCGCGAACAGCCTTCCGTGGCTCGGCGTCATCGGCTTCGTGGTGATGTTCGCGGCCGTCGCGTTCGCGTTCGCCGCACCGCACCGCTCGTCCGGGCACCGGTCCGGGCCGCACGGGGTCGTGCAGAGCGACGGTCAGGTGAAGCCGGCGACGTCGGCCCGTCAGAAGTCGAGCTTCATGTCTCGTCTCGAGGAGCGCTGGGAACGGCGCCGCGGCGAGAGCGGTCGCTGAGCAGGGTCTCGACCCCGCTCATCATCTCGTCGACCCACCCCGCCAGGACGGCGGGGTCGACCTCGGGCTGGACCGGCGCGTAGCGCTCGCGCTCGACGGTCCGGGCCAGCGAGTCCAACGCCTCGGCGGACGTCCCCGTCAGCGGCGCCCCCGCCGCCTGGCGCAGCTGCTCGTGCACCGAGGCGACGACGGTGCGCGGTGAGTCGGCATCCGTCCAGGTGACGCCACGGGCACCCAGCCGGCGACGGGCGCGCAGCCACGCGCGTTCCGGTGTCAGGTCGGCGCGCAGGAGGCTCCGGCGTCGGAGGAGCACCAGGCCGAGGGATGCGACGGCCAGGACGATCGCGACGGTGATCGCGACCGGCAACCAGGCCTGCTCCTCGTCCTGCGTTCCGGTCGACGACGACTGGCCGCCCGGTGCGCTCGACGACGTCACCCCGGGGGCGGGCGCCGGGATGGCCTCGTCGGGCTGGCTGTCGGGCGCGGAGACGCCCTCGAAGGGGTCCGCCCAGCGTGGCGGCGTGCTGGTCTGGATGGCCGGTGTCGGCTCGAACCGCACCCACCCGTAGTCCTCGAAGAACAGCTCGGGCCATGCGTGCGACCGCTGACCGGAGACCACGTAGCTGCCGTTGCGGTCCGACTCGCCGGGCAGGAACCCGACGCCGACGCGGGCGGGGATGTCGAGCGAGCGGGCCATCATCGCCATCGAGGTGGCGAACTGCACGCAGTACCCGCGGGCCGACTGCACGAAGTCCCACACGGCGTCGTCGGACCGCGACGGTGCCACGCGCGTGTCGTAGGTGAAGTTCGTCGTGGCGCGGAAGTAGGTCTGGAGCGCCATCGCCTGCTCGTACGGGGTCGTGGCGTCCGCGGTGATCTCGCGAGCCAGGGCGGCGACGTCCTCGGTGCGGGAGGTCTGCGGCACCTCGAGCGACGCGCCGCCGTCATCGGGGTCGCCCACCTCGGCGTCGGCGAGGTCGTCCTTCGTGAGCGAGGGGACCTCGACCTGCATCGTGTAGGTCATGCCGTCGAACGTGCCGCGTCGACCGACGACCTCGTCGCGGACCGGGTCGTACTCCCAGCCGCCGTTCACGGCGACGGTCCGCGGGAAGGTGCTGACGGGCAGGCGGCGTTCGCGCAGGTTGGCGACCTCGACCTGGACGTCCGCGAGCGAGCCGCGCTCGGCGTCCGGGACCGAGCCGCGGATGTCCGGGTCGGACGTCAGGAGCGTCGCGGGGTCCCACGTGCTCAGGTCGAGCGACTCGGCGCGGTCCCACGTGGTGCCGTCGAACTGGGTCAGCGTGAAGGCACGCAGCGGCCCGACGTCGTTGGCGGAGACGGGGGAGGCGCTCGACGGGCTCGGGGAGGGTGCGGGGTCGTCGGCCGGGTCGGCCTCCACCGGCGTCACGGAGTACCGCAGCACGATCTGCCCGGACCGGGTGCCCAGGCTCTCGCGCAGGTCGAGGTTGTCGCTGAGGGACATGGGGCCCACCGGGCCGGTGCCGAAGGTGGGCATCCGCATGGTCGCCCAGCCCGGGAAGGCGGCGACCGCCGGGCCGGCGATCAGGGTGGCCACGATCAGGGACACCGAGCAGAGGACCGCGACGCCTGCCCGCCGCCCCCGGTCGCTGTGCGCCGTGGGGGGCGCGGCGCTGAGGGCGAGCAGCAGCAGGTAGAACAGGCTGGTCCAGGCGATCGACCAGCCGCTCGCGGGGAAGCCGAGGATGATCGCGGGGGCCCACAGCGCGGCGAAGGCGAGACCGGACAGCGCGGGA
The DNA here is from genome assembly GCF_054049655.1 of Cellulomonas sp. P5_C5. Lineage (NCBI taxonomy): Bacteria > Bacillati > Actinomycetota > Actinomycetes > Micrococcales > Cellulomonadaceae > Cellulomonas > Cellulomonas sp. P5_C5. Next base: position 73,782 of record NZ_JBFULY010000003.1, on the reverse strand, counting down.
GCGCCGAGGCCGATCGCGAGGAGGTCGGCCAGCAGGAAGACGGCGACGGCACCGACGGCGACGAGCAGCTCGGTGGGTCGCACCCCGACCATCGGCACGAGCGACGCGTTGATGACGGCGACACCCTCGCGCGCGGTGGCCAGGGTCCGGTCCAGCGAGTCACCGTCGGGCAGGACCTGGAGCCGTCCGGGAGGCGCGCCATACCGGACGAGGACGATGCCGACCGCGACGATCGTGCCGGCGAGCGTGGGGGCCCACCAGGACCGGGTCACGGCGCGCACGCCCATCACGACGGCGGCGACCACGAGGACGATCAGCCACGTCGCCAGGAGCCAGCCGCCGCGCACGATGAGGCCCGTGAGGGCGAACATGCTGGCGCAGGTCGCGGCGGCGCACAGGGCGGTGCCCAGGGCCGACCGGGGGCCGCGCGGGATGCGTTGCACGCGGCCGGTCACTGGGCCGACCCCAGCAGACGCAGCCAGCAGTCGACGACCGGTTCGCCGGGTGTCACCCGGCACGCACGCCACCCGGCGCGGCGCAGCGCCTTGATGGTGTGCTCGGCCTCCGCCTCCTGCGCCGGCGTGTCGGCGCGGACGACGGCCCAGGCGAGCGCGGCGTCGGCGACGTGCGCCAGCGCGGCACGTGCGGAGGCACCGAGCGGGCCCAGCACGGCGAGCACGATCTCGCCCCCCGCCTCGGTCGTGTGCAGGAGGTGCGCCGCCGACACGAGCGCCGCCTCGCCCTGGACCGCCGAGCGCGGCGCCTCGAGGTCGATCGTGCGGTCGAGCAGGGCGCTGCGTGCGCCGGGGCCGGAACGATCGTGCACGAAGGCGAGCGGCGACGCGGCGGCGACGTCCCTGCCACCGCTGACCAGGCGCACGGGGTGGCCCCCGTCGAGCATGGCGAGCGACATGGACGCAGCCAGGGAGATCGACCACTCGAGGCTCGTCGCGCGGGCCGGCAGGTCCAGGAGCACCGAGACGGGCCGCATCCCGGCGCGCTCGTCGGACCGGACCATCAGGGCGCCCTTGCGGGCGCTGCTGCTCCAGTGCACGCGCCGCAGGTCGTCGCCCTCGCGGTAGTCGCGCAGCGAGGCGTCGTCGGTCGACGGGCTGCGTGCGCCCAGGGCGACGCGGTCGGGCTCGCCGACGAGCACGTCGCTGGGCGTCGGCAGGGGGACGACCGCCGGCCACACGGACACCTCGGCCTGCTCGCCCAGGGTGGCGGAGGTGCGCACGACGCCGAACGGGTCGCCACGGGTCACGACGAGCGGACCGAGCGGCCAGCGGCCACGCCGTGCGGCCTGCACCGAGTACGTCACCGTCACGCGCCGCGGCGCGCGGGTCACCCGTGCGCGCAGGGGCCGGCCGCCGGAGAGCTCGGTGGCCGCCTGCTCGGCGAACTTCAGCCCGGCCAGCCGGACGCGGGCCGCGGGGTCGGTCGCGGTGATCACGACCTCGATCTGCGCCTCCTCGCCGGCGTGCACCGGGTTCGGGACCGCGTGCCGCTGCACGTTGAGCCGGTGCCGCCCCCGACCCGGGTCGAGCACACCGACGGCGACGGCCGCCCCGACGACGAGCAGCAGCGCGAGCGTACCGATGCGGACCAGGTCGACCGCCCCCAGCACCACGCCGAGCTGCAGGGCGACGATGCCCGCGATCCCGAGCGCGATGCCGCGGCGGGTCGGCCGGAGGCGCATCAGCCGATCGCGCGACGCGAGCGCGCGGTGGCCGCCGCGGACGGGAGCGGGACCCGGTCGAGGATGTCGGTGACGATGTCGGCGGTGCTACGGCCGGACAGGCGTGACTCGGTGCTGGGCAGGAGCCGGTGCGCGAGGACCGGCACGGCGAGCTGCTGGACGTCGTCGGGCAGCACGTGGTCCCGGCCGTCCATCGCGGCCAGCGCCTTGGCGGCGCGCAACAGCTGGATCGCCGCTCGGGGGGACGCGCCGAGGCGCAGGCCCTGGTCCTCGCGGGTCGCCGTCACCAGGTCGACCACGTACCGCTTGATGCCCGGGGCCGCGAAGAGCCGGCGCGCCGTCTCGATGAGGGCCTTCACCTGCGCGGCGTCCGTCACGGGCCGCAGGGTGTCGAGCGGGTCGGAGGTCTCCTGCAGGTCGAGCATGTCGAGCTCGGACTCGATGCTCGGGTAGCCGACCGTCAGGCGGGCCATGAACCGGTCCCGCTGCGCCTCGGGCAACGGGTAGGTGCCCTCCATCTCGACCGGGTTCTGGGTGGCGACGACCAGGAATGGTCGCGGCAGCGGGTAGGTGCGGCCGTCGACGGTGGCCTGCGCCTCCTGCATGCACTCGAGCAGCGCCGACTGCGTCTTGGGCGAGGCGCGGTTGATCTCGTCGCCGATGACGACGTGCGCGAAGACGGGCCCGGGCCGGAACTCGAACTCGTGCGTCTGCGACCGGAAGATGTTGACGCCCGTGAGGTCCGAGGGCAGCAGGTCGGGCGTGAACTGGATCCTGCCGACGGTGCAGTCGATGGTCTTGGCCAGCGCCTTGGCGAGCGTGGTCTTGCCGACGCCGGGGACGTCCTCGAGGAGCAGGTGCCCCTCGGCGAGCAGCACGGCGACGGTCACCCGGACGAGCTCGGGACGACCGGTGACGACGCCCTCCACGGCCGCACGCATCCGTTGGGTGGTGTCGACGACGTCCTCGAGCTCACTCGAGGACGGGACGGCCTGCAGCATGACGCCTCCTTTGGCGGATCTGGGTCCGATCGTAAAGGTCGGGCGGCGGGAGTTCATCGCCCATCGGCCCCCCACTTCACTCCACCACCCGTCCGGCGTGACGGCGTTCGGCTGACCGCGCTGGGCGAATCGTCCGATCCCTCCCGGATCTGGCGTCTGATCTGCACTCCGACACGCCCCGGTGCGACGAGGGAGGCGACTTTCCCTCCACTCTGCACCACCGCTGTGACCTGCAGTTATACCCCTTCGATCGGGTGAATACTGCGTATCTCAGGTTGCTGGTGGAGTGAAGTGGAGTAGCGTGGAGGCACGTGGTGAGCGGGGGAAAACGCGCACCAGCAGCAGCAGCGAGGACCGGAGGGAGGCGGGGTGACGCATGAGTCGTCCGCCGGCGTCTTCGGCTCCTTCGCGCCCTTCCTGGGCACGTACACCCCGCGTCTCGACGAGAAGGGCCGGCTCATCCTCCCGGCCAAGTTCCGCGGTCAGCTCGCCCCGGGTCTGGTCATGACCCGCGGGCAGGAGCGCTGCCTCTTCCTGCTCCCGATGCAGGAGTTCCAGCGCATGCACGACCAGCTCCGGCAGGCCCCGGTGACCAGCCGTCAGGCTCGCGACTACCTCCGTGTCTTCCTGTCCGGTGCCAGCGACGAGCTGCCCGACAAGCAGGGACGCATCTCCATCCCGCCGATGCTCCGCAAGTACGCGGGGCTCGAGCGCGACGTCGCCGTCATCGGCACCGGTACCCGGGTAGAGATCTGGGACCTCACCGCGTGGGAGACGTACCTGGCCGAGCAGGAGGCCGGGTACGCCGACACCGCGGAGGAGGTCTTCCCGAACGGCCCCTTCTAGAGATCAGGCCCCGAGCTCGGTTCCGCCCGGCAAGACCTCCTCCCGAATCTCTGACGCACTTCCCCGGCGTCAGAGGGTCGGTGGGGGATCTGGTCGGACGGCGGAGGGGCCGCCTGACCACACACATCCGTGCCGCCTGGGGAGGGGAGCAGCGATGAATGACGACACGACCGGCCATCCGTCGGAAGCTGCCTCCCGGCACACCCCGGTGCTGCTGCAGCGCTGCCTCGACCTGCTGGCCCCGGCGTTCGACGTCGAGAACCCCGTGATGGTGGACTCGACGCTCGGCATGGGCGGCCACACCGAGGGCGTCCTGCAGGCGTTCCCGCACGTCCGGGTCGTCGGGCTGGACCGCGACACGCAGGCGCTCGAGCTCGCCGGCCGACGGCTGGCACCGTTCGGCGACCGCTTCACGGGCGTGCACGCCGTCTACGACGAGATCAACGACGTGCTCGACCGGCTGGGCATCACGGGAGTCCAGGGCGTTCTGATGGACCTCGGCGTCTCGTCGCTGCAGCTGGACGAGCGCGAGCGCGGGTTCTCCTACTCGGCCGACGCGCCCCTGGACATGCGCATGGACGCCACGACCGGTCAGACCGCGGCGGACGTGCTCAACACCTACGACGAGCGTGAGCTCGCGCGGATCCTGCGGGTGTACGGCGAGGAGCGGTTCGCGCCGCGCATCGCCCGCGCGATCGTCACGCAGCGGGCGACCCGACCCCTGGAGCGCACGGGCGAGCTGGTGAGCATCGTGCGGGCCAACATCCCCGCCGCGACGCGCAAGACCGGCGGCAACCCGGCCAAGCGCACGTTCCAGGCCCTGCGGATCGAGGTGAACGGCGAGATCGAGGTGCTGGAGCGTGCGCTCCCGCAGTCGATCGAGGCGCTCGCCGTGGGCGGCCGGATCGTCGTCGAGGCGTACCACTCGCTCGAGGACCGTGCGGTCAAGCGGGCGCTCGCCGTCGGAGCGACGTCCAGCGCCCCGCCGGACCTGCCCGTCGAGCCCGCGACGCACGCCCCGTTCCTTCGCCTCGTGACCCGCGGTGCCGAGGAGGCCGACGAGGCCGAGCTCGCGCACAACCCGCGTTCGCAGTCGGTCCGGCTCCGCGCCGCCGAGCGCGTCCGTCCCACGCCCGACCACCTCAAGCCACGCCAGACCGGAAGGAGGGCAGCATGAGCGCCCAGACCGCTGCCCGAGCAACTGCCTACCCGGCACCGTCCCGCCCGCGCCCGACGACGTCGACCACGGCTCCCGCACCCCGACTTCGCGTCGTCCGCGCGCCGGAGCACGCTCGGACTCGTGTGCCGTTCATCCTTGCCTGCATGGCCGTCCTCGCCGGAGCGCTCCTGTCCGCGCTGCTCCTCAACACCTCCATGGCGGCCAGCGCGTACGCCAAGTACGACCTGTCCAACGAGCTGGGTCGGCTGAACCAGGACCAGCAGGACCTCACGGCGGAGCTCGACGCCAAGGCGTCGCCCACCCAGCTCGCCGCGGCCGCGGCCGCGCTCGGCATGGTCCCGACGAACGGCACCGGCTGGCTGCGGCTGTCGGACGGCAGCGTCCAGGGCGTCCCGGAGCCGGCGGGAGCCGGGGGATGACGACACCGGTCGCGCGCCCGCGTGCGCGCACCGAGCAGACCCGTCGTCCGGCGGCGGGCAACCGCACGACCGGGACGACGGTCCCGCGGCAGCGCACCACGACCGTGCCGCGGACCGTCGTCGTCCCGGCGCGCACCCGCAACGGGGGGCCGCCGGCGGCGCCTGTCCTGCCAGGGTCCCGGCGCCGGATGGCGTTCCTCGCCGCCTTGGTCATCGTCGCGCTCGCCGTGTTCGGCGGGCGCCTCGTGTATGTCCAGGGCTTCCGGGGCGCAGCCATCGCCGAGGACGCGCGGGACGCCCGCCTCACGTCGGTCACCCTGCTGGGCGGGCGCGGCGAGATCACGGACGCCAACGGTTCCCCGCTCGCGACGTCCGTCGAGCGGTACGACATCTCCGTGAACCAGCGACTCGTCGCGAGCTTCAAGGGCACGCAGAACCCGGCCGTCCCCGACGGTGCCGCAGGCGTCGCCGCGAAGCTCGCCCCCCTGCTCGACATGAACGCCGCGGAGCTCGGGGGAGCGCTCGTCGGCGAGCGGCAGTTCGTCTACATCCGCAAGGGTGTGCTGCCTGCGGTGGCGCGCGAGGTCCGCGAGCTCGGTCTCAGCGGGGTCAACGTCGACCGGGTCGCGGAGCGGGTGTACCCCAACAACACCCTGGCGGGGAACGTCATCGGCTTCGTGAACTCCAACGGCGTCGGGCTCGCCGGCCTCGAGGCGTCGCTCGACGACCGCCTCACCGGCACGGCAGGGAGCGAGACGTACGAGCGCGGTCGCAAGGGCCAGGCGATCCCCGGCGGGTACTCCGTGGACACCCCGGCGACGCAGGGCGACTCCGTGCAGCTCACGCTGCTGTCCGACGTGCAGTGGAAGGCCCAGTCCGCGCTCGACGCGCAGGTCGCCGCCACGGGTGCGTCGTCCGGCTCGCTGATCGTGATGGACACCCGGACCGGGGAGATCTACGCGCTCGCCGACTCGGGCTCGGTCGACCCGAACCACCCGGGGGAGGGGTCCGGCTCGCTGTCCAGCGCCGTCTCGGACGTGTTCGAGCCGGGGTCGACGGGCAAGGTCATCACGATGGCGGCAATCCTCGACAACAACATCGCCGACCCGCTCTCGCAATGGGTGGTGCCGTACAGGTACTCGCCCGACGGCAAGGAGACGTTCAAGGACTCGCACGAGCACGGCGACCTGCAGCTGACCACCACCGGTGTGCTCGCGGAGTCCTCGAACACCGGCACCGTGATGATCGGTCAGCAGCTGCCCGTGCAGACGCGGTACGACTACCTGGCGAAGTTCGGCTTCGGTGCCCTGACCGGGATCGAGATGTCGGGCGAGTCGAAGGGCATCCTGCACCCGGTCGACACGTGGCAGCGACGGGACAAGTTCGCCGTCCTGTTCGGTCAGGCGGTGTCCGTGACGGCACTGCAGGCCACGCAGGTCTTCGCGACCATCGCGAACGGCGGCGTGCGCGTGCAGCCGCACATCATCAAGGGCTGGACGTCGCCGGACGGCACCTACACGCCGGCCCCGGCAGCGGCGACGACCCCGGTCGTCTCGCCCGAGACCGCGAAGACCGTGCTCACCATGATGCAGAGCGTCGTCGACGACGGGACGGGCGCCAACGCCGCGATCCCCGGCTACCAGGTGGCCGGGAAGACCGGGACGGCGCAGAACTGGGTGGGCGGGATCCAGGGCATCACGTCGTCGTTCATCGGCGTCGCGCCCGCCGACGACCCGCGCATCGCGGTCGCAGTGATCCTGCACAACCCGAAGACCTCGGTCTACGGCGGCACCGTCGCGGCGCCGGTGTTCAGCGACGTCGCGGGGTACACGCTCAGCGAGCTCGGTGTGGCACCGTCGGGCACGGTCGGGACGCTCTTCCCGACGACGTGGTGAGGGACCCGCACCGGGCGTGGGGGAGCGGCCGGCGGGGTAGATTCTCCCCATGACGACCCCCGCTCGGATGCGTCCGCTGCATCCCGCGGCCCACCTGGTCGCCGACCTCGTCTCCACGTTCGGCCTGGTCACGCGGGGTGCTCCGCTCCCGGCCGACGCCGTGCTGACCGGTGTGAGCCTGGCCAGCGGCGACGTGGTCCCCGGAGACGTGTTCGTCGCGGTCACGGGGTTCACCGTCCACGGCGCCGCGTACGCCCCGCAGGCGGTCGACGCCGGGGCCGTCGCGGTCCTCACGGACGAGGCCGGCGCCGTGCTGCTGGAGGACTCGGGACTGGCCCGACGGGTGCCCGTGCTGGTCGCCGACGACCCCCGCGCCGTCGCAGGTCCTGTCGCTGCCTGGGCGCACGACGCACCGGGCGAGCGCCTGGTCACCGTCGGCGTCACCGGCACCAACGGCAAGACCACCACGGCCTACTTCCTCGACGCCGCGCTGCGCGCCGCGCACCCCGTCACCACGGTGCTCGGCACCGTCGAGCTGCGCATCGGTGAGGACGCCGTCGAGAGCCCGCGGACCACCGTCGAGGCGCCCGCCCTGCAGGCGATCCTCGCGTTGGCGGTCGAGCGGGGCGCGACGGCGCTGGCCATGGAGGTCTCCTCGCACGCGCTCGCGCTCGGCCGGGTCGGTGGGCTGGCGTTCGACGTCGTCGGGTTCACCAACCTGCAGCGGGACCACCTCGACTTCCACGGCGACATGGAGGGCTACTTCCGGGACAAGTCCCGGCTGTTCGCCGCTGGTCAGGCGCGGCGCGGCGTGGTCGTCGTGGACGACGAGTGGGGCCGCCGGCTGGTGGCGGAGTCGCCGATCCCCGTCGAGTCCGTCGCGACGCACGTGGGTGAGCCCGAAGGTGCGGACGCGGACTGGGCGGTGGTCGCCGCCGACATCGGGCTCGACGGCGTCGGTTCGACGTTCACGCTGCGCGGCCCGGACGGTGTCGAGCACGAGGCCGCGAGCCCGCTGCCGGGAAGGGTGAACGTCTCGAACGCGGCCCTCGCGATCGTGCTGGCGCACGCGGCCGGCGTGGACCTCGACGTGGCCATCGGCGCGGTGGCCGTCGCGCACGAGATCCCCGGGCGCATGGAGCGCGTCATCGAGCGCGGCGACGGCTTCCCCCTGTCGATCGTCGACTACGCCCACACCCCCGACGCGCTGGTCCTCGCGCTCGACGCGGTCCGCCCGATCACCCCCGGCCGGCTGGTGCTCGTGTTCGGCTCCGACGGCGACCGGGACCAGGGCAAACGCCCGATCATGGGCGAGATCGCCGCCCGGCTCGCGGACGTGATCGTCGTCACCGACGAGAATCCGCGTTCCGAGGAGCCGGCGGCCATCCGATCCGCCATCCTCGACGGTGTCCGGTCGGTGCGGCCGGACCTGGTCGACGTGCACGAGGCCTCCGGCCGCGCGCAGGCCATCCGCGACGCCCTCGCCCTCGCCTCCGAGCAGGACACCGTGATCATCACGGGCAAGGGGCACGAGCCGACACAGGAGATCGCCGGCGTGTTCCACCGGTACAACGACCGCGACGTGCTGATCGCAGCGCGCACCAGCCGGCGGGAGCAGCACGCGTGATCGCCCTGACGGCGGCCGAGATCGCGGCCGCAACCGGCGGTGTGCTGCGCGGTGCTGCGTCCACCGAGCCCGCCCTCGTCGTGAGCGGACCCGTCGTGGTCGACTCGCGCGACGACGTCACCGGCGGCCTGTTCGTCGCGCTGCCGGGTGAGCACGTGGACGGCCACGACTACGCCGCGGTGGCGGTCGCCGCCGGGGCCGCGCTCGTGCTCGCCGCGCGTGACGTGGTCGGAGCGGGTGGCGACGTGCTGCCGAGCGTCGTCGTCCCCGACGTCGAGAAGGCCCTCGGCGACCTGGCGCGCGTCGTGCTGGAGCGGCTGCGGGAGGCCGCGCTCGAGCCCGGCGGCAGCGACCTGCGGGTCGTCGGCATCACCGGGTCGGTCGGCAAGACCACCACGAAGGACCTCCTCGCCCAGCTCTGCGGGAGCGTCGGGCCGACGATCGCGCCGGTCCGCTCGTTCAACAACGAGATCGGGCTGCCGCTCACCGTGCTGCGTGCCGACGAGTCGACGCGCTTCCTCGTGCTCGAGATGGGTGCCAGCGGCCCGGGCCACCTCACCTACCTCACCGACATCGCCCCGCCGGACGTCGCCGTGGTCCTGATCGTCGGGCACGCGCACCTCGGCGGCTTCGGCGGCATCGACGCGGTCGCCGTCGCGAAGTCCGAGATCGTGCAGGGTCTGGTCGCCGACGGGGTCGCCGTGCTAAACGCCGACGACCCTCGCGTGTCCGCGATGGCGGCGCTCGCCCCGGGTGACGTCGTGACGTTCGGAGCCGCCCCCGAGGCGACGGTCGGTGTGCGCGACGTGCGGCTCGACCGCACCGGGCGGGCGACCTTCACGCTGGTGCGGCGCGGCGAGACCGAGCAGAGCGCCGAGGTGTCGCTGCGGCTGGTCGGTGAGCACCACGTGCACAACGCCCTCGGCGCAGCGGCCGCCGCGCTCGCCGTCGGTCTCGACCTGGACGAGGTTGCGGCCGGGCTCAGCGCCGCGGACGCCCTGAGCCCGCACAGGATGCACGTGGTCGACCGGCCCGACGGCGTCACGGTCGTCGACGACTCCTACAACGCCAACCCGGACTCGATGCGTGCCGCGCTCAAGGCGCTGGCCGTCCTGGCCGGGCGGGACCGGCGCTCGATCGCGGTGCTCGGGGAGATGCTCGAGCTGGGCCCTGGGGCACGCGAGGCGCACGACGCCATCGGGCGGCTGTGCGTCCGGCTGAACATCGGCCTGACGATCGTGGTCGGCGACGGTGCGCGGGCCATCCGCGACGGCGCCAACCACGAGGGGTCGTGGGGCGACGAGGTCGTGCTCGCGGACGACCTGGCGGTGGCGACGGCGTTCCTCGAGAGCGAGCTGCGGCCCGGTGACGTCGTCCTGGTGAAGTCGTCCTACGGCGCCGGCCTCTGGAAGCTCGGCGACGCCCTGGTCGAGGGGGGCGCCCGATGAGGGCGGTCCTGATCTCCGGCGGGCTCGCGATGCTCATCGCGCTGCTCGGAACTCCTCTGTTCATCCGGTTCCTGGTCCACAAGCAGTACGGCCAGTTCATCCGGCAGGACGGCCCGACCGCGCACTTCACCAAGCGCGGCACCCCGACCATGGGCGGCGTCGTCATCATCGGCGCGACGCTGGCGGGCTGGGTCAGCGGTCTGATCGCGACCGGGACCCCGCCCAGCGCGTCGGCGATCCTGGTGCTGTTCCTGATGACCGGTCTGGGCGTCGTCGGGTTCCTCGACGACTTCATCAAGATCTCCCGCCAGCGCAGCCTCGGTCTCAACGCGCGATGGAAGATCATCGGCCAGGGCATCGTGGGCATCACGTTCGCGGTGGCGGCGCTGCAGTTCCCCAACGACAAGTTCCGCACGCCCGCGTCCACGCACATCTCCTTCATCCGCGACACCAACTTGGACCTCGCGTTCTGGGGCGTGACCGTCGGCACCATCCTGTTCGTCATCTGGGCGAACTTCCTGATCACGGCGTGGTCCAACGCGGTGAACCTCACCGACGGCCTCGACGGGCTGGCCACCGGCGTCTCCCTCATCGTGTTCGGCGCCTACGTCATCGTCGGTGTCTGGCAGTTCAACCAGAGCTGCCAGCTCCTGGCCAGCGCCGGACCGCGGTGCTACGAGACACGGGACCCGCTGGACCTCGCCGTCGTCGCGGCGGCCATCACGGGCGCGTGCTTCGGCTTCCTGTGGTGGAACGCCAGCCCCGCCAAGATCTTCATGGGGGACACCGGCTCGCTCGCCCTCGGTGGCGCGCTCGCCGGGCTGTCGATCCTGTCCCGGACCGAGATCCTCGCCGCGATCATCGGCGGGCTCTTCGTGCTCGTCGTCCTGTCCGACGTGATCCAGATCGGCTTCTTCAAGATGACGGGCAGACGGGTGTTCAAGATGGCACCGCTGCACCACCACTTCGAGCTGTCGGGGTGGGGCGAGGTGACGATCGTCATCCGGTTCTGGATCATCGCCGGGTTGTTCGTCGCGCTCGGCGTCGGGATCTTCTACGCCGAGTGGGTGGCCGGGTAGGTGTCGTCTCTCGTGCTGGAGGGCGCCCTGGTGGTCGTCGCCGGGCTCGGGGTCTCCGGTCGTGCAGCGGCCGAGGTCCTGGCATCCCGGGGTGCGCGCGTGGTGCCGGTCGACGACCACGCCGACGACGTCATCGGCACCGCGGAGCTACTCGACGGCACGGTGCTGCACCGGGCCGACCTGGTCGTCGCGTCGCCGGGGCTGGCGCCGCACCACCCGCTCCTCGCCGCCGCCCGCGAGCACGACGTGCCCGTGTGGAGCGAGGTCGAGCTCGCCTGGCACGTGCGCGTCGACCGCGCGTCCGGCGGGGGCCCGGCTCCGTGGCTCGCCGTCACCGGGACGAACGGCAAGACCACCACCGTCGGCATGCTCGAGTCGATCCTGCGTGCCGCCGGGGAGAACGCCGTGGCGGTCGGCAACGTGGGCACCCCCGTCGTGCTCGCGGCGACCGACCCGACGCTCGACGTCCTCGCGGTGGAGCTGTCGAGCTTCCAGCTGCACCACACATCGTCGATGTCGGCGCAGGCGGCCGCGGTGCTCAACGTCGCACCCGACCACCTCGACTGGCACGGGTCCCTCGACGCCTACGCCGCCGACAAGGGCCGCATCTTCGAGCGCGCCCAGGTGGCGTGCGTGTACAACCTCGCCGACCCCGCGACCGAGGACCTGGTCCGGGAGGCGGACGTCGTCGACGGCTGCGTCGCCGTCGGGTTCACGATCGGCACCCCGCTGGTCGGGCAGGTCGGGCTGGTCGAGGACGTGCTGGTGGACCGTGGCTTCGCGCGGCTCCGGCACACGCACGCGGCCGAGCTGGGCACGCTCGACGACCTGACGCAGCTCGCCGGGCCTGACGGCACGGTGCCGCCGCACGTCGTGGCGAACGCGCTGGCTGCCGCCGCGCTCGCCCTCGCGCACGGCGTGGCACCCGCGGCGGTCCGCGAGGGGCTCCGCGCCTACGGGCCGGGTGAGCACCGGTTGGCGACGGTCGCGGTGGTCGACGGCACGGCCTACGTGGACGACTCGAAGGCGACGAACGCCCACGCGGCGTCCGCCGCCCTCGGGGCGTTCCCCGCCGGCAGCGTCGTGTGGGTCGCGGGCGGGCTGGCCAAGGGGGCGCAGTTCGACGAGCTCGTCGCGGCCCGGCGGGACCGCCTGGCTGCCGTGGTGCTGATCGGTGTCGACCGCGCACCGCTGCGCGACGCTCTCGCCCGACACGCACCCGAGGTCCCCGTGGTCGAGGTCGACGCCGGTGAGACTGGCCCGGTGATGACCCGCGCCGTGCACGAGGCCAGGCGGCTCGCCGCCGAGGCGACGTCGCAGCCGGTCACCGTGCTGCTCGCGCCCGCCTGCGCGTCGATGGACCAGTTCACGTCGTACGCCGCGCGGGGCGAGGCGTTCGCTGCCGCCGTGCGTGCGCTCGGTGGGGACGAGTGACGCGCCGGGAGGGGGAGCGATGACGACGACCACCCCCCGCCCCCGCTCGCGCCGGTCGGCGGAGCCCGCACCGTCCACCAGCTCGCTGCTCGGGCAGTGGAACAGCGCGGTCACCAGCTACTACGTGCTCATCGGCGCGACGGCGCTGCTGCTCGTCATCGGGCTGGTCATGGTCCTGTCCAGCTCGAGCGTGGAGTCGCTGGACGACGGGCACTCGCCCTACGCCGTGTTCCTCGACCAGGCGAAGTACGCGCTCATCGGCCTGCCTCTGCTGTTCGGGCTGTCCCGGGCACCCGTGCGGTTCTTCCAGGCGATCGCGTGGCCGGCGCTGATCTTCTCGATCGCGTTCCAGCTGACGGTCTTCACCCCGCTGGGCTGCGGTGCGGGCGGCAACCAGAACTGGGTCTGCATCGGCGGCTTCTCCGCGCAGCCGTCGGAGACCATCAAGCTCGCGCTCGCCCTCTGGCTGGGCGCCGTCCTGACCCGCAAGCTGTCGCTGCTGCGCGAGTGGAAGCACGCGATGATCCCCGCGGTGCCGGTCGCCGGCGCCGCGATCCTCGTCGTCCTCGCCGGGCACGACCTGGGGACCGCGCTCGTGCTCATCATGCTGGTCGCCGGCGCGCTGTTCGTCGCCGGGGTCCCGATGCGCATGTTCGGGTTCGCCGCGCTGCTCGCCGCCGGGCTGACGGCGCTCCTGACGATGACCAGCACCAACCGCACCGACCGCATCACCTCGTGGCTCTCGGACGAGTGCGACGCCGCGTCGTCGTGCTACCAGACCCTGCACGGTGGCTGGGGACTGGCCAGCGGCGGCTGGGGCGGCCTGGGGCTGGGGGAGAGCCGGGAGAAGTGGTCCTACCTGCCGGCCGCCCACAACGACTTCATCTTCGCGATCCTCGGTGAGGAGCTCGGACTCATCGGCACGCTGCTCGTCCTCGGCCTCTTCGGTCTGCTCGCGTTCGCCATGATCCGCGTGATCCGGCGCCACCCCGACCCCTTCGTCCAGATCACCACCGGCGCGATCCTGTGCTGGATCATCGGCCAGGCGCTGGTGAACGTCGCCGTGGTCATCGGTCTGGCACCGGTGATCGGCATCCCGCTCCCGCTGGTCTCGGCGGGCGGCTCGGCGCTGATCATGACGATGGCTGCCCTCGGCGTGCTCATCTCGTTCGCGCGCTCGGAACCGGGCGCGGCGGAGGCTCTCGCCGCCCGGCCCGGCGTGGTCCGTCGGTCGCTCGCCGTGATCGGGCGGTCCCGTGGCTGAGCCCCACCCGACGCCTTCGGTGCTGCTGGCCGGCGGCGGAACCGCCGGCCACGTCAACCCGCTGCTCGCGGTCGCCGACGAGCTCGTGCGGCGGCACCCGCAGATCAGGCTCACGGTGCTCGGCACGGCCGAAGGGCTCGAGTCGAGGCTGGTCCCGGAGCACGGCCTCCCGCTGGCCGTCGTCCCGCGCGTGCCGCTGCCGCGCCGGCCCACGCTCGACTGGTTCCGGCTGCCGGTCCGCCTGCGCGACGCCGTCCGTGCCGCGGGGGCCGCGATCGACGACTCCGGCGCGCAGGTCGTCGTCGGCTTCGGCGGCTACGTCGCGACACCCGCCTACCTCGCCGCGCGTCGCCGCGGGATCCCCGTGGTCATCCACGAGCAGAACGCGCGCCCGGGGCTGGCCAACCGGCTGGGCGCCCGGTGGGCCCGTGCGGTCGCCGTGACGTTCCCCGGTACCACCCTGCGCGGTGCGCAGGTCACCGGCCTGCCGCTGCGCGCGCCGATCGCCCGGCTGGTCGAGCAGCGCCTCGACGACCGCGCCGGCACGCGCGCCGCGGCCGCCGCCGAGCTCGGTCTGGACGCCGACCTCCCGACGCTCCTGGTCTCCGGTGGCTCCCTGGGCGCCGTGAGCGTCAACACCGCCGTCGCGGGGGCCGCGGCTGACCTGCTGGCGGCGGGCGTCCAGGTGCTGCACCTGACGGGGACCGGCAAGGCCGACGCGGTCCGCACTGCGCTGGTCGGGGTACCCGGAGCCGAGCGGTACCACGTGCGCGAGTACCTGACGGAGATGCAGCTGGCGCTCGCCGTCGCCGACGTCGTGGTCGGACGCTCCGGCGCCGGCACGGTCTGCGAGCAGGCGGCGCTGGGCATCCCCGCCGTCTACGTTCCGCTGCCCGTCGGGAACGGTGAGCAGCGGCTGAACGCCGCCGCCGTGGTCGCGGCCGGCGGCGGGCTCCTCGTGGACGACTCCGACCTCGACCCCGCGTGGATCCGCGCGCACCTGCCCGTGCTGCTCGTCGGCGAGGCGGCCGCGGAGACGCGGGAGCGCATGGGCCGCGCGGCTGCCGGGGTGGGCGTCCGCGACGCGGCAGCACGGGTCGCCCGGCTGGTCGAGAAGGAGCTGCCGTGAGCGGCGAGCTGCGCCCGACCGACCTCGGGCGCGTCCACCTGGTCGGTGTCGGCGGCGCAGGCATGTCCGCGATCGCCGCGCTGCTCGCCGCCCGGGGGGTCCCGATCAGCGGGTCCGACGCCGCCGACGGCCCGGCCCTGCCGGCGCTGCGCGAGGCGGGGGTCGCGGTGCACGTCGGCCACGAGGCCTCGCTCGTCGACGACGTCGACACCGTGGTGATCTCGTCGGCCGTCCGGGAGTCCAACCCGGAGCTCGCCCGTGCCCGGGAGCGTGGCCTGCGGGTGCTGCACCGGTCCGAGGCACTGGCCTCGCTCATGGTCGACCGGGACGCGGTCGCGGTGGCCGGTGCCCACGGCAAGACCACGACGTCCGCGATGATCGCGACCGCGCTGCTGCACGCCGGCGCGGACCCGTCCTTCGCCATCGGTGGCACCGTGTTCTCCGCCGACGGACCGCTCGGCGGTGGCCGCGACGGTGCCGGCGCCGCGTTCGTGGCGGAGGCCGACGAGTCCGACGGCTCGTTCCTCGCGTACGCACCGCTGGTCGCCGTCGTCACCAACGTCGAGCCGGACCACCTCGACCACTACGGCTCCACCGAAGCGTTCGAGGACGTGTTCGTCCAGTTCGCCGGGCGGATCCGGCCCGGCGGCACGCTCGTCGTCTGCGCGGACGACGCCGGTGCGGCCCGGCTCGTCGAGCGCGTGCGCGACTCGCTGGCGCGGCGCGACGTCACGGTGGTCACCTACGGCACCTCTCCGGGCGCCGACGTCGTCGTGGGCGAGCTGCGCGCCGACGCCGGGCGCTGGGCGTTCGAGCTCACCGCCGGGGACGTGACCACGACGGTCCGCCTCGCGTTCCCGGGCGCGCACAACGCCCTGAACGCCGCCGCCGCGTGGGCGACCGCCCGGCGCCTCGGGGTGCCTGACGCGGCCGACGGTCTCGCGGCGTTCCGCGGCACCGGCCGGCGCTTCGAGGACCGCGGGACCGTCCGCGGGGTCCGCGTGGTCGACGACTACTCCCACCACCCGACGGAGGTCGCGGCACTGCTGCGCGGTGCCCGTTCGGTCGTCGGCGACGGCCGTGTCATCGCCCTGTTCCAGCCGCACCTGTACTCGCGCACCCGCACGTTCGCCGCCGAGTTCGGTGCCGCGTTCGACCTCGCGGACGTCGTCGTCGTCACGGACGTGTACGGGGCGCGCGAGGATCCTGACCCGTCGGTCACGGGCGCGCTGATCGTGGACCGCGTCCCGACGCCCGGCAAGGCCTCGTTCGTGCCCGACCGGTTCGAGGCCGCGCGTGCCGTCGCCGCAGCGGCGAGGCCCGGCGACCTGGTGCTGACGGTCGGGGCCGGCGACGTGACGCTGCTGGCCGCGGTCGTGCTCGACGCGCTGGCCGACGACGGTCGCCCGGGCTCATGAGCCCGTCCCGTCCCGCCGGACCGCGCAGCCCGGCACCCGGCCGGCCGGCGACCCCGCGCCCGAAGCCGCCCTCGTCGGCGACCCCCACGTCGGCGCCTCGCGGCAAGCCCGTGACCGCTCCGACGGCCGCCGTGCCGCAGGACGAGCCGGCACCCTTCAGCCGCGCGGTGACCACGTACAGCGCGGGCGGTGCGCGCAGGTACGCCGGTCCGGTCGCCCCGCCCGTGGTGTCCACCAGCTCGATGGCCCGGTTCGCCGAGCGCTCGCGCGCCCGCCGCAACCTCGCCCGGCGCCAGGCTCTCCTGGTCGCGGGATCGACGGTCGTGGTCGGGGTGCTCGGGTGGCTGCTGTTCTTCTCCCCGGTGCTCGCGCTGGACCCCGCGCAGGTGCGCGTCGAGGGTGCGGGGACGGTGGTCGCGGTCGACCAGGTGCTCGGCGTCGTCGGGGCGCACGCCTCGACGCCCCTGCCGCGCCTGGACACCGTCGGGCTGCGCGACGAGGTGCTGGAGGTGCCCGGGGTTCGGGAGGCGCGGGTCACGCGCGAGTGGCCGCGGGGCCTCGCCGTGGTGCTCGTCGCGCGGGAACCCGTCGCCGCGGTCCCGGAGCAGCCGGGTGCCGCGACGCCCGGGGCCACGCCCGGGCAGGCGGGCTTCGCGCTCCTCGACATGGACGGCGTGCAGGTGGGCCGGGTGGATGCCGCACCCGAAGGGCTGCCCGTCGTCGACGTCCCGGTGGGGGACAAGCGGACCCTCCGCGCGGTGCTGACCGTGCTCCAGCAGCTGCCCGCGGACCTGCTCGCCCAGGTGGGTGACGTCTCGGCCCGTACGCAGGACACCGTGACGATGAACCTGCGCGACGGGGTGCGGGTCGACTGGGGGAGTGCGAGCGAGACGCCGCTGAAGATCGCGGTGCTCTCGGCTCTGCGGGCGTCGCCGGCTGCCGCAGGTGCCACCGTCATCGACGTGTCGGCGCCGCGGCTCCCGATCACCAGGTGAGCGAGCGGGCGACTTTCGTCGGCAACTCCCGACACGCGCGGCGCGGTCGTTGATCAAGGTCGGGGTGGCACCTAGCGTCACGCACTGACAACGCACCTGACATAACTATAACCCTCAAGTAGAGGGTGAAGGTTTCACCCCGACGCTCGTCCGCCGCCGTGCGGGCCGCGGACGGACCCCGTGGCCCCGGCCGCGACCGGCACAGAACGAGAGGCACCCACCGTGGCAGCTCCGCAGAACTACCTGGCGGTCATCAAGGTCGTCGGCATCGGCGGCGGCGGCGTCAACGCCGTGAACCGCATGATCGAGGTCGGCCTCAAGGGTGTCGAGTTCATCGCCGTCAACACCGACGCCCAGGCGCTGCTCATGTCGGACGCGGACGTCAAGCTCGACGTCGGCCGTGAGCTCACCCGCGGCCTCGGTGCCGGCGCCGACCCCGAGGTCGGCAAGAAGGCCGCCGAGGACCACAAGGACGAGATCGAGGACGTCCTGCGGGGCGCCGACATGGTCTTCGTCACCGCGGGCGAGGGCGGCGGCACGGGTACCGGTGGCGCGCCGGTCGTCGCGCGGATCGCCCGCTCGCTCGGCGCCCTGACGATCGGTGTGGTCACGCGGCCGTTCACGTTCGAGGGTCGCCGCCGCTCGGTGCAGGCCGACTCGGGCATCGAGGCGCTGCGCGCCGAGGTCGACACGCTCATCGTCATCCCGAACGACCGGCTGCTGCAGATCTCCGACCGGTCCGTCTCCGTGCTCGACGCGTTCCACTCGGCCGACCAGGTGCTGCTGTCGGGTGTCCAGGGCATCACGGACCTGATCACCACCCCCGGCCTGATCAACCTCGACTTCGCCGACGTCAAGTCCGTCATGCAGGGTGCCGGCTCGGCCCTCATGGGGATCGGCTTCGCGCGCGGCGACGACCGCGCGGTGCAGGCGGCGGAGATGGCGATCTCGTCGCCGCTGCTCGAGGCCAGCATCGACGGCGCGCACGGCGTGCTGCTGTCCATCCAGGGCGGCTCCGACCTCGGTCTGTTCGAGATCAACGAGGCCGCGCGGCTGGTCCAGGAGGCCGCTCACCCCGAGGCCAACATCATCTTCGGCGCGGTCATCGACGACGCGCTCGGCGACGAGGTGCGGGTCACGGTGATCGCAGCGGGCTTCGACTCGGGCTCGCCGACGGTCCGCCACGACTCGCGGGCGCTCGGCCAGATCAGCGGCGGCTCCGCCCGGCAGGTGCCGTCGGTGGCTCCGCGCGTCCCGGCGCCCCGTCCGGTCCTCGACCCCGAGGAGCAGCTGGTGCCCGTCGGCGCGTACACCCAGAACCACGCCGCCCCGACGCAGCCCGACGTCCCGGCCTTCCTGTCCACGGAGGCCGAGCCGACGCCCATCACCGGTGCGCTGGAGGTGCCCCGGATCTTCACCGAGGACGCCCCCCGACGGGACCGCGACCGCGACCGCGACGAGCTGGACGTGCCCGACTTCCTCAAGTAGCCGGACGATGAGCGCAGCGCTGCCCGGGTCGGGTGTCCCGCCCGTCGTCGAGGTCGACCTGGGAGCGGGGGTCCGCGCGGGGTTCAGCACACGCGGGGGCGGTGTCAGCCGTCCGCCCTACGACGCGCTGAACCTCGGGTACGCGGTCGGCGACGACCCGTCGGCCGTGGACCGCAACCGGGCCGGTCTGCAGCGGTGGGCCGGCGCGGCGGTGGCGTACGCGACGCAGGTGCACGGCTCCCGGGTCGTGGTCCTGGCGGAGCCACCCGCGCCCGGGACCACCTCGGTGGGCGAGGCTGACGCGCTGGTGTCGGTGTCGCCCGAGGTGGCGGTGGCGGTGCTGGTGGCGGACTGCGTTCCCGTCCTGCTGGCGGACCCCGAGGCCGGCGTCGCCGCCGCGGTGCACGCGGGCCGGCGGGGCCTGGTGGCGGGCGTGGTCGAGGCGGCCGTCGCGACGATGGTCGAGCAGGGCGCGTCGGTCCACCGGCTGCGCGCCGCGATCGGACCGGCCATCGCGGGACAGTCCTACGAGGTGCCCGCACCGTTGCAGGACGAGGTCGCCTCGGTGCTCCCGCAGACGCGGGCGACGACGTCGTGGGGGACGCCCGCGCTGGACCTGCCCGCAGGCGTCGCCGCGCTGCTGGGTGCGGTCGGGGTCGAGCACGTCGTGCACCTGGCGAGGGACACGTGGACCGATCCGGCCCTGTTCTCGTTCCGCCGCTCGCAGCGGACCGGCCGGTTCGCGGGCGTCGTCCGGCCGTCGCGGCGATCAATCTGAGGTGAACGGCGAGGATGTCGGGCGTGTCGCGAGGCGGGCGGAACAGGGGCGTTGCTAGCGTGACCGGCAGAGGGAGCCCATCGTCGCCGGCTGGACCGGCACGGGCTCCGGGATGGTCCGGAGGGATCCGGGGAGGGAGCCAACGCGATGGCCGGAGCGCTGCGCAAGACGATGCTGTACCTCGGCCTGGCCGACGACCGGTCGGAGCACGAGGAGTACCTCGAGGAGTTCGACGACCAGGAGGTCGCGGTGCCGCAGGAGTACGAGGCCCAGGTCACGCCGCTGCACCGGCCGACGCGCACGACCCTGCCCACGCAGGCCGCGCCGCAGGCCGCTCCCGTCGCCGGTGAGCTCCGGCGGATCACCACGATCCACCCCCGCTCCTACAACGACGCCCGCAAGATCGGTGAGGCGTTCCGCGAGGGCACCCCGGTGATCATGAACCTCACAGACATGGACGACGCGGACGCCAAGCGTCTGGTCGACTTCTCCGCAGGTCTGATCTTCGGGCTGCACGGCGCGATCGAGCGGGTGACGAGCAAGGTCTTCCTGCTCTCGCCCGCCCACGTCGAGGTCGCCGGCGAGGCTGCCGGCCCCGTCGCCGAGCCGCCGGCGCGTGCGGGCTTCTACAACCAGAGCTGACGCGTGCACCTCGTCGCAGCCCTGCTGTTCTACGTCGTCCTCGCGTTCTTCATCCTGCTGCTGATCCGGCTGGTGCTGGACTGGGTCCAGTTCTTCGCCCGGGACTGGCACCCTTCGGGGATCGCCCTGGTGATCGCCGAGGCGACCTACACCGTGACGGATCCGCCGCTCAAGGCGTTGCGGCGCGTGCTGCCTCCGCTCGCCATCGGATCCGTCCGCCTGGACCTGGCTTTCCTGGTGCTGGTGCTGGGCTGTTCCATCCTGATGAGCGTCCTCAGCAGCATCTGATCCGACCTCCGACGCGTCTTGGCGCGTGTCGCGGGGACGTGCGGCCGACGCATTCTCCGCTACCGTGGCCCGAGGCGGTCGGTGGACTGCCGCCGGCCCGACCGAGCACTAAAACCGACTGAGGTGATGACGATGGCTCTGCTGACCGCAGACGAGGTCTTGAACAAGAAGTTCCAGGCCACGAAGTTCCGCGAGGGCTACGACCAGGACGAGGTCGACGACTTCCTGGACGAGGTCGTCAACACGCTGCGCGACCTGCAGGGTGAGAACGACGACCTGAAGACGAAGCTGGCCGCGGCCGAGCGCCGCATCGCCGAGCTGAGCCGCGCAGGTGCGCAGCAGGCCGCGCCGGCCCCGAAGCCCGAGCCCACGCCCGAGCCCGTCCCGGCCCCCGCGCCCGTGCTCGCGGCGCCGGTGGCGCAGCAGGCGCCGATCGTCGCCCCGGTGCAGAGCGGACCGCGCACGAGCGAGCCCGAGTCCGCCACCGGGATGCTCGCCCTCGCGCAGAAGCTGCACGACGACTACGTGCGCAGCGGGCAGGAGGAGTCGGACCGTCTGGTGGGCGAGGCCAAGAGCCAGGCCAACCGCATCGTCCGCGAGGCCGAGGAGACGTCGCAGCGCACGCTCGGTCAGCTGGAGCAGGAGCGGTCGCTCCTCGAGCGCAAGATCGACGAGCTGCGCGTGTTCGAGCGCGACTACCGCACCCGTCTGAAGAGCTACCTGGAGAACCTGCTGGGCGACCTCGACAACCGGGGCAACGCGTTGCCGCCGCGCTCGGGTCAGCCGCAGACGGTCGGGGACGGCCAGAACCTCTGACAGGGACGAACGCACCCGGCGACCACCCGCCGGGGACGCTCGCGCTGCATCACCACAGGTCAGGTCGACAGTTTTACACCGCCACGCCGGGTTTCACCCGGCGTGGCGTGTTGTGTCCCTGACTGTCGCCCGCATACAGTCGCGTGACTTCGAGGACAGGGGGGCCCGCTCGTGGCCATCAACGACGCGCTCAGCGCGGTCGACGTCAGTACCGATATCAAGGACCTGGCCAAGCTGGTCAAGCAGTTCCCGGTGCGGGACGGCGAGAAGCCGTGGACCGCACGGGAGGTCAAGGACATCGCAGAAGAGCTCACCAGCGACATCGACCGGCTGACGAGCGAGCTCGCCGCTGCGGACGCCGAGCTCTCCGACCTGCTGCGCAACTCCGGTGACGGGGCAGGCGACGACCAGGCGGACTCCGGGTCGTCGGCGCTCGAGCGCGAGCAGGAGCTCACGCTGGTGAACAACACGCGGGACCTGCTCGCGCAGACCACCCGTGCGCTGGCGCGCATCTCGGTCGGCACGTTCGCCACCTGCGAGTCGTGCGGCAAGGCCGTCGGCAAGGCACGCGTCCAGGCGTTCCCGCGGGCGACCCTCTGCGTGGAGTGCAAGCAGCGCGAAGAGCGCCGCTGACGCGCACGTAGACTCCTGCGGTGCCCACCACCACGGACGACCAGCCTGACGCGCCACCGAGCACCCGTCGGCGTGCCCTGCTGATCACGCTCTTCTCGCTCTCCGCCGTCGTCCTCGTGCTCGACCAGGTGTCGAAGGCGTGGGCGGTCAGCTCCCTGGTCGAGAACGAGCGGCACGACCTGGTGGGGAACCTGCTCGGGTTCCAGCTCGTGTTCAACCCGGGTGCGGCGCTGTCCATCGCCACCGGGATGACGTGGGTGCTGACGATCGTCGCGACGGTGGTCATTGTCGTCGTCGTGCGGGCCAGCCGCCGGATCGGGTCCTGGGCGTGGGCGGTCGCACTGGGCCTGCTCCTGGGCGGTGCGCTCGGCAACCTGATCGACCGGCTCGTCCGCGAGCCCGGTCTCGCGCGCGGCGAGGTGGTCGACTTCATCGCGTACGCCGACTGGTTCGTCGGGAACGTCGCGGACATCGCGATCGTCTCCGCGGCGGTCCTCGTCGTGATCCTGGCGGCGCTCGGCGTGCACATCGACGGCACGCGGGACGGGCACGGGGACTCTGAGCAGGACGCGGAGCCCGAGCAGGGCGACGACGAGGCGGCGGACCCCTCCCTCGTTCACGAGGCTCCCGAGTCTGCAGGCGCCACGACGACGGACCAGAATGCCTGACACGCGCGCGATGCCCGTGCCCGACGGGCTCGTCGGCGAGCGGGTCGACGCGGCGCTGGCCCGGCTGCTGGGTCTGTCCCGCACCCGGGCGGCGGAGATCGCCGAGGCCGGTGGCGTGCAGCTCGACGGCAGGGAGCTCGGCAAGTCCGACCGGCTGTCCGCCGGCGGGTGGCTCGAGGTGCAGATCCCGGACGTCGCCCCGGCGGAGAGCATCGAGATCGTCGCCGAGCCGGTGCCCGGCATGCGGATCGTGCACGACGACGACGACCTGGTGGTCATCGACAAGCCCGTCGGCGTCGCGGCGCACCCGTCGCCCGGCTGGACCGGCCCGACAGTCGTCGGCGCGCTCGTGGCCGTCGGCTACCGGATCTCGACGTCGGGTGCCGCGGAGCGGCAGGGCATCGTGCACCGCCTCGACGCCGGCACGTCCGGGCTGATGGTCGTCGCGAAGTCCGAGCACGCGTACACGGTGCTCAAGCGGGCGTTCAAGGAGCGCACCGTCGAGAAGGTCTACCACGCACTCGTCCAGGGCCACCCGGAGCCGACGACGGGCACGATCGACGCCCCCATCGGCCGGCACCCCAGCTCGGACTGGAAGTTCGCGGTCGTCGCCGACGGCAAGCCGTCGATCACGCACTACGAGGTGCTCGAGATGCTGCCCGCGGCCTCCCTGGTCGAGGTGCACCTGGAGACCGGGCGCACGCACCAGATCCGCGTGCACTTCGCCGCGACGCGCCACCCCTGCGTCGGGGACCTCACCTACGGGGCTGACCCGACGCTGGCGGCGCGGGTGGGGCTGACGCGGCAGTGGCTGCACGCGATGCGCCTCGGGTTCCACCACCCGAGCACGGGGGAGTGGCTGGAGCTGACCAGCGAGTACCCGGAGGACCTGTCCCGCTCGCTCGCGGTGCTGCAGGACGGGTACGCGTGAGCGTGCGCGTCGTCCGGGTGGAGACGCCCGAGCAGCGCGCGGCCATGACCGCGATCCGGATGGCCGTGTTCGTGCACGTGCAGAACGTGGCCGCGGAGAACGAGATGGACGCGCTCGACGACGACCCGTCGACCCTGCACGTCCTGGCGGTCGGCGACGACGACTCGGCTCTGGGCACCGCCCGGCTCCTGCCGCCGCACCACGCCGGTGATCCTGCGCACATCGGGCGCGTCGCCGTGAGTGCCGCCGCCCGCGGGCTGGGGGTCGGGGCGCTGCTCATGGACGCGCTCGAGACCGCGGCGCTGGAGCGGTTCGGAGCCGTGGCCGGTGGTGTCCGGAGCGTGTCCGTCGAGCTCAGCGCGCAGGAGCAGGCGCTCGGCTTCTACGCCCGGCTGGGCTACGTCGCGCGGTCCGAGCGGTACCTCGACGAGGCCATCTGGCACCGCGACGCGGTGAAGGCCGTCACGGCTCCGGCCTAGGCGCGCCGCGACACGCCGGGCGCACTCCGACACGGCCCGGAGGCGGCTCGGGAGTGTGGGTGGGCCGACGTAGGATCGCCCGCATGGCATCAGCTGGGGGCTCCGACTTCGTCCACCTCCACGTGCACACCGAGTACTCGATGCTCGACGGCGCGGCGCGCCTGGACGACCTGTTCACCGAGGCCAACCGGCTCGGTCAGACCGCCGTCGCGATCACCGACCACGGGTACCTGTTCGGGGCGTTCGACTTCTGGCAGAAGGCCAGGAACCACGGGATCAAGCCGATCATCGGCGTCGAGGCGTACGTCACGCCGGGCACCAGCCGGTTCGACCAGAACCGCGTGCGGTGGGGCGAGGCGCACCAGGCGTCCGACGACGTCTCGGCGCGCGGCGCGTACACGCACATGACGCTGCTGGCCAAGTCCACGAAGGGGATGCACAACCTCTTCCGGATGTCGTCGCTGGCGTCGCTCGAGGGCCAGATGGGCAAGTGGCCGCGCATGGACCGCGACCTGCTCAGCACGTACAGCGACGGGCTCATCGCGACCACCGGCTGCCCGTCGGGCGAGGTGCAGACCCGCATCCGGCTGGGCCAGTTCGACGAGGCCGTGCGGGCCGCGGGCGAGATGCAGGACCTGTTCGGCAAGGAGAACTACTACGTCGAGCTGATGGACCACGGGCTCGAGATCGAGACGCGGGTCATCAAGGATCTGCGACGCCTGGCCGAGTCGATCGGTGCCCCCGTCGTCGCGACGAACGACCTGCACTACACCAAGCACGAGGACAGCCACGCGCACGAGGTGCTGCTGTGCGTCCAGTCGGGCTCGACCCTGGCCGACCCCGACCGGTTCAAGTTCGACACCGACCAGTTCTACCTGAAGTCCGCGGAGGAGATGCGGCGCACCTGGGCGGAGATCCCGGAGGCGTGCGACAACACCGTCCTCATCGCGGAGCAGTGCGAGGTCGAGTTCAACACCGACGCCAACTTCATGCCGAACTTCCCCGTGCCGGTCGGGGAGAGCGAGGACTCCTGGTTCATCAAGGAGGTCGAGACGGGTCTGCAGAAGCGCTACTCCGGGTCGATCCCCGCGGACGTGCGGACGCAGGCCGAGTACGAGACCGGCGTCATCACGCAGCTCGGGTTCTCGGGATACTTCCTCGTCGTCGCCGACTTCATCAACTGGGCCAAGGACCAGGGCATCCGCGTCGGACCCGGTCGCGGTTCCGCGGCGGGGTCGATGGCGTCGTACGCGATGGGCATCACGGAGCTGGACCCGCTGGAGCACGGCCTGATCTTCGAGCGGTTCCTCAACCCCGAGCGCGTGTCCTGGCCCGACGTCGACGTCGACTTCGACGAGCGTCGGCGCGGTGAGGTCATCCGGTACGTGACCGACAAGTACGGCGAGGACCGTGTCGCCCAGATCGTCACGTACGGCACCATCAAGGCCAAGCAGGCTCTCAAGGACGCCTCGCGCGTCCTGGGCTTCCCGTTCGCGATGGGGGAGAAGCTCACCAAGGCGATGCCGCCCGCCGTGATGGGCAAGGACATCACGCTCTCGGGCATCTACAACCCGCAGGACCCGCGCTACGCGGAGGCCGACGAGTTCCGGCAGGTCGTCCAGGCCGACCCCGAGGCGCAGCGGGTGCTGGAGACCGCCAAGGGGCTGGAGAACCTCAAGCGGCAGTGGGGTGTGCACGCGGCCGGCGTCATCATGTCGAGCGAGCCGCTGGTGGACATCGTCCCGATCATGCGGCGCCCGCAGGACGGCGCGATCATCACGCAGTTCGACCAGCCGGGGTCCGAGGCCCTGGGCCTGATCAAGATGGACTTCCTCGGGCTGCGCAACCTCACGATCCTCGACGACGCCCTCGAGAACATCGAGATGAACGGCAAGCCGGCGATCAAGATCGAGGAGGTGCCCCTCGACGACCCGGCGACGTACGAGCTCCTCGGCCGCGGCGACACCCTGGGGGTGTTCCAGCTCGACGGTGGTCCCATGCGGTCGCTGCTGCGCCAGATGCGGCCCGACAACTTCGAGGACATCTCGGCCGTCATCGCGCTGTACCGGCCGGGCCCGATGGGGATGAACTCCCACATCAACTACGCGCTGCGCAAGAACGGCCTGCAGAAGGTCGAGCCCATCCACCCCGAGCTGGAGGCACCGCTCGAGGAGGTCGTGGGCATCACCCACGGGCTGATCGTGTACCAGGAGCAGGTGCAGCGCGCCGCGCAGAAGCTCGCCGGCTACACGCTCGGCCAGGCCGACCTGCTGCGGCGCGCGATGGGCAAGAAGAAGAAGGAGGTCCTGGACAAGGAGTTCGTCCCGTTCCAGGCCGGCATGCGCGAGCGCGGCTACTCGGACGCCTCCATCCAGGCCGTCTGGGACGTGCTGGTGCCGTTCGCCGGGTACGCCTTCAACAAGGCGCACTCCGCGGCGTACGGCGTCATCTCCTACTGGACGGCCTACCTCAAGGCCAACTACCCGACCGAGTACATGGCCGGCCTGCTCACCAGCGTGCGCGACGACAAGGACAAGTCGGCGCTGTACCTGGGCGAGTGCCGGCACATGGGCATCACGGTGCTCGCGCCGGACGTGAACTCGTCGTCGGCCAACTTCACGGCCGTCGGGAAGGACATCCGGTTCGGTCTGACGGCCATCCGCAACGTCGGCGCCAACGTGGTCGACGCGATCGTGCGGGCGCGTGAGGAGAAGGGCGCGTTCACGTCCTTCACCGACTTCCTGGACAAGGTGCCGGCCGTCGTCTGCAACAAGCGGACCATCGAGTCGCTCATCAAGGCCGGGGCGTTCGACTCGCTCGGTCACGCGCGGCGCGCCCTGCTGCTGGTGCACGAGCAGGCGGTCGACTCCGTCATCGGCGTGAAGCGCAAGGAGGCGGAGGGGCAGTTCGACCTCTTCGCGGACCTGATGGGCGGCGACGACGGCACGCAGGGCTTCGCGGTCGTCGTGCCGGACCTGCCGGACTGGGACAAGAAGCAGCGGCTGGCGTTCGAGCGGGAGATGCTCGGCCTGTACGTGTCGGACCATCCGCTGTCGGGGCTCGAGCACGTGCTCGCCGCCGCGGCGGACGTGTCGATCGCCACGCTGCTGCAGGACGAGCAGCGGCCGGACGGCTCCACGGTCGTCATCGCCGGGCTCATCACGTCGTTGCAGCGCAAGATGTCGAAGCAGGGCAACCCGTGGGCCGCGGTCACGATCGAGGACATGGAGGCATCGGTCGAGATCATGTTCTTCGGCGAGACCTACCTGGCGTACTCGACCGCGCTGGCCGAGGACGCGGTCGTGGTGATCCGCGGGCGGGTGCGGCGGCGCGACGAGACCATGCAGCTGCAGGCCATGGAGGTGTCGCTGCCGGACGTGTCTCAGGCGGCGGACGCTCCGGTGGTGGTCTCGATGGCCGTCTCGCGGTGCACGCCGCCGGTGGTGGAGCGGCTCCGCGAGGTGCTCTCGACGCACCCGGGTGTCACGGAGGTGCACCTCCGACTCACGAGTCCGGGCCGCGCGACGGTGATGCGCCTGGACCACGGGCTGCGCGTGGAGCGGTCGCCGTCGTTGTTCGGTGACCTCAAGGCGCTGCTCGGTCCTAGCTGCCTGGCGTCCTGACCAGCCAGGCGAGCACCTCGGCGGCGTGCCCGTCGGGCGGGAACACGGGGTAGAAGACCTTCTCGACGACCCCGTCGCGCACGACCATCGTGAGCCGGCGCAGCAACGTCCGGTCGGCGACCTCGAACGTGGGCAGAGCGACCGCACGCGTGAGCGCGAAGCCCTCGTCGCTGAGCATCGGGAACGGCAGGTGCAGCCGCTCGACGGCCTCGCGCTGGTAGGCGGTGTCCTGGGTGGACAGGCCGTACACCGCGGACGCACCGGCGGCGAGCAGGTCGGCGTGGTGGTCGCGGAACGCGCACGCCTCGGCGGTGCAGCCGCGCGCGCCGGGGATGGCGTCCCAGTCGTCGGGGAGGTCTGTCCCGGGTCGGCCGGTGAGCGGGTACGCGTAGAGGATCGTGCGCCCGGTGCCGAGCTGGGCCAGCGCGACGGAGGATCCGTCGGTCGCGGGCAGGGCGATCGCGGGGAGCCGCGTGCCCGTCAGGTGGGCTGCCGCGCCGTCGTCGACGGGGACGGGGAGGTTGTCGGGAAGTCGCGTGAGGTCCACCGGGCGATGATAGTTCATATACCACTTGCGTTATATAACCCGGAGTGGAAGTCTGAGGTACGTGCAGGTGATGGATGCGTTGGGGGACCCGGTCCGGCGGCGGCTCGTCGAGCTCCTCGCCGACGGTGAGCGCAGCGCCGGCCAGCTGGCGAGCGCAGTCGGGGCAGAGTTCGGCATCAGCCAGCCGGCCGCGTCGCGCCACCTGCGCGTGCTGCGGGAGGCCGGTGTCGTCGACTCGGTTCCCCAGGGTGCGGTCCGGCTCTACTCGGTGCGGCCCGAGGCGCTCGACGAGGTCGAGGTCTGGGCACGGGGCATCCGCCGGTTCTGGGCCGGGCACCTGGACGCACTGGAGACCGAGATCGCCCGCGGGCGGAGGAGCCGAGATGACGACTGACGTGTGGGGCGTTCTGACCCCGACCCCGAACGGCGTGACGGTCCGCTTCGAGCGGCACTACGCGACCACGCCCGAGGACCTCTGGTCGTCGGTGACCGAGCCGGAGCGTCTCGCCCGCTGGCTGGGACCCGTCTACGGCGACCTCGTCGTCGGTGGCCGGTACGAGCTGCGGATGGGCGACGACGTCGCCGGTTCGCCGCAGAACGCGGTCGGGGACGTCGTCGAGTGCGACGCGCCGCGCCGGCTGGTGATCGGATGGGAGTTCCCTGGGGAGGCGGCGAGCCGGGTGACCGTCGACATCCGCCCGGACGGCGACGGCGCCGTCCTCGTGCTCGAGCACCTCGACCTGGAGGAGGCGGCGGCCCGCGGCTACGGCGGCGGCTGGCACGCCTCGCTCGACCAGCTCGACGACCACGTCGCCGACCGTCCCGTCCGTGCGTGGGACGACCTGTTCGCGGCCGCCCTGCCGCGGTACCGGGAGGCGTGACCGGTCAGCCGACCGTGGCCTCCCTGTAGCCCGTCGGCAGGTCCACCTCGACGACGTCGCCCTTGACCAGCTGACGGCCACGGCGGGTCTCGTCCTCACCGTTCACGGTCACGGCCCCGTCCTCGAGCAGCTCGCGGGCGTGCGCACCGGAGTCGGCGAGGTTGGCCAGCTTGAGGAACTGGCCGAGCCGGATCGAGTCGTCGGAGATCGGCACCTCGGCCATGGGAGCAGTCATGGGAGCAGTCTGCCTCCCCCCGGGACTGTGGCGCAGCGCACGGCTCGCACGGTGGTCGTGGTCAGGCCACGTGCAGACGTCCGTCCTATGCTCGGGAACGTGATCACCCGCATCGACCTGCGCGGTCGCACCCTGTCACGTCGCGAGCTCCTGGACGAGCTCCCCCGTGCGGAGGTCGACGTCGAGCACGCCGCCGAGATCGTCGCACCCATCCTCGCGGCAGTCCGTGCCCGTGGAGCAGCCGAGCTGCGCGACCTCGCGGAGCGGTTCGACGGCGTGCGCCCGGAGCACCTGCGCGTCCCGCCGAAGGTCATCGCTGCGGCGGTCGGCGCGCTCGACCCGGAGGTCCGGGCGGCGCTCGAGGAGACGATCCGGCGCGTCCGCCAGGTGCACGGTGCCCAGCGGCCCGCCGACTTCACCGTCGAGCTCGGCCCGGGTGCGCAGGTCCGTCAGCGGTGGGTACCGGTGCGTCGCGTCGGCCTCTACGTGCCGGGCGGGCTCGCGGTGTACCCGTCGTCGGTGGTCATGAACGTCGTCGCCGCCCAGGCGGCGGGCGTCGGGTCGCTGGCGGTGGCGTCGCCGCCGCAGAAGGACCAGGACGGCCTGCCCGACCCGGTGGTCCTCGCGACGTGCGCGCTCCTCGACATCGACGAGGTCTACGCGGTCGGCGGGGCGCAGGCGGTCGGGATGTTCGCCTACGGCGCCGCCGGGACGGTCGACGTGGACGGCGACACCCTCTGTGAGCCGGTCGACGTCGTCACCGGCCCGGGCAACGTGTACGTCGCCGCGGCCAAGCGTCTGGTGCGCGGGATCGTCGGCATCGACGCGGAGGCCGGGCCGACCGAGATCGCGATCCTGGCCGACGGCACCGCGGACGCGAACCACGTCGCCGCCGACCTCGTCTCCCAGGCCGAGCACGACCCGCTGGCCGCCGCCGTCCTGGTGACGCCGTCCGTCGAGCTGGCGGGCGCGGTCGAGGCCAAGCTCGTCGACCGGGTGGACGCGACGATGCACCGTGGCCGCGTGACGACGGCGCTGCGCGGCGAGCAGTCCGCGATCGTGCTCGTCGACGACCTCGAGCAGGGCCTCGACGTGGTCAACGCGTACGGCGCCGAGCACCTGGAGATCCAGACGGTCGACGCGGCCGCGCTGGCCGAGCGGGTCACCAGCGCCGGGGCGATCTTCGTCGGCGCGTACTCGCCCGTCTCGCTCGGCGACTACATGGCTGGGTCCAACCACGTGCTGCCGACCGGGGGCTGTGCGCACTTCGCCAGCGGCCTCGGGGTGCACTCGTTCCTGCGCGCCGTGCAGGTGATCGAGTACGACGCCGACGCCCTCGCGGAGGTCGCGGACAAGATCGTCGCGCTCGCCGACGCCGAAGGGCTTCCCGCGCACGGCGAGGCGGTGCGGGCCAGATTCTGAGTCACCACGTGCGCACCCCACGCGACCGCGCCGCCGCGCGTGCCTGCGACCTACGCCCCCGTCGAGAGGACAGCCTGTGACAGGCAACGCGACGTTCCGCCACCGTGATGTCGCGCTCCTGGCGGTCGTCGGCATCGAGGCACCGGTCGTCGTGCCGTCCGAGGTCTTCGACGAGCGCCTCGCGCCCACCCTGAAGCGGCTCCGCCTCCCGCGCGGCCTGCTGTCCCGCGTCGCGGGCGTGCACGAGCGGCGCTGGTGGGACGACAAGATGACGTTCGACGACGCCGCGACCGCGGCCGGGGCGAAGGCGCTGGCCGAGGCCGGCATCGACGCGGGTGACGTCGGGCTGCTCATCAACACGTCGGTGACCAGGACGTTCCTCGAGCCGTCGGTCGCGTCCCGCATCCACTCCGGTCTGTCCCTCCCGTCCAGCGCGCTCGGCTTCGACCTGACCAACGCGTGCCTCGGCTTCGTCAACGGCATGACGCTCGCGGCCCAGCTGATCGACTCGGGGCAGATCCGGTACGCGGTCATCGTCAACGGCGAGGACCCGCGTCCGACGCAGGAGGCCACGCTGGACCGTCTCACGGCGCCGGAGACGACGCGCGAGCAGTTCCTCGAGGAGTTCGCGACGCTCACGCTCGGTGCGGGTGCCGCGGCCGCCGTGCTCGGTCCCGCGAGCCTGCACCCCGGTGCGCACCGGCTGGTCGGCGGCGTCGCCCGGTCCGCGACGCAGCACCACGAGCTGTGCGTCGGTGGGGTCGAGGGCATGAAGACGGATCCGGCCGGGCTGCTGGCCGGGGGCCTCGAGCTCGTCGTCGACGCGTGGCACGAGGCGCAGCCGGAGTGGGACTGGGCGGGTGTCGACCGCATCGTCACGCACCAGGTCTCCTCCGTGCACACCCGCTCGATCGTGGAGGCGCTGGGCCTGGACCTCGCCAAGGTGCCCACGACGTTCCCGCGCTGGGGCAACGTCGGCCCCGCCGCCCTGCCCATGACCCTGGCCGACCAGGCCGACTCGCTGCGCACGGGGGACCGGGTGCTGTGCATGGGTGTCGGCTCCGGCCTGCACACCGCGATGGCCGAGATCGTCTGGTGACCGCGGCCTCGCGCCCGCCGGTGGACGTCCTCGCGGCCGGGGGGATCGATCCGCGCTGGTCGCGGACGGTCGAGGTGGGCACGCGGTCGTGGCACCTGCTGGACAACGGCCCGACGCTCGACGCCGATCCCGTCGGCACCCTGCTGTGCGTGCACGGCAACCCCACGTGGTCGTTCCTGTGGCGCCGGCTGGTCGCGGCCGGTGCGCGCGCGGAGCGTCCGTGGCGGGTGGTCGCCGTCGACCAGCTGGAGATGGGGTACTCGGAGCGCACCGGCGAGCAGCACCGCCTGGCGGACCGTGTCGCCGACCTCGGGGCGCTGACCGACCACCTCGGGCTCGCCGGTCCCGTCGTCACGGTCGGCCACGACTGGGGCGGGCTCGTCAGCCTGGGCTGGGCGCTCGACCACCCGGACCTGCTGGCGGGCGTCGTGCTCACCAACACCGCCGTGCACCACGAGGTCGACGACGCCATGCCGGCCGCGCTGCGCGTGGCGACGGCTCGCGGCGTGCTGCCGGTGGGCACGGTCACCACGCCGGCCTTCCTCGAGACGACGCTCGCGCTCGCGCACCCTCGCCTGGATCCGGTGGTCGCCGACGGCTTCCGCGCGCCGTACCGCACCGCCGACCTGCGCGCGGGCATCGGTGGTTTCGTCGCGGACATCCCCGCCACCGCCGACCACCCCAGCCGACCGGAGCTCGATCGCATCGCCGCCGGCGTGCGCGGCCTCGACGTGCCGGCGCTGCTGCTCTGGGGCCCGCGCGACCCGGTGTTCTCCGCCCGCTACCTGCGGGACCTGCGCGAGCGGCTGCCGCACGCGGACGTGCACCGGTTCGAGGGTGCCGGCCACCTGGTGGTCGAGGACGCGGACGTCGCCGGGGCGGTCCTGCGCTGGCTGGACGCCCCCGATGCCCCGCCGACGAGGTCCGACGAGCCGTACCGGGCGCTCGGCGCCACCCTCGACGAGCGGGCGGACGACGACGGCACCGCCCTGATCGAGCTGGCCGGCCCGCGGTCGCGCCGTGTGACCTGGTCGGCGCTCGCGGCCCGGACGGACCAGCTGGCCCGTGGTCTGGCGGCGAGCGGAGTCAGGCCGGGGGACCGGGTGGCCCTCCTGGTGCCGCCCGGTGCGGACCTGACGGCCGTGCTCTACGCGTGCCTGCGGATCGGGGCAGTTGTCGTCGTCGCCGACGCGGGCCTCGGGGTGCAAGGGCTCACCCGGGCGGTGCGCGCGGCGGACCCGACCGTCGTCGTCGGGATCGAGAAGGCCCTGGTGGCCGCGCGGTGGCTGCGCTGGGCGCCGACGCTGGTCAGCGCCGGACCCCTGCGTGCGGGCGTGGCGCGGACGCTGGGCGTCAGCGCGTCGCTCGACGACCTCGCCGCCCTCGGTCGCGTCTCGACCGCCGACCTGCCGTGGCCCGACGCCGACGCCGACGCGGCGGTCCTGTTCACGTCGGGGTCGACCGGCCCCGCCAAGGGGGTCGTCTACACCCACCGCCGGCTCGCCGCGATGCGCGACGTCGTCGCCCGGACCTACGGCATCGGCCCGGACAGCCCGCTCGTCGCCGCCTTTGCGCCGTTCGTGCTGCTCGGACCCGCGCTGGGTGCGACGAGCGCGAGCCCGGACATGGACGTCACCTCGCCCGGCACCCTGACCGCCCGCGCCCTGGCGGAGGCCGTGCGGGCGGTCGACGCCGCGGTCGTCTTCGCGTCGCCCGCGGCGCTGCGGTCGGTCGTCCGCACCGCCGACGGGTCGGAGCTCGCGGCGCTCGCGGACGTCCGGCTGTTCCTCTCGGCGGGTGCCCCGGTCGGCGTCGACCTGCTCGAGGCGGCTGCGACGCTGATGCCCGCCGCCGAGGCCCACACGCCCTACGGCATGACGGAGGCGCTCGTCGTCGCTGACGTGTCGCTCGACGAGCTCCGCGACCTCGGCGCCGGTGACGGCGTGTGCGTCGGGCGGCCGGTCGCCGGGGTCCGCGTCGCGCTCAGCGCACTCGACGCCGACGGCGAGCCGACCGGGACGCCCGAGGACCTCCCTGGCGTCACGGGTGAGGTGCTCGTCGCCGCAGCGCACGTCAAGGAGCGCTACGACGGGCTCTGGCTCACGCAGCAGGCGTCGGCGCGGGACACCGGCTGGCACCGCACCGGCGACGTCGGGCACCTCGACGGTGACGGCCGGCTCTGGATCGAGGGCCGGCTCGCCCACGTGCTCGTCACCGCCGACGGCGTCCGCACGCCCGTCGGGCTGGAGCAGCGGGCGCAGGCGGTCGGGTCCGTCGTGTCCGCGGCCGTGGTCGGCGTCGGGCCACGCGGCGCGCAGCAGGTCGTGGTCGTCGTCCAGCCCGAGGTGTACGCGCACGGGCCGGTCGTCGCGGAGCCCGGGCTGGCCGCGGAGGTCCGTGCGGCGCTGCGAGGCACCGACGTCGCCGCCGTGCTCGTGGTGGAGCAGCTGCCGACGGACGTCCGGCACAGCTCGAAGATCGACCGGACCCGCGTCGCTGCGTGGGCCGAGCGGGTGCTGGCGGGAGAGCGGGCCCGGCTGTGACCCGCGTCCTGGTCACCGGCGCGAGCGGCATGCTCGGTTGCGCCGTCGCCGACCGTCTCGTCGCGGACGGCCACGACGTCCGGACCCTGCAGCGCAGCCCGTCGACCGTCGCCGGCGCCCAGGACGTGGCGGGGTCGGTCACGGACCCCGAGGTCGTGCGCGCTGCCCTGCGCGGCCGGGAGGCGGTCGTGCACCTCGCGGCCAAGGTGACGATCACCGGACCGTTCGAGCAGTTCGAGGCCGTCAACGTCGGCGGGACCCGGCTGCTGCTCGACGAGGCACGGGCGGCCGGCGTCGACCGGTTCGTGCACGTCTCGACGCCGTCCGTCGCGCACCTCGGTCGCTCGCTCGCGGGCGCCGGTGCCGGACCCGCCGACCCGGGGCGCGCCCGCGACAGCTACGCGCGGACCAAGGCCGCCGCCGAGCTCCTCGCGCTCGCGGCGCACGACCCCGCCGGCCTGCGCGTGGTCGCCGTCCGGCCGCACATCGTCTGGGGACCGGGGGACACCCAGCTCGTGGGGCGCATCGTCGACCGCGCGCGGGCGGGACGCCTGCCGGTGCTCGGCGACGGAGCGGCGCTCATCGACACGACCTACGTCGACAACGCCGTGGACGCCCTGGTCGCGGCCCTGCACGCCGACGCGGCCGTCTACGGAGAGCCGTACGTCGTCACCAACGGGGAACCGCGTCCGGTCGTCGAGCTCCTGGCGGGGATCTGCGCCGCCAGCGGGGTGCCGATGCCCCGTCGGCACGTCCCCGCCGCCCTCGCCCGCGGTGCCGGATCCCTGCTGGACGCGGCGTGGCGGACGTTCCCGCTGGCGGGCGAGCCTCCGCTGACGCGGTTCGTGGCCGAGCAGCTCTCGACCGCGCACTGGTTCGACCAGCGGCGCACGCGCGAGGCGCTCGGCTGGACGCCCCGGGTCGGCCTGGACGAGGGTCTGGCCCGGCTGGCGGCGTGGACGGCGCGGCAGGCCGTCACCAGCGCTCCCTAGACTCGGTCCGTGACCTCTGATCTCGACACCGAGCAGCCGAACGGCATCCTGCCGCTGCGCCCGGACCTCGTCGGCCTCGAGCCCTACGGCGCTCCCCAGCTGGACGTGCCGCACCTGCTGAACGTCAACGAGAACCCGTACGCGCCCGCGGCCGACGTCGTCGCCGACATCGCCGAGGCGGTGGCGCAGGCCGCGGCCGGCCTCAACCGGTATCCCGACCGCGACTTCGAGGCACTGCGCGCCGACCTCGCCGGCTATCTGCGGGTGGAGTCCGGCGTCGACCTGACGACCGAGCAGGTCTGGGCCGCCAACGGCTCGAACGAGATCATGCTCCACGTCCTGCAGGCGTTCGGCGGGCCGGGGCGCACCGTGCTCTCGTTCGCGCCCACCTACTCGATGTACCCCGAGTACGCCCGCGACACGTTCACGGGGTGGGTCGCCGGGCGGCGGGAGGCGGACTTCAGCCTCGACCCCGAGGCCGCACGGGCGGCGATCGCCGAGCACGCGCCGTCGGTCGTGCTCCTGGCGAGCCCCAACAACCCCACGGGGACGGCGCTCCCTGCCGAGACGGTCCTGGCGGTGCTCGACGCCGCGGCCCGGGTGCCGGGCGGGTGCGTGGTCGTCGTCGACGAGGCCTACGGCGAGTTCCGCCGCACCGGCACGCCGTCGGCGCTCGAGCTGCTGCCCGACCACCCGCACCTCGCGGTCAGCCGGACGATGTCCAAGGCATTCGGTCTCGCCGGTGCGCGGGTCGGCTACCTGGTCGCGGCGCCGGCGCTCGTCGACGCGCTCCGGGTGGTCCGGCTGCCGTACCACCTGTCGGCGGTGACCCAGGCGGTCGCGCGCGCGGCGCTGCGGCACGCGCCCGCCCTCATGGCGCAGGTCGGCTCGCTGCGCGACGAGCGCGACGCCCTCGTGGTCTGGCTGCGGGGGCAGGGGCTGACCGTCGCGGACTCCGACGCGAACTTCGTGCTGTTCGGCCTGTTCGACGACCGGCACGCGATCTGGCAGGGTCTGCTCGACCGCGGGGTCCTGATCCGCGAGGTCGGACCGGACGGGTGGCTGCGGGTGTCGGTCGGCACCCCGAAGGACATGGTGGCGTTCAAGAACGCCCTGAGTGAGGTGGCAGGACTGTGAGTCCCACGAACGCTGGGCGTACCGCGCGGATCGAGCGCGCGACGAGCGAGTCGAGCGTGCTGGTCGAGCTCGACCTCGACGGCACCGGTCGCACGGACATCTCGACGACCGTGCCGTTCTACGACCACATGCTCACGGCCCTGGGCAAGCACTCGCTCATCGACCTCACGGTCAAGGCCACGGGCGACACTGACATCGACGCGCACCACACGGTCGAGGACGTCGCGATCACGATCGGTGAGGCGCTGCGCCAGGCACTGGGCGACAAGCGCGGCATCTCCCGGTTCGGTGACGCCACGGTGCCGCTCGACGAGGCGCTCGCCCAGGCCGTCGTCGACGTGTCGGGCCGCCCCTACCTGGTGCACACGGGGGAGCCTCCCGGCCAGGAGTACCACCTGATCGGCGGGCACTTCACCGGTTCGCTGACCCGGCACGTGCTCGAGTCCATCGCGCACCACGCCGCGTTCAGCATCCACGTGCGCGTGCTCGCGGGCCGGGACCCGCACCACATCGTCGAGGCGCAGTTCAAGGCGCTGGCCCGGGCGCTTCGGTTCGCCGTGGCGCTCGACCCGCGCGTGGAGGGCATCCCGTCGACGAAGGGTGCGCTGTGATGGCGGACGACGAGCTTCCCGACGACTTCGAGGTTCCCGACGACCTCTCGTCCCTGCTGGACACCCCGGCGGAGGACCCGTCGGTCGTCTTGGTGATCACCCAGGTGGCCGCACCGGCGCCGCTCGCGGCCGCGTGCGCCATCGCGAAGGTCGACGTCGACGTGGTGCCCACGCCGATCGGTGCCATCGCGGTGCTGCGCGACCCGCGGGCCGCGGCGGACGGGGCGGCGGCGATCTCGAAGCTGCTGCGTGCCGTCCCGGTGATCCTGCTGGAGCGGCGCGAGGGGCAGATCAGCGCGTCGCGCTGGGAGGGCGGGGAGCGCGACGGCGACCTGCCCGCCGGGCTCGTGCTGTCCGACGCGCCGCCGGTCCTGGAGGACCTGCTCCTGGGGTCCGTCCAGGCGGGCGAGGTCGAGGGTGTCGTCACGAGCGTCGGCATGTCCCGGTGGCAGGCGATGCGGACGATCGCCGGCTCGGCCAAGCGCAAGTAGGCGGTTGTAGCGGTAAAGACGGAATCGTTTCGTCGCTCGCCGACCTGCGATGCCGGTGGTTGCATCACCGGCATGACTCGTCCACGCCGCTCTGCCGTCCTGATCGCCCTCCTGTGCTCGTTGCTCGGCATGTCGGGGGTGGCCGCCGCCCAGGTCGCGTCGGCGGCACCGGTCCTGTGCGAGCAGTGGGGGAGCGCCCCGATCCAGGGTGGGCGCTACACGGTCATGAACAACCGCTGGGGCACCAGCGCGACCCAGTGCATCGACGTCTCGTCCACGGGCTTCACCGTCACGCAGGCCGACGGCTCGGCGGCGACGAACGGTGCACCCAAGTCGTACCCGGCGGCGTACTACGGCTGCCACTACTCCAGCTGCACCACCAACGGGAACATCCTCAGCCCCAACGGCCTGCAGGCGTCGGACCCCCGGTTCGCGACCATCTCGACCAGCGTGAGCATGACGTACCCGAGCAGCGGGACGTACGACGCCGCGTACGACATCTGGTTCCACAAGTCCCGGCCGACGACGACCACGCAGCAGAACGACGGCGCCGAGCTCATGGTCTGGCTCAACCACGCCGGCCCGATCCAGCCGATCGGCTCGAAGATCGGCACCGCGAGCATCGCGGGCGCGACGTGGGACGTCTGGTCCGGCAGCAGCGGCTGGAACGTCATCTCCTACGTCCGTCAGACGCCGACGTCCTCCGCGACGTTCCTGGTGAACGACTTCTGGAAGGACGTCGTCAGTCGCGGGCTCGGCTCGACCAGCTGGTACCTCACGAGCATCCAGGCGGGCTTCGAGCCGTGGATCGGCGGGACCGGTCTGACGCTGAACAGCTTCTCGGTGACGACGGACGGCACGCAGCCGACCCAGACCCCGACGCCGACGAGCACGCCCACCCCGACGCAGACGCCGACCTCGAACCCGACCACCGGCCCCGCGGGCTGCACGGCGACGCTTGCCGTGACCGGGTCCTGGCAGGGCGGGTTCCAGGGCGCCGTGACCGTCAGGAACACGGGCTCCGCGATGCTGAGCCGCTGGTCGGTCGGCTGGACGTTCCCGTCCGGCCAGACGATCAACAACCTCTGGAACGGTGTCGCGTCGCAGAGCGGGTCCGCCGTCACCGTGGCCAACGCGCCGTACAACGGGCTGCTCGGGGCAGGCGCGTCGACGAGCTTCGGGTTCGTGGGCAACGGCTCGGCGCCGGCGTCGCCGACCCTGACCTGCACCGGTTCCTGACCCCCACCCGAGCACGGACGCCGGTCGTCTCGCGGACCGGCGTCCGTGCGTGCCGTCCCGCAGCCGCGGGTACCGTGGCCCGGTGCCCGCTCAGCCCCTCGTCGTCGTGCTCGACCACGGCGCCGACGACAGCGCCTCGCTGGCCCCGCTGGCCCAGGCGCTGACCGACGCCGGTGCGCAGGTCGTCGTCACCGCCGACAAGCGGACCGCCCTCGTCGCCGACGGCCTGGTGATCGCCGGCAGCGCCCCGGCCGCGGCCGTGATGCCCGCCCTGCGGGCGATGGGCGCCGACCAGGTGGTCGACCGCCGCCTCGCGGGTGGTCGCGCGGTCCTCGCGATCGGCGTCGGCATGCACGTGATGTTCACCGAGGTCGTCCAGGACGGCGCGGTCACCGAGGGGCTGGGGGAGTGGGTGGGCGTCGTCGACTCCGTCGGCGCTCCGGGTGGTGAGGTCGCGGTCGAGGCATCTGACGAGTCCGCACTCTTCGCCGGTCTCCAGGACGCGCGCTTCGACGTCCCGCACGAGCACGCTGCCCGCACCTTCCCCCTGCTGGACGACTGGCCGGCAGACACGCGTCTCGTCGTGCCGCGGGTCGCCTGGTCGACCGGGGACGAACGCATCGTCGTCGCCATCGAGAACGGTCCGCTCGTGGCGCTCCAGCTCCGCCCGGAGTCGTCCGGAGCGGCCGGCGCCACGGTGCTCGCCCGCTGGGTCGCGACCCTGCCCACCCGTCCCCCCGAGATCTCCGGAGTGAACGCATGACCGACCGCCTCGAGCTGCTGCCCGCCGTCGACGTCGCCGACGGCCAGGCCGTCCGCCTGACCCAGGGAGCCGCCGGCACCGAGACGGGCTACGGCGACCCGCTGTCCGCCGCGCTCGACTGGTTCGAGGGTGGCGCGGAGTGGATCCACCTGGTCGACCTCGACGCTGCCTTCGGCCGCGGGTCCAACGCCGACCTGCTCGCCGAGGTCACCGCCGAGCTCGTCGGCAAGGGTGTCAAGGTCGAGCTGTCGGGCGGGATCCGCGACGACGCCTCGGTCGAGCGTGCGCTCGGCACGGGGGCGACGCGGATCAACCTCGGCACGGCGGCCCTGGAGAACCCGGAGTGGACTGCCCGGGTGATCGGGTCGTTCGGCCAGCAGATCGCGGTCGGGCTCGACGTGCGCGGGACGACGCTCGCCGCGCGCGGGTGGACGCAGGACGGCGGGGACCTCTGGGAGGTGCTCGCCCGGCTCGAGGATGCCGGGTGCGCCCGCTACGTCGTCACGGACGTCCACAAGGACGGCATGCTCAACGGCCCGAACGTCGAGCTGCTGCAGCAGATGTGCGCCCGAACGGACGCTCCCGTGATCGCGTCCGGCGGGGTCTCCAGCCTGGAGGACCTGCGGGTGCTGCGGACGCTCGTGCCGCTCGGGGTCGAGGGCGCGATCGTCGGCAAGGCGCTCTACGCGGGCGCGTTCACCCTGCCCCAGGCGCTGGACGTCGCCGGACGCCCGTGACGGGACGCGAGCTCCCGCCGTCGTCCCCGTTCGCGGGCGACGACGGCACCGCCGATCCCGCGGTCGCCGCTGCGCTGGACGCGCTGCAGGACGGCTCGGGGACGGTTCGCGCACTGGTCGACGCCCTGGCGGGCACCCGGGTGCTCGTCCCGGTGCTCGCGGAGCTCGAGGTCGAGGACGTCGTCGTGCACGACGGCCACGAGCACACCGTGGACAAGGAGGCGTCGGCGGGCATCGTCGCGCTCCAGGCTCCCGACGGTCGGACGGCACTGCCGGTGTTCACGTCCGTCGCGACGATGGCCGCGTGGCGGACGGACGCCCGACCGGTGCCCTCCGACGTCGCGCGCGCCGCTCTCTCGGCGGTGACCGAGGGCTGGGAGGTGCTCGTCGTCGACCCCGGCGGCCCCACGACCGTGCTGGTCCCGCGGCCGGCCGTCTGGGCTCTCGCGCAGCAGGTGCGCTGGCGTCCCGCGGTCACGGCCGAGGGCGTCGACCCCGAGGTCCGTGCCGCGATCGTCACCGCCGTGACGCCGGTGGCGGGCGTGGTGACGGCCGATGCGGTGCCCGGCACGCGCGCGGAGGTCGCGGTCGTGGTCGGGCTGGTCGCCGGCCTGGACCGCACCGGGCTCGACGCGGTGCTCGCCCAGGTCAACGCCGCGCTGGCGGGTGCCGAGCTGGTGGCGACCCGCGTCGACTCGCTCGAGGTCCGTCCCCGGGTCAGTGGCGGCGCTTGACCGCCCACGCGAGGGCGAACGTGCTGAGCACCGCGGCCAGCACCAGCTGACCGCCGAGGATGACCCGGTTGAGGTCCAGCGCCGGCTGCCAGCGCGCACCGGTCTCGTCGACGACGAAGACGCCCACGGCCTTGACGTGCACGCCGTAGCCGCCCCCTCCGCCGTGGCCCTCCTGGCCCCCGGCGCGCGTGGTCGCTCCCTCGGCGTCGGCCGACGGCACCCCCATCTCGCCTCCGCCGGAGCCGGATCCTGTCCCACCCCAGAGCCGCGCGACGGGAATGACGAGGGTGCCGTTGCGCTCGTACGCCTCGCCGAAGACGCGGCGGACGGTGAACGTGTCGTTCGCGGCGTGCGTCAGGGTGGCCGGGTCGAAGTGCGGTGCAGCCATGGGATCCTCCCGGGATCGGGTCAGCCGGAGCAGGGTGCGGTGGGCGTGAACGACGCCTCGTCGTCCAGCATGGCCCGCAGCGTGCTCACGGGCACCACAAAGCTGTGCCCGTTCGTGTCCTTCGCGTACACGACGCCCACCACGCGGCCGTCGCTGTCGAGGACCGCCGACCCCGAGCTGCCGTGCTCGACGGGCGCGTCGGTGACCAGCACGGTGCCCAGGTTCGCGTTGAGGGGATCGGTCTGGCTGGCCAGCACCTGGCCGGTGGTCACCGTCAGGGCGCGCCCGAGCGGGTACCCGACCACGGTGACCTGTTCCCCGACGGCGGGGTCCGCCTCCGCGAGCTCGGGTGCGGCCGGCAGGGCGTCGTCGGTCCGCACGACCGCCAGGTCGGCGAGGGCCGCCGTGCTCGCCGCCGCGGCGGCGATGTCGCGGCCGTCGTAGGTGCTGAGCTGGAGCGTCGAGGAGTCGCTGACGACGTGCCGGTTGGTCACCAGGGTGTGGTCGTCGAGCGCGAACCCGGAGCCGGTGGAGAGGGTGCCGCACCCGATGTTCCGGATCCGCACCGCCATCCGCTGGGCTGCGTCGAAGCCGTCGGGGGACAGGTTCCCGCTGGACGTCGGGGTCTGCTGCGGGAGGGCGGTGGGCACGACGTCCGTGGGCACCGGCGCGGGCGGTCCGGGCAGCAGGCTGCACCCGCTGGTCAGGACGAGCAGGGCGGCGACGGCCAGCCGTCGCCTCATCGCTCGAGCTCGCGCTGCAGGGCGGCGTTGGCGTCGGTCGCCTGGGCGCACACGGTCTGCACGTCGGACGTGAACCGCTCGAGGTCGGCCTGGTCGTACTGGTCGGAGTTCTGCAGGTAGCCGATGAGCCGTTGCTGCCCGTCCACGCAGCTGGCCAGGGCGGTGGCTACCTGACCGGCCGCCTGGGACACGCGCGACTGGTAGTCGGCCAGCTGCTGCTGCGACGCGCTGGTGTCCCCGAGCTGGGCCTTCTCGTCGGCCAGCTGCGTGATCCGCTCCTGGGCGGTGGCGAGCTGCGTGATCGTGGCGTCGAGCTCCGCCTGCGTCGCGGCGAGATCGGCCTGCGACGCCGCGAGCTCGCCCCCTGTCGAGCGCGCGAGCGTCTCCCACTGCTGCGTGGAGTCCTGCCACGCCTCGTTCGTCGTGAGCATGCGGCCCAGGACGAGACCCGCGCCGACGAGGGTCGCGACGAGCAGGACGGTGAGCACGACCGTCACCGTCCCGGGTCGACGCCGAGGGTCTGCCGCCGGAGGCTCCGGCTGCACGGCAGGCACGCCCGGGTACCACGACGCGGGCGCCGGCGTGGGCGGGCTCACGCGCGTGAT
This sequence comes from Cellulomonas sp. P5_C5, assembly GCF_054049655.1. Lineage (NCBI taxonomy): Bacteria > Bacillati > Actinomycetota > Actinomycetes > Micrococcales > Cellulomonadaceae > Cellulomonas > Cellulomonas sp. P5_C5. The sequence goes on along the minus strand of NZ_JBFULY010000003.1, from coordinate 30,835 downwards.
CTCCGTCACCGGCGGCTCTGCGCGGGGCGGCGGGACGTCGCGTGGGTGCGGCTCGTCGGGCTGCATCGGCCCAGGATACGAGGCACGTCTGTGCGTCCCGGCGGGTGCGGGTGCCCGGTGGACCCGGCGCGTGGACGAGAAATCATGGCGAGCCCGCACAGCCGCAGCGGTGACAATCAGCGGATGCCCTCGACGACCTACGGAGCTGTGCTGCGCCTGCCCGGCGTCGCGCGGCTCTTCGTCGTCTCCTTCCTCGCCCGCATCCCGGCGGCCATGGTCGGTGTCGTCCTCACGCTGCACGTGGTCTCGACGCTCGACCGCGGCTACGGCCAGGCGGGCATCGTGGTGGGGGCCGCGACTGTCGGCATGGCGCTCGGTGCGCCCTGGCGAGGGCGTCTGGTGGACAAGCTCGGGCTGCGGCGTGCGATCGCGCCGTCGGTCGCCGTCGAGTCGGCCGTGTGGCTGGTCGCGCCGCACCTCACTTTCGAGTGGCTCATCGGTGCCGCGTTCCTCGCCGGGCTGTTCCTCGTGCCCGTCTTCTCGGTCAGCCGGCAGTCGCTCTCGGTCCTCGTCCCGCTCGCGCACCAGAAGGCGGCGTTCTCGCTGGACTCGGTGGCCGTCGAGCTGACGTTCATGCTCTCGCCGGTGGTCGGGGTGCTGCTGGCCACGCAGGCGTCGACGTCGGTCGCGCTCACGGTCGTGGGGGCGCTGACGGTGGCCGGCGGCGTCCTGCTCATGTGGGCGAACCCGCCGACGCGGAGCGCGCGACCGACCGGACCCGCGCCGGAGCTCCCGAAGCAGCGGCTGATCGGTCCCGCGCTGGTCGTCCTGCTCCTGGCGGGAGTGGCGGCGTCGTTCGTGCTGGTCGGGACCGACGTGTCCCTGGTCGCGACGCTCAACGACTCCGGTCGCTCCGCCGACGTCGGCTGGATGATCGCGCTGTGGGCGGCCGGGTCGGTCATCGGGGGACTGGTCCACGGGGCCAGCCACCGCAACCCCTCGCCGCTGCTCCTCGTCGCGCTCCTGGCGCTCGCGACGGTCCCGGCGGCGTTCGCGACCGGGCCGGTGTGGCTGGCCGTGGCTGTCGTCGTCGCGGGGCTGCCCTGCGCACCCGCGCTGTCCTCCATCAACGCGACCCTGGTGCGGCTCGTCCCGGAGCACCGGCGGGGCGAGGTCATGGGGTGGAGCGGCACGATGTCGACCGTCGGCAACGCGCTCGGCGCCCCGCTGTGCGGCGCGGTGATCGACCGCGCGACGCCCGGCGCCGGGTTCCTGACCGCCGCGGTGGTCGGTGGGGGGCTCGCGGTCGGCGGGCTCGTCGTGCTCGCGCTGGGCCGAGGCCGGGGGCGGGTCGCTCCCGAGGTGGTGGAGGACCGTCCCGCGCCGCGGCACGTGCCGACCGTGCGGGCGGTGCGGCGGCGCGGTGCGGCGCCGACCCGACGGGTCCGGGTCAGACGACCGAGCCGGTGAACTTCTCGCCCGGTCCCTCGCCCGGGGCGTCCGGGAACGGGGACGCCTCCCGGAACGCGAGCTGGAGCGAGCGCAGCCCGTCCCGCAGCGACCGCGCGTGCTGGTTGCCGATGTCGGGGGCCGAGGCCGTGACCAGGGCGGCGAGCGCGGTGATGAGCTTGCGGGCCTCGTCGAGGTCGAGGAAGTCCGCTCCGGCGCCGGTGGGCCCGTCCTCGGCGAGCCCGCACTTCACCGCTGCGGCGCTCATCAGGTGGACGGCTGCGGTCGTGATGACCTCGACGGCGGCGACGTCCGCGATGTCGCGGGTGGCGGTCGTGGTGGGATCGGTGGCCGGGCTCGTCTCGCTCATGGGCAGATCCTCTCACCGGCCCGAGAGCTCGCCTCGACCGATTCGGGTGTTCGGGCGTCCTCTGGTAACCTAGGCAGTCGACTGACCTGGGTGGTGCTGTTTGCTGCCCAGGCTCACAAGTGGAGTTCCTCCCACCTGGGCCTCGACCGTTCGACGTGTTGGATGCACATCGACGACAGAGACCGGGTCACAGTCCGCACCGGACGGCGCCAGCCGAGCCCGGTCGCGTGAGCATGGCTCCCGGCCACGCCCACCGTGCGGACCTCGAGGCCTCCTCCTGTGACCAGGACGGGGGCCTTCCTCGTTTCCCGGCGGTCACCCACGACGAACCTGAGGAGCACCACATCAGCGAGCCCCGCATCAACGATCGGATCCGCGTCGCCGAGGTCCGCCTGGTCGGCCCCAACGGCGAGCAGGTCGGCATCGTCCGCGTGGAGGACGCCTTGCGCCTGGCCCAGGACGCCGACCTCGACCTCGTCGAGGTGGCACCTGACGCTCGTCCGCCCGTCTGCAAGATCATGGACTACGGCAAGTTCAAGTACGAAGCAGACATGAAGGCCCGTGAGGCCCGGCGGAACCAGACCAACACGGTCCTCAAGGAGATCCGTTTCCGGCTGAAGATCGACCCGCACGACTACGGCACCAAGAAGGGCCACGTCGAGCGGTTCCTCACGGCCGGCGACAAGGTCAAGGTCATGATCATGTTCCGTGGCCGCGAGCAGTCGCGCCCGGAGATGGGCGTGCGCCTGCTGCAGCGGCTGGCGGACGACGTGTCCGAGCTCGGCTTCATCGAGAGCATGCCCAAGCAGGACGGGCGCAACATGATCATGGTGCTCGGCCCGATGAAGAAGAAGGCCGACCAGAAGCAGGAGCAGCGCCGCGCGGCGCAGGCTGCTGCGGCCCGTGAGCAGAACGCCGCGGCTGCTGCCGCTGCCGCTGCTGCTGCGGCCAACCCGGTCGAGCAGGCCGAGCCCGTCGCCCCGGCCGCCGCCGAGGCCCCGGTCGTCGCCGAGACCGCACCCGTGGTCGCCGAGACCGCACCCGTCGTCGAGACCGCACCCGTGGTCGAGGCGCCGGTGGAGGTCGAGGCCCCGGTCGAGACCCCTGCTCCGGTCGAGAAGCCCGCCGCCGCCCCGCGTCCGGCTGCGTCTCGCCCCAGCACCCCGCGTCCGCCCGCACCCGCCGCCGCACCCCGTGCGACGTCGGCACCGCGTCCGGCCGCAGCGCGTCCCGCCGCAGCACCGCGTCCCGCGGCCGCTGCACGACCGGCGGCCGCAGCCGCGCCGGCGGCCCCCACGACGTCGCAGCCCGCGGCGTCGTCGGCCGCACCGAAGGCGGCGACGCCGAAGCCCGCCACACCGAAGCCGGCCACACCCCGGCCGACCGCCACGCCGCGGCCCGCGCCGCGACCTGGCCCGGCCGCCCCGGCGAAGGCACAGACCAGCTCGACGGCCTCGGAAGAGGCCAGCTAGCCAGCACGAACGGACGGCCCGGCCCCCCGGTCGGACCGCACCAGACGAGTCGTACGAACCCGTGCGATGTGAAGGACAAGGAGACACGGCAGCCATGCCGAAGAACAAGACGCACTCCGGTGCCAAGAAGCGCTTCCGGGTCACCGGGACCGGCAAGGTCATGCGCGAGCAGGCCGGCGGTCGCCACCTGCTCGAGCACAAGTCGAGCCGCCGCACCCGCCGCATCGCCGGCGACCTCGTCGTCTCCCCTGCCGACGCCCCCCGTATCAAGAAGCTGCTCGGGAAGTGATCCCGGGGGCGCACCTGCGCCCCGGTCACTCGGTCCGAGCCTGAGACAAGCAAGGAGCATCACGTGGCACGCGTGAAGCGGGCGGTCAACGCCCAGAAGAAGCGCCGTACAACCCTCGAGCGCGCTGCGGGCTACCGCGGTCAGCGGTCGCGCCTGTACCGGAAGGCGAAGGAGCAGGTCACCCACTCCCTCGTCTACGCGTACCGCGACCGCAAGGTGCGCAAGCAGGACTTCCGCAAGCTGTGGATCCAGCGCATCAACGCTGCGTCCCGCGAGCAGGGCCTGACCTACAACCGCCTGATCCAGGGCCTGAAGCTCGCGGGCATCGAGGTGGACCGCCGCGTGCTGGCCGACCTCGCCGTCAACGACGCCGCGACGTTCAACACGCTCGTGGCCGCCGCGAAGGCCGCGCTGCCCGAGGACGTCAACGCGCCGAAGGCTGCGTGACCCTCGTTCGCTGCTGAGCCCGGCCGCCCGACCCGCCTCGCCGCGGGGACGGGCGGTGGCTCGGTGCACCCGAAGCCCCCGGAGCCCAGTGCTCGCGGGGGCTTCGCCGTGCTCGCTGTGCTTCGGCCGCGCGGTCGCCGATGCCCTGCCCCCGCCTGTCCGTGAGCGTCCGAGAGGCTGTCGATGAGCACCACGGGTTACTTCCGCCAGAACGCCAGCCGGTTCCAGGTCGTCGTCGCGATGTGGGTCTTCGTCGGCTTCTTCGGGTCGCTGCTGTTCGCGTCGTTCGGCCTGATGCTGGTCACCGGCACGGGCATGTTCGCCGACAAGGCGTCGTTCGACCCTGGCCTGGAGTTCGCCCCCGGCCAGGAGGTGAAGATCAGCGACGGGACTCGTCCGGGCAACTTCATGGTGCTCGCGTACCCAGCCACCGCGGACGTCAGCACGATGGAGTGCTCGTGGAAGAGTCAGGTGTACAGCACCGGGGTCCAGCGGGTCGGCACCCTGGACCTCGCTCGACCGGACGGTGTCGCCGAGGCGCTGACGACCTTCGAGGCGCCTCCGCGCAGCTTCGTGCCCATCGCCGCGACCGAGGGCACCGGGTGGATGGAACCGGACCTCCTGACGTGTTCCGGTGCCGGGGTGGAGTCCTTCGCGATCGCGTCCGCGCGCGGGTTCATGTCGGACAACGCCCGGTACGGGATCGGCGCGGCGCTCCTGGTGGTCGCCCCGATCATCCTGGGGCTGGGCTTCGTCGCCCTGCACTTCACCCGGAAGTGGCACCGTCACGGGATGGTCCCGGCGCCGTCGTACCCGGGCACGCGATGATGTCCCGGTGAGCATCCCCACCCTGACCAACCCCCGGGCCGAGCGGGTGAAGGCGGTGCGGTCCCTGAGCAACCGGTCCGTCCGGCAGCGGGCCGGTCGGTTCGTCGTCGAAGGTCCGCAGGCGGTGCGCGAGGCGGTGCTGGCCGCGGAGGTGCACGACGTCTACGTCACGGCCGAGGCGGCGCTGCGCTACCCGGATATCGTCGAGCGCGCCCACCAGCGGGGCATCCGCGTGCTCGTCGGGACGACCGAGGTGCTCGACGCGATGAGCCCCGACGCGCAGCAGGTGGTGGCGGTCGCGTCGCTCACGTCGCACACGCTGGCGGACCTCACCGGTCCCCGCCTGGTCGCGGTGCTGGCGAACGTGCGGGACCCCGGGAACGCCGGGACGGTCATCCGCGCCGCCGACGCGGCCGGCGCCGACGCCGCGCTGCTCACCACGGAGAGCGTCGACGTGCACAACCCGAAGGTGGTCCGGTCCACGGCCGGCTCGCTGTTCCACCTGCCCGTCGTCACCGGCGCCGACCTGGCGACCGCGGTCGCTGCGCTGCGGTCCGCCGGGCTGACGGTGCTCGCGGCGGACGGTGCGGGCGAGCACGACCTCGACGACCTGCTCGACGTCGCCGGGCATGCGCCGGACGGCGTGCCCGACCTCGCACGTCCGACCGCCTGGGTGTTCGGCAACGAGGCGTGGGGCCTGCGCGACGAGGACCGCGCACTCGCGGACGCCGTCGTGCGGGTACCGATCCGGGGGCGGGCGGAGTCGCTCAACCTGGCGACCGCCGCGACCGTCTGCCTCTACGCCAGTGCACGGGCCCATCGATGAGGCTCTTCGCCGCCGTCTGGCCGACCGAGGACGTCCTCGACCACCTGGACCTGGCGCTCGCCTCCGTGCGCGGTGCCCCGGCGGGCCTCTCGTCGGCGGTGCGCTGGTCGGCGCGGGAGTCCTGGCACCTGACCGTGGCGTTCTACGGCGAGGTCCCTGACGGCGTCGTGCCGGGTCTGACCGCGGACCTCGCCGAGCTCGCCGTCGGGGTCGACCCCTACGATTTGGCGCTGCGCGGAGCAGGGGTGTTCTCGCACCGGACGCTCTGGGTGGGGGTCGGCGGTGACCTGGAGACGCAGCGCACGGTGACGCGCGGGTGCGTCGAGGCGGGGGAGTCGGCGGTCGGGGTGACCGACAACCGGCCCCGCGACCGCCCGCACCTCACCGTCGGGCGGGTGCGTCCGGGGAGCCGGCCGCCCCGGCGGCGCTCGTCGCGCCCGGACCGCCCGGGCCAGCGACCGGACATGAACGGGCCGGAGGACGAGGACGTCGCGGCGAGCCTCGTGCGCGCGCTCGCCGTCTACGAGAGTCCGCGCTGGCTCGTCGACGAGCTGACCCTGGTCTCGTCGCAGCCGGGCGCCGGTCGGGGCGGGGGACCGCTGTACGAGCGCCTCGAGACCTTTGCGCTGGGGCGGTAGGCGAGGGTCGTGGCATCATGGCGACCATGACAGCGCGTGCGCAGGCGGCCGGTGGTCGCCGATTTCCCGGGCCCGTTCCCGGGCTGCGCCACTGACGCGCACGTGAGCAGGCCGTCCACCGCTGGACCGGCCGCTACGACCTGGATCGGGCGCCTCTAGACTTGTCCGCCGGCCCGGACGCACTCGCGTCCCGGCCGACAGCCGTGCGCCGGCTGCCGCAGAACACTTGGAAGGTCAGGATGTCCGACGACACCGCCCTGTCCCCGCTCGACGCCGACGGCATCGAGTCCGCCGTCGAGGACGCGCTGAAGGCCCTCGCGGCTGCGGCCGACCTCGACGCGCTGAAGTCCGCACGCCTCGAGCACGTGGGGGAGCGCAGCCCGATCGCGCTGGCCAACCGTGCCATCGGCGGCCTCGCGCCTGCCGACAAGGCGACCGCGGGCAAGCTGCTCGGTCAGGCGAAGGGCCGGCTCGCCCGCGCCCTGGCCGACCGGCAGACCGAGCTCGAGGCCGAGCGCGACCAGCGCGTCCTCGTCGAGGAGTCCGTCGACGTGACGCTGCCGACCGACCGGCACCCGCGCGGCGCGCGGCACCCGCTGGAGGCGCTGTCCGAGCGCATCGCCGACTTCTTCGTCGCGATGGGCTGGGAGATCGCCGAGGGGCCGGAGCTCGAGGCGGAGTGGTTCAACTTCGACGCGCTGAACTTCGGTGTGGACCACCCGGCCAGGCAGATGCAGGACACGTTCTTCGTGGATCAGCCCGGGCTGGTGCTCCGCACGCACACGTCGCCGGTGCAGGCCCGCACGCTCCTGGAGCGCGAGCTGCCGGTGTACATCGCGTGCCCGGGCAAGGTGTTCCGCACCGACGAGCTCGACGCGACGCACACCCCGGTGTTCCACCAGGTCGAGGGTCTCGCGATCGACAAGGGCCTGACCATGGCGCACCTCAAGGGGACGCTCGACCACTTCGCGCGGGCGATCTTCGGCCCCGAGGCGCGCACGCGCCTGCGGCCCTCGTTCTTCCCGTTCACCGAGCCCAGCGCGGAGATGGACCTCTGGTTCCCGCAGAAGAAGGGCGGGCCCGGCTGGATCGAGTGGGGCGGCTGCGGGATGGTCAACCCGCACGTGCTGCGGGCCGTCGGCGTGGACCCCGAGGTCTACTCCGGCTTCGCGTTCGGCATGGGCATCGAGCGCACCCTGATGCTGCGCCACGGCATCGCCGACATGCACGACATGGTGGAGGGCGACGTCCGCTTCTCCCTGCAGTTCGGGACGGAGATCTGATGCCGCGCATCCCCCTGACGTGGCTCGCCGAGCACGTCGAGCTCCCCGTGGGCCTGACCGCCGAGCAGCTGGCGGCGGACCTCGTGCGCGTGGGTCTGGAGGAGGAGGCGATCCACGCCGCCGCCGTGACCGGCCCGCTGGTCGTCGGCGAGGTCGTGGAGCTGACGCCGGAGCCGCAGAAGAACGGCAAGACCATCAACTGGTGCCGGGTGGACGTCGGTCCGGAGCACAAGGAGCCCGGCGGGGACCCGCGAGGCATCGTCTGCGGTGCGCACAACTTCGTCGTCGGTGACCGCGTCGTCGTCGCGCTGCCTGGAGCGGTCCTGCCCGGACCGTTCGCCATCGCGTCGCGCAAGACGTACGGGCACGTGTCCGACGGGATGATCTGCTCGGCGCGCGAGCTGGGCCTGGGCGAGGACCACGCCGGGATCATCGTGCTGGACGAGCTCGGGCTGGACGCGCCCGTCGGCACGGACGCGCGCGAGCTGCTCGGCCTCGGCGAGGAGGTGCTCGAGATCAACGTGACGCCCGACCGCGGGTACTGCTTCTCGATGCGCGGGGTCGCGCGCGAGTACGGCCTGTCGACCGGCGCGACGTTCACCGACCGCGGCCTGCCGTCGGGTGACGAGCGTCCCGCGGGGGGTGGCTTCGCGGTCGAGATCGACGACGCGGCACCGATCCACGGGGTCCCGGGTGCCGACCGCTTCGTCGCGCAGATCGTGCGTGGCGTGCGCGCGAACGACCCCTCGCCCGCGTGGATGCAGCGCAGGCTCCAGCAGGCCGGCATGCGGCCCATCAGCCTGGCCGTCGACGTCACCAACTACGTGATGCTCGACCTCGGGCAGCCTCTGCACGCCTACGACCTGGCGCACCTGTCCGAGCCGATCGTGGTGCGGCGGGCGAACCCCGGCGAGCGGATCCGGACGCTCGACGACGTCGACCGCGTCCTCGACCCCGAGGACCTGCTCATCACCGACAGCCCCGACGGGGTCCGCGGTGCCCGGCCCATCGGCCTCGCGGCCGTGATGGGCGGCGGGGACAGCGAGGTCAGCGCGACGACGACCGACCTGCTCATCGAGGCCGCGCACTTCGACCCGATCACGGTCGCCCGCGCCGCGCGCCGGCACAAGCTGCCCAGCGAGGCGGCGAAGCGGTTCGAGCGGGGCGCCGACCCCGAGCTGCCGCCGGTGGCGGTCGCGCGGACGGTCGCGCTCCTGGTCGAGCACGGCGGCGGCGTCGCGGGTCCGCTCACGGACCTCGACCGTCGCGTTCCCGTTCCGTCGTTCGAGCTCGCGCTCGACCTGCCTGCGCGGCTCGTCGGCCTGCCGTTCACGCCCGACGAGGTGCGCGAGACCCTGCGCTCGATCGGCTGCGACGTGGTCGACGCCGGTGCCGACGCGGTCACGGTGACGGCGCCGTCGTGGCGGCCGGACCTCGTCGCCGGTGTCGACCTGGTCGAGGAGGTCGCACGCCTGCGCGGGTACGACGCGATCCCGTCGACGCTGCCTGTCGCCCCGGCGGGTGCCGGTCTGACCGCGGGCCAGCGGGCGCGCCGCTCGGTCGCGCGGGCGCTGGCCGAGGCCGGGCTCGTCGAGGTGCTCAGCTACCCGTTCGTCGGGACCGACCAGCTCGACGCGTTGAACCTGCCCGCGGACGACGCGCGTCGTCGCGCCGTGCGGCTGGTCAACCCGCTCTCCGACGAGCAGCCGTACCTGCGCACGAACCTGCTGGTCACGCTGCTCGACACCGCCCGGCGCAACGTGAGCCGGGGGGAGAGCGACGTGGCGATCTTCGAGCTCGGGCTGGTCACGCGACCGGTCGAGGGCGCGCCCGCGGCACCCCGGCTGCCGGGCGGCGTCCGCCCGTCCGACGAGGACCTGGCGGCGATCGACGCCGCGGTGCCGCCGCAGCCGCGTCGGGTTGCGGGGGTGCTCGCGGGCCTGCGGGAGCCGGCCGGCTGGTGGGGGCCCGGTCGCCGGGCCGACCACACCGACGCGATCGCGGCCGCGCGCCTGGTCGCGGAGGTCGTCGGGGTGGTGCTCACGGCGTCGGCCGACGCCGACCACGCGCCGTGGCACCCGGGTCGGTGCGCCCGCCTGACGACGTCCGACGGCACCCTCGTCGGCCACGCGGGTGAGCTGCACCCGAACGTCGTGACGGCGCTCGGCCTGCCGGCGCGTGCGGCGGCGTTCGAGCTGGACCTCGACGTGGTGCTGGCGGCGGCGTCGCCCGATCCGGTCCAGGCGGTGCCGGTCTCGACGTTCCCTGTCAACAAGGAGGACGTCGCGCTGGTGGTCGGGTCGGATGTCCCCGCCGCCGACGTGCTCGACGCGGTCCGTGCCGGCGCGGCCGCGAGCTCGGTCGGTGACGTCGTCGAGGAGGTCCGGCTGTTCGACGTGTACACCGGCCCGCAGGTGGGCGAGGACCGCAAGTCGCTCGCGTTCTCGCTCCGGCTGCGTGCCGCGGACCGCACGTTGACGGCGCAGGAGTCGGCGGCGGTCCGGGACGCGATCGTGGCCGAGGCGCACAGCCGGTTCGGGGCGTCGCTGCGCGCCTGAGGATCGTCCGCAGCCCCCGTCGACCGCACGGTCGACGGGGGCTGCGGCGTACCCGGACAAATCATCGGATGTGTTCACTCAATAGTTACCGGCGGGTAGTTGCCACGAATCGGGCGAACAGCGACAGTTGTCCAGGCCGTCACGAGCGGCCTCTTTGCGTTCCTGACGAAAGCGAGCACGACGTGCGTCCTGCGATGAAGTCGATCAGCGGGGGCATCGCCGCCCTCGCACTGGCCCTGACGGGCGGGGTGATCACGGCGGGCGCTGCGCAGGCCGCGGTCGGCACCACGCCGCGCGTCCTGATCAACGAGGTGTACGGCGGGGGCGGCAACAGCGGCGCCACCTTCACCCACGACTTCATCGAGCTGGTGAACGCGAGCCCCGACCCGGTCGACGTCACGGGCTGGTCGGTGCAGTACGCGTCCTCGGCGGGCGTGACCTGGCAGACGACGGCGGTGAGCGGCGTGATCGCCCCCGGAGCCGCGTACGTCGTCGTGGAGGCGCAGGGTGCGGGCGGGACGACGCCGGTGACCGGCAACGCGACCGGCACCATCCCGATGAGCGGGACCGCGGGCAAGGTCGCACTGGTCTCGTCGACGACGGCCCTGGCCTGCGGCGGCGGCGTCGAGTGTGCAGCTGCTTCCGCGGTCGTCGACCTCGTCGGCTACGGTGCGGCCGCCGCGGCGTACGCGGGCAGCGGGCCGGCGCTCGGCGCCTCGAACACCCAGTCGGTGACGCGCAACGCGACGCTGACCAACACGGCGGACAACGCGGCCGACTTCGCCGCGGCCACCCCCACCCCCGGCGTGGTCGGCAGCATCCCCCCGGCCGAGCCGACGACGGCCACGATCGCCGAGATCCAGGGCACGGGCGCCGTCTCGCCGGTGGCCGGGCAGACGGTCACCACCGAGGGCGTCGTGACGGCGGCGTACCCGACGGGCGGCCTCAACGGCTACGTCATCCAGACGCCGGGGACGGGTGGCGCGACCGACGCGACGCCGGGTGCCTCCGACGCGCTCTTCGTCTTCTCGTCGGCCACGGACGACCTGGTCGCCCTCGGTGACCACGTCCGCGTGACCGGTGTGGTCTCCGAGTTCAACGGGCTCACGGAGATCACCGTGACCTCGGCCGCCGACCTGGTCGACCTGCCTGCCGCCGACCCGGTGACCCCGGTCTCCGGGTCGTGGCCGACGACGAACGACGCGCGCGAGGCGCTGGAGTCGATGCTGTTCCAGCCGACCGGCGACCTCACCATCACCAACACCTTCTCCACCAACCAGTTCGGCGAGGTCGGCCTCGCGGCCGGCACGCTCCCGCTGCTCCAGCCGACCGAGGTCGGCCGCCCGGGCTCCGCCGAGGCGCTCGCCGCCGCGGCGGACAACGCCGCTCGTGGCGTCGTGCTCGACGACGGGTCCTCCACCAACTTCCTGTCGGCTGCGAACTCCGCACTGACGCCCCCGTACGTCTCCCTGACCAACCCGGTCCGGGTGGGTGCGGCCGCGAACATCACCGCGCCGGTCGTCGTCGACTTCCGCAACAACGTCTGGAAGCTCAACCCCACGGCCCCCGGGCCGGCGTCCGTGACGTTCGAGAACGACCGCACGACGGCGCCGACCGCCGTGGGCGGCGACCTCAAGGTCGCGTCGTTCAACGTCCTCAACTACTTCACCACGCTCGGCGCCGACAGGGCCGGGTGCACGTCCTTCAACGACCGCACGGGTGACCCCGTCACGGTCAACGGCGGCTGCGACCCGCGCGGGGCATGGGACCCGGCCGACCTGCAGCGCCAGCAGGACAAGATCGTCGCCGCGATCAACGCGCTCGACGCAGACGTCGTCGGACTGCTCGAGATCGAGAACTCGGCGCGGGTGGACGGGGTGGCCGACGAGGCGCTCGGCACCCTGGTCGACGCGCTGAACGCCGCCGCCGGCTCCACCGTCTGGGCGTTCGTCCCGTCGTCGTCGGAGCTCCCGCCGGCCGCTGGGCAGGACGTCATCACCAACGCCCTGATCTACAAGCCCGCCGCCGTCGAGCGGACGGGGGAGGCGCGCGCGCTGGGTGACCAGAGCGACGACGACGAGGCGTTCGGCAACGCACGCGAGCCCATCGGCCAGGTCTTCACGCCGGTCGGTGGGGGCGCGCCGTTCTTCGTCGCCGTGAACCACTTCAAGTCCAAGGGCTCCGCGGGTCCGTGGCCGGACGACGCCGACACCGGTGACGGCCAGGGCGCCTCGAACGGCTCGCGGAAGCGGCAGGCCGCCGCGCTGCGGGACTGGGTCCCGACGGTCCAGGGCGACGCCCAGGCGGTCGCGCTGATCGGTGACTTCAACGCGTACACGCTCGAGGACCCGCTGCAGACGCTGTACGACGCCGGGTACACCGACGCCGCGACGGCGCTCGCCGACGGCCAGTTCTCGTACTCGTTCAGCGGCCTGTCGGGCTCGCTGGACCACGTGCTGCTCAACGAGGCGGCGATGCAGCGGGCGACCGGTGCGGACATCTGGGAGATCAACGCCGAGGAGTCCATCGCGCTCGAGTACGACCGGTACAACTACCACGGCACGCTCTTCTACGACGACGACTTCTACCGCTCCTCCGACCACGACCCGGTGGTCGTCGGGCTGGTCGAGGGCGCGGCGAAGCCGGTCACGCTGACGCTGCTCGACATCAACGACTTCCACGGCCGGATCGACACCAACACCGTGAAGTTCGCGGGCACCGTCGAGAAGGAGAAGGCAGCTGCCATCGCGGCCGGCGGTCCGGTCGCGTTCGTGTCGGCCGGTGACAACATCAGCGCGTCGCTGTTCGCCTCGGCGGTCCAGCAGGACCAGCCGACGATCGACGTGCTCAACGCCCTGGAGCTCAACGCGTCGGCCGTGGGCAACCACGAGTTCGACAAGGGGTTCCAGGACCTCACCGACCGCGTGCTCGCGGGCGGCACCAACGCGAAGTGGGACTACCTCGGCGCGAACGTCTACCTCAAGGGGACGACGACCCCGGCGCTGCCGGAGTACGCGATCCTCGACATGGACGGCGTCTCGGTCGGTGTCATCGGTGCCGTCACCGAGGAGACCCCCTCGCTGGTCACCCCCGGCGGCATCACCGAGCTCGAGTTCGGCAACCCGGTCGACGCCGTGAACCGCGTCGCCGCGCAGCTGAGCGACGGGGACGCCTCCAACGGTGAGGCCGAGGTGCTCGTCGCCAGCTTCCACGAGGGCGCGGGCGAGGGTCTGCCGAACGGCACCCTCGAGAAGGAGCTCGCCGAGGGCGGCGCGTTCAAGGACATCGTCGAGCAGACCTCCGGGGCCGTCGACGTGATCTTCACCGGCCACACCCACCAGCAGTACGCGTGGGAGGCTCCGGTTCCGGGCGCGACGGACAAGACCCGGCCGATCGTGCAGACCGGGAGCTACGGCGAGTTCATCGGCAAGGTCGTGCTGACGTTCGACCCGGCCAGCGACGAGGTCGTCGCGCACACCCAGCAGAACGTCCCGCGCCTGGTCGCGCCGGTCATCCCCGGCAACACCCCGGCGCAGAACGAGGCGGCGTTCGCGGCGCAGCTCGTCGCGACGTATCCGCGCGTCGCGCAGGTCAACACCATCGTCACGGCGGCGCTGGCCTACGCGAACGTCGTCGGATCGGTCCCCGTGGGGTCGGTCACGGCGGACATCACGACCGCCTTCAGCGGCGGCACGTACGGACCGACCGGCTACACGGCACCGGTGACCGCCCGGGACGACCGGGCCAGCGAGTCCACCCTGGGTGACCTCGTCGCCAACTCGCTGCGGGACACGCTCGCCCCGGAGAACCTGGGCGGCGCTGAGATCGGTGTCGTCAACCCTGGCGGTCTGCGCGCCGAGCTGTACTACGCCCCGGACGGTGTCATCACGACGGCCGAGGCGAACGGTGTGCTGCCGTTCGTGAACAACCTCTGGACCACGTCGCTCACGGGCGCGCAGTTCAAGACGATGCTCGAGCAGCAGTGGCAGACCCTCCCGGACGGCACGGTCCCGAGCAGGTCCTACCTGCAGCTGGGCCTGTCGGACAACGTGACGTACACGTTCGACGCCGCCGCTCCGGCGGGGTCGCACATCACGTCCATCACGGTGAACGGTGCACCGATCGACCCGGCGGCGAGCTACCGGATCGGCACGTTCTCGTTCCTGATCACCGGCGGTGACAACTTCCGGATCTTCAACGACAGCACGGACGCTCGCGACTCCGGGCTCGTCGACCGGGACGGCTGGATCGCCTACCTGCAGGCGCACCCCGGGCTCGCCCCGGACTTCGCCCGCCAGTCGGTCGGCGTGCCGACGGTGCCGTCGGCGGTCACCGCCGGTGACACGCTGGCGTTCCCGGTCACCAAGCTGGACCTGACGAGCCTCGGCTCGCCGCTCAACACCAGCCTGGACGTCCGGCTCGACGGGACGTCCCTCGGGACGGCGACCGTCACCAACGGCGCCGCCGACGTCTCGGTCACGATCCCGGCGGGCACGAGCGCGGGCGCGCACACGCTCACCCTCGTCGCGAGCCCGAGCCTCACCACGGTGACGCTCCCGCTCACCGTCGAGGCGGGCATCCCGTCGTCCAGCACCACGCTGACGGCCTCGCCGTCGAGCCAGGTGTTCGGCTCGACCTCGCGGATCACGCTCACGGCGACGGTCACGGCCGACGCGCCCGTGGCCGGGACCGTGGAGTTCGTCGCCGGGGACACCGTGCTCGGCACGTCGGCGCTCCGGAACGGCACCGCGACCCTGCGGCTCCCGTCGTCCACCCCGGCGGGTTCCTACGACGTCGTCGCCCGGTTCGCCGGGGACGACACGGTGTCCGGCTCGGAGTCGGCGCCGGTCACCGTGGTCGTCGAGAAGGTCACCACGACCACGGGGCTGTCGGTCACCCGCGGGTTCCTGTTCATCCCGTCGGTGGCGTTCGTGACGGTCGCGACCAACAACGGCCGGGTGCCGTCCGGCACGGTCGAGATCCGGGAGGGGACGACCGTGGTCAAGCGCCTGAACGTGGTGCTGGGCATCGCCGTCGGTACGGTCCCGTCGGGTCGGCACACGTACACGGCGACGTTCGTCCCGAGCGACACCGCGAACGTGAACCCGAGCACGAGCGCACCCGTCAGCACCCGCTGACGACATGACGAAGGCCCGCGTCCCTCCCGGGGCGCGGGCCTTCGGCGTCGCTACACGTAGTCGTGATAGGCGGGCAGGTCCAGGACCCCGTTGCCGGACAGGCCGATGACGATGGTCTCGGGCCGGGTGGCCGAACGGGCGTGCGCGATGGCGCCCGCGACGGCGTGCGTGGACTCCGGCGCCGGGATGATCCCCTCGGCGCGTGCGAACTCGATCCCGGCGGCGAACGCCGTCTCCTGGTCGACGGCGATCGCGTCGATCAGCCCGAGCTCGACCGCGTGCGACACCATCGGCGCCATGCCGTGGTACCGCAGGCCACCGGCGTGGATGGGCGGGGGGACAAAGTCCTTGCCGAGCGTGTGCATCTTCAGCAGGGGAGTCAGGCCGGCGACGTCGCCGAAGTCGTACCGGTACTCGCCCTGCGTCAGCGACGGGCACGCGGCCGGCTCGCAGGCGACCACCCGCGTCGTCGCGCCGTCGCGGAGGTTGCGGCCGAGGAACGGGAACGAGAGCCCGCCGAGGTTCGAACCGCCTCCGGCGCACGCGAACACGACGTCGGCGCTCTCCTCGATCGCGTCGAGCTGGGCGAGGGCCTCCTGACCGATGACGCTCTGGTGCAGCAGGACGTGGTTGAGCACGCTGCCCAGCGAGTAGTGCGCGTCAGGGTCGGTGGCGGCGGCCTCGACCGCCTCGCTGATCGCCATGCCGAGCGAGCCGGTGGTCTCGGGATCGGCCTCGAGCATCGCGCGGCCGGCGTTGGTGAGGTCCGACGGCGACGGGTGGCAGATGCTCCCGTACGTCTCCATCTGCATCCGGCGGTACGGCTTGGAGTCGTACGAGGCGCGGACCTGCCACACCTCGCAGGTCAGTCCCAGCAGAGCGCACGCCATGGCCAGCGACGCACCCCACTGCCCGGCGCCGGTCTCGGTGGTGAGCTTCGTGATGCCCTCGGCCGCGTTGTAGTACGCCTGCGCGACGGCGGTGTTCGGCTTGTGCGACCCGACCGGGCTCACGCCCTCGTACTTGTAGTAGATCCGCGCCGGGGTGCCGAGCGCGCGCTCGAGGCGACGCGCGCGGACGAGGGGCGACGGGCGCCACAGGGCGTAGATCTCCCGGACCGGTTCGGGGATCTCGATCCATCGCTCGGTGCTGACCTCCTGCATGATCAGGGCCATCGGGAACAGCGGCGCCAGGTCGGGGGGCGTCAGCGGTTCCCGGGTCCCCGGGTGCAGGGCCGGCGGGCAGGGCGACGGCAGGTCCGCCGCCAGGTTGTACCAGTGCGTGGGGACCGTCGAGGGGACGGTCACGCCGAGGGTGTCGAGGAGCGACGTCGTCATCAGAGCCTCCGGGTGGGCGGCGCGCGTCAGTGCGCAGCGTCACCGTATCGCCCGGTTCGTCCCGGCGGTCGAGAGGTCAGATGGCGCAGGAGTCGTCGACGCAGGCCGTCCCGTCGGCGGTCGCCAGGGTCTGGATCGGGTTCGCGTCGCGCCACGCCGTCTCGAGCAGCTGCGTGAACACGTCGGCCGGCTGGGCGCCGGACACGGCGATGCGGCGGTCGACGACGAAGAACGGCACGCCCGTGACGCCCAGCGCGCGCGCCTCGTCCTCGTCGGCTCGGACGGCGTCGGCCCCCGTGTCGTCCGCCAGAGCGGCCCGCGCCGCGTCGGGGTCGACGCCCGCGCCGCCGACGATCCGCACGAGCGTCTCGTCGTCGCCGAGGTCCGCGCCGTGCTCGAAGTGCGCGGAGAAGAGGGCCTCCAGCGTGCGCTCGGCCAGCTCGGCACCGCCGGAGACGCGGGCCAGGTGGACCAGGCGGTGCGCCGCGAAGGTGTTGGCGGCGATCGCCCGGTCGAAGTCGTAGGCGAGGCCCTCGCCTGCGGCCACCGCCGTGACCTGCGCGAACATGCGCGTGACCTGGTCGCGGGGGATGCCCTTGTGCCGGGCGAGCGCGTCGATCTCGGGGATGCCCGGGCCGGTGGGGGTGCTCGGCGACAGCTCGTACGCGCGCCAGGTCACCTCGACGTGGTCGCGGTGGGCGAAGCCGGCCAGCGCGGCGGCGAAGCGACGCTTGCCGATGTAGCACCAGGGGCAGGCGATGTCGGACCAGACCTCGACCTGCAGGGTGCGTACCGCGGACAGAGGATTCAGGGTGGGGACACTCACGGGAGCAGCAGGACCTTTCCGGTGGTGGAGCGCGACTCGAGCGCGCGGTGGGCGTCGGCCGCATCGGCCAGGGGGAACGTGGCGCCGACGCGCACGTCGAGCTCGCCCGCCCGCACGGCGTCGAACAGCTCACGGGAGCGCCCGTCGAGCTCGTCGCGGGTGGCGATGTAGTGGTCGAGCGTGGGGCGGGTCAGGAAGAGCGAGCCGGCCGCGTTGAGGCGCTGGGGGTCGACCGGGGGGACCGGACCCGACGAGCCGCCGAACAGGACGAGCGTCCCGCGGGGGCGCAGGCTGGCCAGCGACGCGTCGAACGTGTCCTTGCCGACGGAGTCGAAGACGGCGTGCACGCCTCGGCCGTCGGTCAGCGACCGCACCTCGGCCGGCAGGTCGCGGGTCAGGTCGTCGAGCTCGCGGTACCGGATCACGTCGGCGGCACCCGCCGCGCGCGCCAGGCGCTCCTTCTCGGCGCTTCCCACGGTCGCGATGACCCGGGCCCCTCGCCGCGACGCCAGCTGGGTGAGCAGGAGCCCGACACCTCCGGCGGCCGCGTGCACGAGCACGTCGTGCCCGGCCTGGACGGGGAACGTCGAGGTCACGAGGTAGTGCGCGGTGAGGCCCTGGAGGGGGAGTGCGGCGGCGACCTGGTCGGAGACGCCGTCGGGGACCACCAGCGCCTTGGACTCCCGGACGCTCACCAGCTCGGCATACGAGCCGGGAGCCGACGACCAGGCGACCCGGTCTCCGACGGCGATCTCGCTGACGTCGGAGCCGACGGCGACAACCGTCCCGGCGCCCTCGGAGCCCACGACGTGCGGGAACGTCATCGCGTACACGCCGGACCGTCGGTACGTGTCGATGAAGTTGACCCCGGCCGCGGCGACGCGGACGAGGACCTCGTCGGCGGCGGGCTCGGGGTCAGGGAGCTCGACGAGCTCAAGGACGTCGGGACCGCCTGCGGCGGTGGCTCTGATGGCGCGCACTGTTCGACAAACACCGGCAACGGTCGTGAGCATTCCCCGCGATCCCGTTCGTATCTTCGTGCAGCCTTGTGTATGTTCATGCACATGACGTTCACGGTCGCAGTCGCGGGTGCCAGCGGGTACGCCGGTGGCGAGATGCTCCGCGTGCTGCTCGCGCACCCCGAGGCCCGCATCGGGACCCTCACCGCGCACTCCAACGCCGGCACGCTGCTGGGTGCGCACCAGCCGCACCTGCGCACGCTCGCGGACCGCGTGCTCGCACCGACGGGGGTCGACGAGCTCGCCGGGCACGACGTCGTCGTCCTCGCCCTGCCGCACGGCGCCAGCGGTGCGATCGCCGCCGAGCTCGAGGCGCGCGGGGACGGTGCGGTCGTCGTCGACCTCGGCGCCGACCACCGGCTCGTCGACGCCGCCGACTGGGAGCAGTTCTACGGCAGCGCCCACGCCGGCACGTGGCCCTACGGCCTGCCGGAGCTGCTGCACCCGGGGGAGCGGACCGCGAGCGAGCAGCGGGCGGTGCTCGCCGGCGCACGGCGGATCGCCGTCCCCGGCTGCAACGTCACCGCCGTCTCGCTCGGGCTCCAGCCGGGCATCGCCGCCGGGCTGATCGAGCCCACCGACCTCGTGGCGGTGCTCGCCAACGGCTACTCCGGCGCCGGCAAGTCTCTCAAGACGCACCTGCTCGCCAGCGAGGCGCTCGGCGCCGCCCAGCCGTACGCCGTCGGCGGCACGCACCGGCACATCCCGGAGATCGCGCAGAACCTCCGCTCCGCCGGCGCCTCGGACGTCACGATCTCGTTCACCCCGACCCTCGTGCCCATGGCCCGCGGCATCCTCGCGACCGCCACGGCGCGGCTCGCCGCCGGGGTCGACCCGGCAGGCGTGCGCGCCGCCTGGGAGCAGTCCTACGCCGACGAACCCTTCGTGCACCTCCTGCCCGAGGGTCAGTGGCCGACGACGGCTGCGACACTCGGAGCCAACACCGCGCTCGTGCAGGTCGCGGTCGACGAGCGCGCGGGCCGCGTCGTGACGGTCACGGCGATCGACAACCTGGTCAAGGGCACCGCCGGTGGCGCCCTGCAGTCCCTCAACCTCGCGCTCGGCCTGCCCGAGACGCTCGGCCTTCCTCTGGACGGAGTCGCACCGTGACCACCGAGACCCTCGCCCTGCCGTCGCCCGGTGTCACCGCGGCGGCGGGCTTCCGCGCATCCGGCATCACCGCCGGCCTCAAGGCCTCCGGCCGCCCCGACCTCGCGCTCGTCGTCAACGACGGCCCCTCGCAGGCCGCCGCCGCCGTGTTCACCACCAACCGCGTCGTGGGGGCGCCCGTCGTCTGGTCGCGCCAGGCCGTCTCCGACGGCGTCGTCAGCGCCGTCGTGCTCAACTCGGGCGGCGCCAACGTGTGCACCGGGCCCGAGGGCTTCCTCGACGTGCACCTGACCGCCGAGACGGTCGGCGCCGCCCTGGAGATCTCCGCGGGCGACGTCGTGGTCTGCTCCACCGGTCTGATCGGGGAGCGGCTGCCCATCGACAAGATCCTCGACGGCATCGGCGTCGCTGTCGAGGCGCTCTCGCCGGAGGGCGGTCCCGACGCAGCCGTCGCGATCATGACCACCGACACCGTCGCCAAGACCGCTCACCTGCACGTCGACGGCGACCGGGGCGCGTGGACCGTCGGGGGCATGGCCAAGGGAGCCGGGATGCTCGCCCCCGGACTCGCCACGATGCTCTGCGTCATCACGACCGACGCCGTCGTGGACGCCGAGACCGCGGCCGCGGCTCTGCGCGCCGCGGTGGCGGACACGTTCGAGCGCGTCGACTCCGACGGCTGCATGTCGACGTCCGACACGGTCACGCTGATGATCTCGGGCGCCAGCCGCGCGATCCCCGACCCCGCCGGGTTCACCGCCGCGCTCACGCAGGTCTGCGGCGAGCTCGCCCGCGCCCTGGTCGCCGACGCGGAGGGCGCCACGCACGACATCGCGGTCACCGTGATGGGCGCCGAGACGCAGGACGCCGCGCTCGCCGTCGCCCGCGCCGTGACCCGCTCCAACCTGTTCAAGGCCGCGATGTTCGGCAACGACCCCAACTGGGGACGGGTGCTCGCGCAGGTCGGGACCGTCCCGGAGAGCGTCGCCGCGTTCGACCCCGACCAGCTCGACGTGACCATCAACGGTGTCCAGGTGTGCAAGGCCGGCGGCGCGTTCCGGCCCCGCTCCGAGGTGGACCTCGCCGCGAACCGCGAGGTGCACGTGCTGATCGACCTGCACGCGGGCGGCGAGGTGGTCACGGTCTGGACCAACGACCTCACGCACGACTACGTCCACGAGAACAGCGCGTACTCCACATGAGCGACTTCACGTTCAACACCCGCACCGACCTGCGCGCCGACCAGAAGGCGGAGGTCCTCATCGAGGCCCTCCCGTGGCTGCAGAAGTTCGCGGGCGCGCTCGTCGTCGTGAAGTACGGCGGGAACGCGATGATCGACGAGGACCTCAAGCGGGCCTTCGCCCAGGACATGGTGTTCCTGCGCCAGGTGGGCCTCAAGCCCGTCGTGGTGCACGGCGGGGGACCGCAGATCAACGCGATGCTCGACCGGCTCGGCATCGAGTCGGAGTTCCGCGGCGGCCTGCGCGTCACCACCCCCGAGGCGATGGACGTCGTGCGGATGGTGCTCACCGGGCAGGTCTCCCGGGAGCTCGTCGGGCTGCTCAACGCGCACGGACCGCACGCCGTCGGCCTGTCGGGCGAGGACGGCGGCCTGTTCCAGGCGCGTCGGCGGACGGCCATCGTCGACGGTCAGAGCGTCGACATCGGTCTGGTCGGCGACGTCGTCAAGGTCAACCCGGGTGCCGTGCTCGACCTCCTCGACGCCGGCCGCATCCCCGTGGTCTCGACCGTCGCCCCCGACCTCGACGACCCCACGACGGTGCTCAACGTCAACGCGGACACCGCGGCCGCCGCGCTCGCGGTCGCGCTCGGCGCCCGCAAGCTCATCGTGCTCACCGACGTCGAGGGCCTCTACACCAGCTGGCCGGACACGGGTTCGCTCGTGCGCCGGATCGGCGCCAGCGCCCTCGCGGAGCTGCTGCCGGGCCTGGACGCCGGCATGCGCCCGAAGATGGAGGCCTGCTGGCGCGCCGTCGAGGGCGGCGTCGGCCGCGCCCACGTCATCGACGGGCGCGCCCCGCACTCGATCCTGGTCGAGGTCTTCACCTCCGACGGCATCGGCACCATGGTGCTGCCCGACGAGGAGCCCGCCGACGCCCCCTTCACGGCCCCCATCCCCGTGATCCCCCACGACCCCGAGGTGACCCTGTGACCGCGCTCGAGAACGCCCGGGCCCGGCACCGGTCCCCGGAGGCCACGGACGCCAACCTGCCGGTGCTGGCTGCCGACGGCTCCGTCGCGCAGTGGACCGACCGGTACACCCACGCCGTCATGGACACGTTCGGCGCGCCCCAGCGGGTGCTCGTCCGCGGCGAGGGTCCCTACGTCTGGGACGCCGACGGCACCCGGTACCTCGACCTGCTCGGCGGGATCGCGGTGAACTCGCTCGGCCACGCCCACCCCACCCTGACCGCGGCGATCAGCGCCCAGCTGGGCACGCTCGGGCACGTCTCCAACTTCTTCGGCAGCCCGACGCAGATCGCGTTCGCCGAGCGGCTGCTCGCCCTGGCCGGCGCCCCGGAGGGGTCGAGGGTCTTCCTCACCAACTCCGGGACCGAGGCCAACGAGGCCGCGTTCAAGCTCGCCCGCCGCAACGGCGGCACCGACCGGCCGCGGATCCTCGCGCTGGAGGGCTCGTTCCACGGCCGCTCCATGGGTGCCCTCGCGCTCACGCACAAGGCGGCGTACCGCGAGCCGTTCGAGCCGCTGCCCGCGGGCGTCGAGTTCGTGCCGTTCGGGGACACCGAGGCGCTCGAGGCCGCCTTCGCGGTCGACGGCGACCGGGTCGCCGCGCTGTTCGTCGAGCCGATCCAGGGCGAGGCCGGCGTGCGGCCGCTCCCGCCGGGCTACCTGGCCCTCGCCCGCTCGCTCACCGCCGAGCACGGCGCTCTCCTGATCCTCGACGAGGTGCAGACCGGCATGGGCCGGACCGGCTCCTGGTTCGCCCACCAGCTCCCGCACGTCGGCGGCGGCATCGTGCCCGACGCCGTGACCGTCGCGAAGGGGCTCGGCGGCGGGTTCCCCGTCGGCGCGCTCATCGCCTACGGCGGGCAGACCGCGACGCTCCTGGGCCGCGGCCAGCACGGCACCACGTTCGGTGGGAACCCCGTCGCGTCGGCCGCCGGGCTCGCGACGATCGCCGTGATCGAACGGGACGGTCTCCTCGAGCACGTCAGCACGCTGGGCGCGAAGCTGCGCGAGCAGCTGGCCGGCACCGGCAACCCGCTCGTCGGGGAGGTCCGCGGCGAGGGCTTCCTCGTCGGCATCGAGCTCACGGCGCCCGTCGCCGCGGCGCTCGCCGTCCGCGCGCTGGAGGCCGGGTTCATCGTGAACCCCTGCACCCCGACGACGATCCGCCTCGCGCCACCGTTCCTGCTGACGCAGGAGCAGGCCGCCCAGTTCGTCGACTTCCTCGCGAGCCTGCCGGAGGACCTGTCATGACCCGGCACTTCCTCCGCGACGGCTGTGCTTCCGGCGACCTGGCTGGCGGTGACCTGTCATGACCCGGCACTTCCTCCGCGACGGCTGTGCTTCCGGCGACCTGGCTGGCGGTGACCTGTCATGACCCGGCACTTCCTCCGCGACGACGACCTCACCCCCCGCGAGCAGCGCGACGTCCTCGAGCTCGCCCTCGCGTTCCGCGACGACCGGTTCATCCGCACCCCGCTGACGGGACCGCGGGCGGTGGCCGTCATCTTCGACAAGCCGACGCTGCGCACCCAGGTCTCCTTCGCGGCGGGCATCGCGGAGCTCGGCGGCTTCCCGCTGAGCGTCGACGGCAAGCTCGCGAGGATCGGTGAGCGGGAGTCGATCGAGGACACCGCCCGCGTGCTGGGCCGGCAGGTCGCGGCGATCGTCTGGCGCACGTTCTCCCAGGAGCGGCTCGAGCAGATGGCCGAGCACGCGGGCGTCCCGGTCGTGAACGCGCTGACGGACAGCTTCCACCCGTGCCAGATCCTCGCGGACCTCGCGACGGTCGCGCAGCACCGCGGGGGAGTCTCCGGGCTGTCCGGGCTGACGCTCGCCTACGTCGGCGACGGTGCCAACAACATGTCCCACTCGTACCTGCTCGGGGGCGCGACCGCAGGCCTGCACGTGCGGATCGGCACGCCCGACGGGTACCTGCCCGACGCGGCGATCCTCGCCGACGCCGCCGAGATCGCCGCGGACACGGGTGGCTCGGTCACGGTCGTGCACTCCCTCGCGGAGGCTGTCGCGGGAGCGGACGTCGTCGCGACGGACACCTGGGTGTCGATGGGCCAGGAGTCCGAGGCGGCGGACCGCGAGACCCCGTTCGTGCCGTTCCGGGTGGACGCGGCCGCGATGGCCCTCGCCCGGCCGGACGCGCTCGTCCTGCACTGCCTGCCGGCCTACCGCGGCAAGGAGATCACCGCGGAGGTGCTCGACGGGCCGCGGTCGGTCGTCTGGGACGAGGCCGAGAACCGCCTGCACGCGCAGAAGGCCCTCCTGTCCTGGCTGGTGGAGGGACGATGATGAGCGTCACCGTCCCGCACACGAAGGCCGCCCGGCAGGCGCTCGTGACCTCGATGCTCACCCGCGGCACGGTCCACTCGCAGCAGCAGCTGGCGGAGCTGCTCACCGCGGAGGGCGTCACGGTCACTCAGGCGACGCTCTCGCGCGACCTCGTGGAGCTGCGCGCGGTGAAGATCCGGACCCCGTCCGGCGCTCTCGCCTACGCGGTCCCCGCCGAGGGTGGCCTGCGCACGCCCGCCGCCGGGCCGGACGAGGAGATGCTCGCCGCCCGGCTGGCCCGGCTGTGCGCCGAGCTCCTGGTGACCGCGGAGGCGTCGGGCAACCTCGTCGTGCTGCGGACGCCGCCCGGGGCCGCCCAGTTCCTCGCGTCGGCCATCGACCACTCCGTCCTGCCCGCCGTGCTCGGCACGATCGCGGGCGACGACACGGTCCTGGTCATCGCGCGGGAGGGGGAGACCGGTGTCGCACTGGCCGCCCGCTTCCTCGCGCTGGCCACCGACGCGCCGTCGCGCACCCGTCCGTCAGACTGACCACACAACGTCCTCCCCGACCCAGAACCCCGAAGAGAGAAGAACAATGACTGAGCGCGTCGTCCTCGCCTACTCCGGCGGCCTGGACACCTCCGTGGGCATCGGCTGGATCGCCGAGGCCACCGGCGCCGAGGTGATCGCCGTGGCGGTCGACGTCGGCCAGGGCGGCGAGGACCTCGACGTGATCCGCCAGCGCGCCCTCGACTGCGGCGCCGTCGAGGCCTACGTCGCCGACGCCCGCGACGAGTTCGCGAACGAGTACTGCATGCCCGCGCTCAAGGCGAACGCGCTGTACCTGGACCGCTACCCGCTGGTCTCGGCACTGTCCCGTCCGGTCATCGTCAAGCACCTGGTCCGTGCGGCCCGCCAGTTCGGCGCGACGACGGTCGCGCACGGCTGCACCGGCAAGGGCAACGACCAGGTCCGCTTCGAGGTCGGCATCACCTCGCTGGCGCCCGACCTCACGTGCCTCGCACCGGTCCGGGACCTCGCGCTCACGCGCGACAAGGCCATCGAGTTCGCGACGCGCAACGCGCTGCCCATCGAGACCACCAAGCACAACCCGTTCTCCATCGACCAGAACGTGTGGGGCCGCGCGGTCGAGACCGGCTTCCTCGAGGACATCTGGAACGGTCCGACGAAGGACGTCTACACGTACACGGACGACCCGACGTTCCCGCCGGTCGCCGACGAGGTCGTCATCACGTTCGAGGCGGGCATCCCCGTCGCGCTCGACGGCATCCCGGTCACGCCGCTGCAGGCGATCCAGGAGATGAACCGTCGCGCGGGTGCCCAGGGCATCGGCCGGATCGACATCGTGGAGGACCGCCTGGTCGGCATCAAGTCCCGCGAGGTCTACGAGGCCCCCGGCGCGATCGCCCTCATCGCAGCCCACCAGGAGCTCGAGAACGTCACGGTCGAGCGCGAGCAGGCGCGGTTCAAGCGGGGCGTCGAGCAGCGCTGGACCGAGCTGGTCTACGACGGCCAGTGGTTCTCGCCGCTGAAGAAGTCGCTCGACGTGTTCGTCGACGACACCCAGCGCTACGTCTCCGGCGACGTGCGGATCGTCCTGCACGGCGGTCGCGCGACCGTCACGGGCCGCCGCTCGGACGCGAGCCTGTACGACTTCAACCTCGCGACGTACGACACGGGCGACTCGTTCGACCAGTCCGCCGCGAAGGGCTTCATCGAGATCTACGGTCTGTCCTCGAAGCTGGCCGCGGCGCGCGACGTGCGCTTCGGCAACGGGGTCGACCTCGGCACGCAGGGCGGGATCACGAGTGCCTGAGGACGTCGCCACGACGTCGGGCGGCGGCGTCCAGCCGACAGGCGGCGTGTCGCTGTGGGGAGGCCGGTTCGCCGGCGGCCCCTCGGAGGCGCTGCAGGCGCTGTCGCAGTCGACGCACTTCGACTGGCGGCTCGCCGGGCACGACATCTCCGGATCCGTCGCGCACGCCCGCGTCCTGCACGGCGCCGGTCTGCTCACGGACGACGAGCTGACCGGCATGGTCGACGCCCTCGAGCGGCTGCGCAGCGACGTCGCGAGCGGCGACTTCCTGCCCGTGCTCGAGGACGAGGACGTGCACACCGCCCTGGAGCGCGGGCTGATCGACCGTGCGGGCGCGGACCTCGGCGGCAAGCTCCGCGCGGGCAGGTCACGCAACGACCAGATCGCCACCCTCGTGCGCATGTACCTGCGCGAGGAGTCGCGTGGTCTTGCACGCCTGGTGCTCGACGTGGTCGACGCGCTCGTCGCGCAGGCCGACCGCGCGGGCGAGGCGCCGATGCCGGGCCGCACCCACCTGCAGCACGCCCAGCCGGTCCTGCTCGCGCACCACCTGCTGGCGCACGCGTGGCCGCTGCTGCGCGACGTCGAGCGCTGGGTCGACTGGGACGCCCGTGCGGCCCGCTCGCCGTACGGCTCGGGGGCGCTGGCGGGCTCGTCGCTCGGCCTGGACCCTGCCGCGGTCGCCGCGGAGCTCGGGTTCGACGGCCCGGTCGAGAACTCGATCGACGGCACCGCGTCGCGCGACGTCGTCGCGGAGTTCGCGTTCGTCGCGGCCATGCTCGCGGTGGACATCTCCCGGCTCGCCGAGGAGGTCATCCTCTGGGCCACGAAGGAGTTCGGCTTCGTCCGGCTGCACGACGCCTACTCGACCGGGTCGAGCATCATGCCGCAGAAGAAGAACCCCGACGTCGCCGAGCTGGCGCGCGGCAAGGCGGGCCGTCTCGTCGGCGACCTGACGGGCCTGCTCACCACGCTCAAGGGCCTCCCGCTCGCGTACAACCGCGACCTGCAGGAGGACAAGGAGCCGGTGTTCGACCAGGTGGACCAGCTCTCGGTCCTGCTGCCGGCGTTCTCCGGCATGGTCCAGACCCTCGAGTTCGACACCGACCGGCTTGCGGCGCTCGCGCCGCAGGGCTTCTCGCTCGCGACGGACATCGCCGAGTGGCTGGTCCGCAACGGCGTGCCGTTCCGGGTCGCGCACGAGGTCGCGGGCGCGTGCGTCCGTGCGTGCGAGGAGCACGAGCCGGCCATCGAGCTGTGGGACCTCACCGACGACGAGCTCACCGCCATCTCGCCGCACCTGACGCCCGAGGTGCGCACCGTGCTGACGGTCGAGGGGTCGCTGGCGTCGCGGTCGGCCTTCGGCGGGACGGCGCCCGTGCGTGTCGCCGAGCAGCTGGAGCGTGCCCGGGCCCGTGCGGCGGAGCTGCGTTCCTGGGCGTCGTGATCGCCGACGAGCTCGTTGCGCGCGCACTCGCGGCCCGTCCTCGGCTCGGGCCCGTCCGGGTCGTGGCCGTCGACGGTCCCGCCGGCTCGGGCAAGACGACGCTCGCGGACGCGCTGGGCGCCCGCGGTGCCACCGTGCTGCACCTGGACGACCTCTACGAGGGCTGGTCGGGCCTCGAGGGCTCGCTCTGGCCGCGCCTCTCGGCGCAGGTCCTGGAGCCGCTCCGCCGGGGCGTGCCTGGCCGCTACCAGCGCTACGACTGGGCGGCAGGGGCCTTCGCGGAGTGGGTCGACATTCCGGTCCCGGGCCTGCTCGTCGTCGAGGGGTGCGGGTCGGCCCGCCGTGCCGTCGATACCGTCGCGACGCTCCGCGTCTGGGTCGAGGCCCCCGACGACCTGCGTCTCGAGCGCGGCCTCGCCCGCGACGGCGCCGACGCCCGCGAGCACTGGCTGACCTGGATGGCCGACGAGGCCGCCCACTTCGCCCGCGAACGCACGCGCGAGCGCGCCGACGTGCGGCTCGACGCGTTCGGCCACCTCCTCACCGGCGAGATGGCGCCGTGAGTCCTCGCCACCGGAAGCACAGCGTCGGCGGGCGACGCCGCCTGGGCGGCGACCCGGATGTCGATCGGTCCGTGGTCGCGCGGCCCCCGCGCCGGACGGCCGGGGTGCGGCCGGGGATGCTCTGGCTGCCTGTGGGGATGCCGGTGGCCTCGTGTCGCCACGAGTCTCGACGCGTGCGACGTCCTTCGCACCGACCGCTCGGCGCACCGAGCCCGGAATCCCGGATCGCCGTGACCGGCTCGTGCGGCAAGATGTTCGGGTGAGCCCGTCCGAACCGCTGCAGAGCCCGGATGCCGCCGGTCGGCACGCCCCCGTGGCTGTGCCGGCGCGCGTCTGGTTCAGCCGCGACGTGCACACGGTCGCTCGCGACCTGCTCGGTGCGTACCTCACGGCGCGCTCGCCCGAGGGTGACGTCACGCTGCGGATCACCGAGGTCGAGGCCTACGGCGGCGCCGACGACCCGGGCTCCCACGCGTTCCGCGGCCGGACCGCGCGCAACGCGGTGATGTTCGCGGAGCCCGGCCGGCTGTACGTGTACCGCCACCTCGGCCTGCACCACTGCCTCAACATCGTCACGGAGCCCACCGGCAGGCCGTCGGCCGTCCTGCTGCGCGCCGGCGAGATCGTCGACGGCGCCGACCTGGCGTGGCGTCGACGTGAGGCGGTCGGAGTCGTGGACTCGGAGCGCCAGCTCGCCCGTGGCCCCGCCCGGCTCGCGGTCGCCCTCGGCCTGGACCTGCGCGCGAACGGTGCCGACATCACGGAGGCGGGCGGCGACATCGTGCTGCACCGCCACCAGGTCGTGGCCCAGCCGACGCACAAGACAGGCCCGAGGGTCGGCGTCTCGGGCTCGGGCGGCGAGGGCACCAGGTTCCCGTGGCGCTACTGGCTCACGGACGAGCGCACGGTCTCCGCGTATCGCCCGGCGTATCGCGCGCCGGCGTCGGTAGACGTCCCGTGAGGGACGACGACGCCGGCTGGACGCCTTCGCCCACCCTCTGTGCCGGACGCGAGCCGGCCTACTGCCTGGAGACCCTGTGAACCACATCCTCGACGAGCTCGAGTGGCGCGGCCTGATCGCCCAGACCACCGACCTCGACGCCCTCCGTGACGCGCTCTCCGCCGGGCCCGTCTCCCTCTACTGCGGCTTCGACCCGACCGCGCCGAGCCTGCACATCGGCAACCTCGTCCAGATCCTGACCGTCCGTCGCCTGCAGGACGCCGGCCACACGCCGTTCGGCCTCGTCGGCGGCGCGACCGGTCTGATCGGTGACCCGAAGATGGCGGGGGAGCGCACCCTCAACGACCGTGACGTCGTCTCGGTCTGGGTGGAGCGCATCCGCAAGCAGATCGAGCCGCTGCTCCGCTTCGACGGCCCCCACGCCGCCACGATGGTCAACAACCTGGACTGGACGGCCCCGCTGTCGGCCATCGACTTCCTGCGGGACATCGGCAAGCACTACCGGCTGGGCACGATGCTCGCCAAGGACACCGTGGCTCGACGCCTGAACAGCGACGCGGGCATCAGCTTCACCGAGTTCAGCTACCAGATCCTGCAGGGCATGGACTACCTCGAGCTGCACCGCCGGCACGGGATCACCCTGCAGACCGGCGGCAGCGACCAGTGGGGCAACCTGCTCTCGGGCGTCGAGCTGATCCGCAAGGCCGAGGGTGTCGCCGTGCACGCGCTCACGACGCCGCTGATCACCAAGGCGGACGGCACCAAGTTCGGCAAGACCGAGACCGGCACGGTCTGGCTCGACCCCGAGATGACGACGCCGTACGCGTTCTTCCAGTTCTGGCTGAACGCCGACGACGCCGACGTGGTGCGCTACCTCAAGGTGTTCAGCTTCCGCTCGCGCGACGAGATCGAGGATCTGGAGTCGGCCGTCGCGGAACGACCGGCGGCTCGCGAGGCGCAGCGCGCGCTGGCGTACGAGGTGACGTCTCTCGTGCACGGCACAGCTGCCGCCGACCAGGTGGTGGCTGCCAGCCAGGCGCTGTTCGGGCGAGGCTCGTTGGCCGAGCTCGACGCCGCGACGCTCGCCGCAGCCGTGGCCGAGCTCCCGTCGGCTCCCGGCACCGCCGGCGACACCATCGCCGACCTCCTGGCCGCGACCGGCGTGGTGGCGAGCAAGGGGGCGGCCCGACGAGCGATCGCGGAGGGCGGTGCGTCGGTCAACAACGTCCGGGTCGCGGCCGAGGACGCTGTCCTGACCGCCGACGACCTCCTGCACGGGCGCTGGGCGGTCCTGCGCCGGGGCAAGCGGACCCTCGCCGTGGTCGACGCGCAGCCCTGACGGCACCTGACCGGGCACCGTCCGACGACGGGTCCTCCGTTCCGCCTGCAGGCGACGGAGGTCCCGTCGTCGCCGTTTCTGGCCACTGACCTGCTGATCTGCCCTCCGGACGGGGTCTGGTGACCGGCGTCACCGCGACGGGATTTGCCACCTGCCGCAACACGCGCGTAATGTTCTCGATGTCGCCCGAGAGGGAGGAACGGACACCGCGGATAGACCCACGGTGGCTGGTCCCTAGGGTGGCCACCCCCGATCGTGCTGACAGGCGCTTCGTGCGCCCTGAAGCCGGACGGGGACGGGCTCTCGGCCCGCGGACGCTGCCCGAAAGGGTGGCAGGAAGCGGTCGGAAAGCCAGGTAGGATTCAGAACGACAAAGCCTCTCGGATGAGATCGAAAGATCTCGAGGAGATGCGCGTCTGTTCCTTGAGAACTCAACAGTGTGCCAAATAGTCGATGCCATATGGCTCGCTATCTGATGATGCTTGCGCCCGTTTGGGTGGGGGTGTTGGAGGGTGGTGGGTCTTGGTTGAGATAGGTTCCGTTGTCTCCACCTCCGTGGGGTGGCGGGGCCAAAATTCAGCCGAATCTGAACGGTCCTTATC